>CAYFVY010000163.1:1013-3922 GCA_964346715.1 uncultured Pelistega sp. | reverse complement strand
CGATATATGCAAATCTTGACTAATCAGATGTGTGAACAGTTAGCAGGGCGAGCCATTAATATTCACCATAGTTTCTTACCGAGCTTTAAAGGCGCCCGCCCTTATCACCAGGCTCATGCTCGTGGGGTAAAAATTATCGGTGCCACTGCCCACTATGTCACTTCAGACTTAGATGAAGGTCCTATTATTGAGCAGGCTGTTGAACCCGTCGATCACAGTATGACAGCGGAAGATCTAGTAAAAGTGGGAGCCGATACGGAATCATTCGTGCTATCACGTGCGGTACGTCACCATGTAGAACATCGCATTCTTTTACATGGTAATAAGACGGTGGTCTTTAGTTAAAAGCTCAACTAAAAACTTAGTTAAAAACAAAATGGCGCTCCCTTATGGGAACGCCATACTAATCTATGCTGAACTATGCGCATTTGGCATTATCTACTCTACACCAAGAACTCAAGTGTCTGACTTATTATTTTTTCTCAGTCAAATCAAACAAGCTTGTCGCGTCTAACTCCAAAACAATATCCTCATTTTGATTACGTACTTCCCAAGACCAGAGCATAATTCCAATTCCAGGACGTGTATTTGATGTGCGGGTCGCCTTGACCGTACCTTGCCAATACAAATCATCACCTGCGCGCACAGGTTTTAACCACTTGACCACATCCAAACCTGGCGAAGCAAAACTTTCTGAGTCTTTAAGACAGGCCTCAACGGCTAACTTCATGGCAATACCACAGGTCTGCCAACCACTTGCAATCAAACCACCCCAACGGTCTTGTTTGGCTCGTTCCTCATCGATATGAAACCATTGCGGATCATAGCGTTCAGCGAACTCCAACATTTCTTCTTTGTCAGGTGGTAAGGACCCTGCTTAAAAACCATACCTGGCTTAAACTCAGCAAATTTCATGCAAATTTTCCTTGCGTAAAAAGTAGACACAGAAAAAAACTAAAGCTTGAGTATCTTACCCTAATTTTAGAAAAATGCATAAGCGTATGACTAAAGCAGTATTAACTGCCCCAAGAGCGCACCCGCCCCGTATCAATGTGCACAAAGCGGTCACGTGAATAATAACCCACTCCACCCGCTTTCAACTCTAAGGCAGCATCACGTAATTCCGCTAAGGGAACTCCTGGCATACGAACATCAAGGGCACGACCCTGCATATGTAAGCTGGTTTTGGCAACGCCACCACCACGTGTCGTACGTAAGCGCTCATTCGTATGCGGATCTCGGTAACCCGAAATAATATGATAAGCCAAGTCTGTACGTAGAAGTCTCTTCATATCACTCAGAATATCGTATAAGCGTGGGTCGATAATTCCCACCGTGCCTGAGTAGTGGTCACGCAAGAAACGATTAAGACGCCCTAAAGCGGGCTGAAGGTAATCGTCACCCAAGCGATATTGCAAGCCAATACGCTCTAATGTGTGGGTATGATCTAATGATAAAAAATAAGGTGTATTTGGGCGCACGGCTGCTTTCGCACCAATCCCAAATGACATCAGCGAACCAGCGACCACGAGTTTAGTTGATGATCGCAAAAACTGACGACGATTATTCACTAATTGTTCTCCATATGTATTAGTTACTCCTATCAAGAAGTTTATGGGCGACGTCTCGCTAAGGCTTTTGCCAATAAGTCATCTTGTCCATAAATATCATTATAGAAATAGACTTGTTGGTTTTTAGCGACCACAGTCGAGTAGGCTAAAACCACAGTTACTGGGTCTACTACCTTGATTGTACTGGATTTTTTTGCATTCATGGCGTTTTCAATACGGCTTTTTGTCCACTCAGTTTGACGTGCTAAAACAAATTGTGCTAACTCAACAGGTTCTTCCACACGGATACAACCATGGCTTAAATCACGGCGTGAACGATCAAATAAACCGACCGATGGCGTGTGATGCAAAAAGATACTTTGGTTATTGGGAAAGATGAACTTAATATCCCCTAAAGCATTTTTCGGACCAGGGCGTTGACGAATTCTTGCCTTACCACTTAAGACAGCTTGAATATTTGCCTCTGAAGCTACAGTAGAGACCGAATTACCGTAGACAAACTCCATCCCGGATGCATTTAGGTAGCCTGGATTAGCACGGATCTTAGGAATGGTTTCTGAGCGCGCAATGGATATTGGGATATTCCAATAAGGACTGAACTCAATCGCTGACAGTTGACCATCAAATAAGGGCGTATCGGTGGCAAAAGAGCGGCCGACAATAACACGCATTTCAATGGGCGACTCTACCGAGCCCTGTGTAACATTATAGGCACGCAACACAAACTCAGGAATATTCACAACGATCATACGATCACCTGTTGTGAGCGGGGTCCAGCGTAAGCGCTCGATATTTAATAAAGTCTGCTTAACGCGCTGACTCGGTGTGACATTTAGACTATTAATCGTTGCCTTATCTAACTTACCATCCCCTTTGAAGCCATGACGTTGTTGAAAGCGTCGAGTCGCTTCAACAATTTCACCACTATACGTTGTTGGTAATGCTTCTGCTTGCTTCAGATCGCCTAGCGCTTGTAAGCGTGCAATTAGCACATCTAATTGCTTATAAGTCTGCCCAGGATTCGCACTGCCGCTTAAGGGCGTGCTCCAAGCAGGGTGATTTTCCAGGGCACGATAATCCGCCAATACCTTAAGCAGTGCAGGATACATGGGCACGGCACTCATTAGGCGCTGTAAGCTTGCTGGCAAACCATCTGAGTTTATAGAGTCAGCAATAAAGCGATGGGCTTGTTCACGCGTCCACACTTCACGGTTGAACTTTTGCTTCACATCTTCAGGCTTAACACGACCATTCTTTAAATCTAAAACATAGTCAATGAAATGATTTTCGAAGCGCTGCGTAAACGCAGCTAACTGTGCTGAATCAAACTGTCTTTGC
>CAYFVY010000163.1:0-1003 GCA_964346715.1 uncultured Pelistega sp. | reverse complement strand
TCTTCAACTTTGTAATACTTGGAATTCAAGCCTTGCTGCTCAGCAGCTTGCATAAGCTGTAAAGCATCGCGTGCCGCTGTACTTACACGCGCACCAGGGAACCAATCAATACTAGGAACGGCATTGATAACACCTTGAATCTCACCAGCTTGAGTAGGTGGTGCCAATTGCTGTGGCGCTTCTTGCAGGATATTAAAGCCATGACCAACTTCAGCCGCTTGACTAAAATCTTGTGCTTGAGCATGCCCACCCAAATGAAACAAAGACAGAGCAGATAACAGTGCAGGCACTGCTAATAATTTATGAATTCGCTTATACATATCTCTACCCTCCAAATCTCTTGCCTATTAACGGTTCTTAGTGGCTAACTAATATATTAGCATCACCCACCAAGAGTTTCTTATTTTTCTCCATCATCATTTTTAAGTAATTGTTAAAAACTTCAATACGCTTTAACTGCTTTAAATCCTCATGAAAATATATCCAGAAGCTACGTTTTAAGGTGAAGACATCGGGCAAAACGACTTGTAAAAGCGGCTGAGTTGCTCCCATAAAACAAGGTAAGACCGCTAAGGCTTTACCCTGCAAACAGGCACGTAATTGTGCCACGACACTATTACTTCTAAAAATCACTCGACTGCTGGGCACCACATCATCCACATAACGCAGCTGATCTGAAATAATCAACTCATCCACATAAGCAATAAAACGATGCGCTTGCAAATCATCTAAAGACTCAATCGGCGGATGATTCTGTAAATATTCCCGAGTAGCATAAATTTTTAACGCATAGTCACACAATTTACTATAGACATAAGGGCCGCGCTGTGGACGTTCAATCGTGATAGCAATATCAGCCTCCCGCTTAGTCTGATTCACAAAACGCTGAAATGGCATAACGTCCAAGGTAATACCAGGATACTGGTCTTGGAAATACAATGATAAGGGAGTCACCACATAGCTGCCAAAGCCTTCAGTGGCCGCAATACGCAAGTGGCCACTG
>CAYFVY010000162.1:0-3948 GCA_964346715.1 uncultured Pelistega sp. | reverse complement strand
CGTCCTTAGGTTTCTCAAATACTTGCATCTGCATTGGTGTCAGGTATAAAGACTCGCCTACCTGATAACGTGCCTGCGCCTGATCGGCTGGTGTTAATAGAATTTCAATCGCCTTATTACTTAACTCATCTAGTACTGTGAGGCGTAGTAATGGACCCATATCATGAATATGACGCACTTTTGTCGCTAGCATAGCGCCTTGATTCTCACGCTGAATTTTCCACTGATGTGGGCGAATATATGAAATGGCTTGTTCACTATTTACGGGTTGCTCTAAGCGATACGCAAACTGTCCATAGTGCCAGTGCTGATTCTCAATATAGCCGGTAAAGGCACTTGCTTCACCCAAGAATTCTGTGACAAACGGGGTCTGTGGTGCGTGGTAAAGTGAAGAACCATTACCCATCTGCTCAACAAGACCGTGATTCATCACCACGATCTGGTCAGAAATCTCTAAGGCCTCTTCCTGGTCATGTGTTACCAAGAGACTGGTAATATTCAACTCATGGTGAATATCACGTAACCATTGGCGCAGTTCTTTACGTACCTTGGCATCTAAAGCACCGAAAGGTTCATCAAGTAATAAGAGTTTAGGACGCACCGCCAAAGAACGAGCTAACGCAATACGTTGACGTTGACCACCAGAGAGTTGATGCGGATAGGCTTTGGCTAACCACTTGAGTTGCACCAATTCCAATAACTCATTCACACGATGCTCAATTTCGGCATTACTTGGGCGCTGTGAACGCGGTAATACACGTAGACCAAAAGCAATATTCTCAAATACGCTCATATGACGGAATAAGGCATAGCTTTGAAACATAAAGCCAACCTTGCGCTCCTTCACCCCAGTATGAGTGATGTCTTGACCATCAAATAGGATCTGGCCACTATCGCTTGTTTCTAAGCCAGCGATAATACGCAAAAGTGTCGTCTTACCACAGCCAGAAGGACCTAATAAAGCCACTAATTCACCAGTTGGCACATGAATGTTGATATTTTTTAAGGCATGGAATGAACCAAAATGCTTTTCTAAATTTTTGACTTCGATACTCATACTGTCACTTCTTTTAAAGATTCTGTAGGGGTGCTACGCTCTAGGCTGACACGTAATTTACGTGCTTGGATATAGCTCAAGGCCTGTTGAATAATTAAGGTAAAAATTGCCAAGAAAGCCAATAGACTTGCAGCGGCAAAGGCACCGACAAAGTTATATTCGTTATAAAGAATTTCTACATGTAATGGCACGGTATTGGTTAAGCCACGAATATGACCAGAGACCACACTTACCGCACCAAACTCGCCCATGGCACGGGCATTGGTTAAAATCAAACCGTACAATAAAGCCCACTTTATATTCGGCAAAGTCACACGCCAGAACATCTGCCAGGCATTCGCACCAAGAATTAAAGCGGCCTGCTCTTCTTGATCACCTTGACTCTGCATCAGCGGAATCAACTCACGCGCCACAAAAGGGAAAGTCACAAATAAGGTCGCAATAACAATCCCAGGTACAGCAAAAATAATCTGTATGCCTTGGCTTTCAAACCAGCCACCTAAGGGACTGTTGAGACCAAATAAAAGCACGAACATTAAGCCAGCTACCACAGGCGATACGGCAAAAGGTAAATCGAGCAAGGTGGTAAATAATTGCTTGCCACGAAAATCATAACGTGTAATTAACCAGGCAATCGCAATCCCGATAACTGCATTTACAGGCACTACAATGGCAGCGGTTAATAGCGTAAGCTTAATGGCCGCCCAAGCGTCGGGTTCAGTCAAAGCGGCGATATAGAGATCCCAGCCTTGACGAAAGGCTTCAATAAAAACAGAAAACAAAGGAATAATCAGCATTAGTCCTAAGAACACGAGGACTAAGCTGATTAAGAGAATACGTACCCACTTGGGCTCGCCGATATGTGGATTGATTTGACTCATACTCGCGCTCCCAAACGCTTACTTAAGGCCCATTGCGCACTATTGAAAACAAACAAGATGACAAAAGAGATAATCAGCATAAATAAGGCAACCGCTGAAGCACCCGCTGTATCAAACATCTCTAACTTACCCGTAATAATCACGGGTAGGATCTCAGAGACATGTGGACTATTGCCTGCAATAAAAATTACCGAGCCATATTCATCTGTTGCACGAGCAAACGCCATCCCAGCACCCATCACTAAGGCCGGCGCCAATTCCGGCAGAACCACACGACGGAAGATGGTTAAATGATTAGCTCCTAGTGTGGTTGCCGCTTCTTCTAATTCGGCATTCAGCTCTTCGATAACGGGTTGCACAGCACGTACAACAAAAGGCAAGCTCACTACCACTAGTGCGATCCAAATACCTAGGGGGGTAAACGCAATTTTGAAATCAAACCAACGACCTAGCCAACCATTAGGTGCATAGAGTGTCGCTAAGGCAATCCCAGTAACAGCAGTTGGCAAGGCAAACGGCAAATCCACTAAGGCATTAATCAGGTTACGCCCAGGAAAGCGATAGCGTGTAATGACCCAGGCAATCATGGTACCGAAAATCACATTAACAATCACCGCACCAAACGACACTTTGAGTGTTAAATAGATAGAGGAAAGAACACGTTCCTCTAAAATAACCGACCAGAAGTTACTCCAACCCATGCCTGTGGTGCTATACACCACGGCGGCAAAGGGTAGCACCACGAGTAAAGATAAGGTAAAAATACTAATCCCTAAACTGATGCCAAAACCTGGAATAATGGTCGGTGATTTTAATAAATACATAATGAATACAAATACTGATTAAACTTACACTAAGGCTTAGCGCTTATTGATCTCGTCAAACACGCCGCCATCGGCAAAGTAAGTTTTCATGATTTCTGGCCATGTACCAAATACATCGTTAGCACGGAAAGTATCTAGTTCAGGGAAACGGTCTTTGTGTTTAGCTAAGATCTCAGGGTTGCTAGGACGCAAGTACAAGCTCGCCGCTAATTCTTGCGCAGCATCACTCCATAAGTAGCCTAAGTATTCTTTCGCCACAGCCTCACTGCCCTTCTTAGCGACTACGGTATCAACGATAGCCACTGGGTTCTCTGCTTTCACTGAGTATTTTGGATAGACCAATTCGAACTGGTCTTTACCAAACTCACGTGCTGCCATATTCGCTTCGTTCTCAAAGGTAATTAAGGCATCACCAATTTGACGTTGTACGAATGTGGTTGTGGCGGCACGACCACCGTTATCCAAGATAGGTACGTTCTTAAAGATGGCACGAACAAGTTCTTTGGCCTTATCGTGATCATTATTATTTTCTTTCAAGGCTGCGCCATAAGCTGCTAAGAAAGTATAGCGACCGTTACCCGTCGTTTTCGGGTTAGCAATCACCACTTGTACACCGTCTTTACCTAAGTCAGCCCAATCCTTAATATTTTTAGGATTGCCTTTGCGCACTAAGATAACTGAAGCACTGGTAAATGGTACAGCATGGTCAGGGAACTCTTTGTCCCAACCAGCTTCAATGAGACCCTTGCTCTCAAGCAATTCGACATCAGAGCTTTGGTTCATGGTCACTACGTCAGCTTGCAAACCATTCGCAACGCTTAAGGCTTGCTTACTTGAACCACCATGGGATTGTTGAATATTTAATGTCGCACCGTTATGCTTAGCAGCGTATTCTTTTAAGAATAGAGGGTTGTAATCCTTATAAAAGTCACGCATAACGTCATAAGAAACGTTTAAAAAAGCACCATCAGTTTGTGCCACAGCACCAGTCGCCAAGCTTAAACCTAAGAATAAAGCCGAAAGTTTCGCACTAATCTTCATACCAAAATCCCACTAAATTAAATTTATGATAGGGTTTACTATACGAATTTTTATAGGCTAAACGAACAACTGATTTTTTCTAACCATATAACTAATTATTATATAAAAACAATTATCTTATGATAATCAGTATTATAGGAATTTA
>CAYFVY010000161.1:3473-3964 GCA_964346715.1 uncultured Pelistega sp. | reverse complement strand
GCGAATTAGTACATTTTAAAACTACTAAACAAGTTGAGTATTAATTTGGAAATGCATCATACTGAAGGCCTGGCCCAGTAAAATATTTTGTGCATGCTTCTTTCTAAAGCGGACTGGTGACCCAATCACTGAGCGCTGCTGCCTAAACGCGGCCAAACCAAACCCAGCCCAACTAAACCAATCTAAGCCAAACCAATAATTTAGCCCATCAACACCTACTTGGCATTAATGGGCTAAATGGGAGTTTACACACTCCCGCGCGAATCCAACTATTACGACTTACGTTCTTGGCTAAGTGCATACGCTAAGAAGCGTGTGTAAGAGCCTTCAACCACGTTAAACCATGGGGCTAAGTCATCACGGAAGGCCATATAGTCATCGTGAATTTTCTTAAAGAGTGGGTCTTTAGCGCTAAAGTCTTGGTATAAGGCTTTAGATTGTTTGAAGCCCTCTTCCATCACATCACGTGGCAATTCACGCAATACCGCACC
>CAYFVY010000161.1:1258-3414 GCA_964346715.1 uncultured Pelistega sp. | reverse complement strand
GGTTATGTCCATCGTAGGAAGCTAACATATCAATCGTAGCCGCGCGTGAAGCTTGATCTAGGATCGCTTTACAGTGATCTGGCAATTGGTTGAATGCATCTTGGTTGGTGTACAGCGACACTTGTGGGCCACCTTCCCAGAATCCTGGGTAGTAGTAGTATTGAGCCACTTTCTGGAAGCCTAAGCGCTCATCATCGAATGGGCCAACGAACTCAACCGCATCCAAAGTGCCTTTTTCAAGTGAAGGATAAATATCGCCACCCGCAATTTGCTGAGGAATCACACCCATACGCGCGAGAACTTCACCTGCCATACCCGAGGTACGCATTTTCAAGCCCTTAAGGTCACCGACATTCTTAATTTCTTTGCGGTCCCAACCACCCATCTGGGCACCAGTATTACCCAACATGAAGTTAACAATATTCACAGTCGCAAATAGCTCGCGCAATAGCGTCATACCATTACCTTCGGTCATCCAGGCAAACATCTGGCGAGCTGTTAGGCCAAAAGGCACAGCCGTATCGAAACAGAACGCTGGGTTGCGGCCGAAATAATAATAACCGCAAGTGTGACCTGCTTGTACCGTGCCATTGGACACCGCATCCATTACTTGAAGCGCAGGAACAATCTCACCAGGAGGGAATACATCAATTTGGAACTTGCCGTTCGAGGCTTCTTTCACGTATTTAACAAACTTCTCTGAGCTGCCATACAGTGCAATTAGGTTACGCGCAAAGCTTGATACCATGCGCCATTTAACATCAGGGTTCTCTTGGGCAAAAGCCGGCGCACCAATCGCGGCGGTACCTGCAATCGCACCGACACCTGCTGTTTTCAAAAACGAACGTCTTTTCATGAATTAACTCTCCTCAGACTGCAATAAACAATGTTTTAAAACCGTATTAACGGTGACAATTTATTCTGACACTATCGCCGACTTATAGCAAGGGCTTAAGGGACTAAATAGCGTAATTACTTAGAGGTCTAGCTCAAGCTCAAGGCGCCGCCTTGCTTGAGCCGCCTTAACCGCATCTCGCCTTAACCGCAGCCCACCTTAGCCATCTTGCTCGCAGCAATTACCACAACACGCCTAAAGCCCCGCTACCGACATTTGCTCAATCAGAATTGAGCCTGTGGTTTAGGCGCCGCGCGTGTACTCATCGCTGCCGACCGCAACAATCTGCTTATACATATCTTTCAGATTGCCCGCAATCGTAATTTCTTCGACAGCGTGTTGAATTTCACCATTCTCGACCCAGTAACCGAAAGCGCCTCGCGAATAGTCGCCTGTGACGTAATTCACACCCTGTCCCATAAGCTCGGTGACTAATAAGCCAGTTCCCAGCTTTTTCAACATCGCAGCGAAATCATCGGTAGCTTGAGTCAACGTGGAGCGTAGACGCAAATTATGCGAACCACCCGCATTACCCGTGGTCTTCATGCCGAGCTTACGCGCTGTGTAGGACGATAAAAGATAGCCCTGCAACTCACCGGCACTGACCAAATCACGCGCCTGAGTGCGAACCCCTTCATCATCGAAGGCCGAGCTGCCCATAGCGCCTTTGATAAAAGGGTCCTCGCGCAAGCTCAAATGTGAGGCGAAGATGTCCTTGCCTAAGCTGTCGCAAAGGAAACTGGCTTTACGATACAGCGCGCCTCCGCTAATCGCCTGCGTTAAGGAACCAAGTAGACCAATGGCTAAAGGCCCCTCAAATAAGACTGGGTATTTACCGGTTGGGATACGCTTGGCCGATAGACGCGCTAATACACGCTGAGCAGCATACTCGCCAAGACTGCGTGGAGAGGCCAAGAGCTCAGGGTAGCGTTGCGAGGTGTACCAATAATCACGCTGCATCTTATCGCCCTTGCCCGCAATCACTGCCACCGACATGCCGTGACGTGAGTAACGATAACCGCCCATAAATCCAAGAGAGTTGGCCAGGACAAAATGACCGAGATGACTATCAACACTGGCGCCTTCGGAATTACTAATCGCCTTGTTATAGCCTAAAGCAGCCGCTTCAGCTTGCAAGGCGAGATCTATCGCTTGCGCCGAATCAAGCCGCCATGGTTTATAGAGTTTTAAATCTGGGAACTCTGTAGCTAAGTCTTCAGAGTCAGGCAAGCCTGCAAAATCATCCTCAGCAGTATACTTG
>CAYFVY010000161.1:0-1248 GCA_964346715.1 uncultured Pelistega sp. | reverse complement strand
TTCACCGTATCCGCAATGGCTTGACTATTCAGCACCGAGGTTGAGGCCGATCCGCGTCGCTTGCCATGATAGACCGTCACACCTAAGGAGCGATCCTTGGTCTGTTCAACGGTCTCTACATCGCCCTTACGCACAGAAATTTCTAAGCCCTGAGTTTCAGAGACTTCAGCAGCCGCTTGACTGGCACCAAGACGCTTCGCATCACTTAAGGCTTGTTGTACTAAGGTTTCAAATTCTTTATTACTTTTCATATATCACTATAGATGACAGGTACTCACAATGAAGGTTATCATAACGGATATTCACTAATTTTTAGAGCTTTTTCTTTACGACGATGAATCCAACAGATTTAGAAGATGATGACGATGTTTATGATGGCCCAAGCAAATCGCAGGTTAAGCGCGAACTATTGGCCATTACAGAACTAGGCAAGAAAGTAGTCGAGCTGCCTTTTGACAAGGTTAAGCAACTGCCGATTGATGAGAAACTATTAGAGGCGATTCGCGACTGCCAGAAAATCACCACACGTGGTGAGGGACGCCGTCGCCAGACCCATTATGTCGGCAAGCTACTGCGTAATGCCGATGTCGATGCAATTCGCCGCCAATTTGATATCTGGGAGCATGGCTCCAAAGAGGTCACGGCACAGATGCATCGCCTAGAGAGCCTACGCGATCGACTTATTACCGATGACAGTGAGTTGACTCACTTCTTAAATGATTACCCCGAAATTGATGGTCAACAGCTGCGCGCCTTAATCCGCGCCGCACGCAAAGAGCAGTCACAGAATGCTAACTTAAATCCAGACCAAGAGCCGCAACGTAAGAGTTACCGCGCGCTGTTTCAATTCTTAAAACCTTTCATATTGACACAGGATTAACCATGAGTGAGTATTTAGAAACCGTTGACGTCGCCACCAGCGATAATGTTCAATATTCAATTATTTGGATGCACGGCTTCCTGTTGATGTCGGTGTGCGCTTTGTTTTCCCGAATGCACCAATTCGCCCGATCACCATTAATAATGGTATGGCGATGCGCGGCTGGTTTGATATTCTAGAATTAGGCCGCATAGATCGTCGTGATGATGAAGTGGGGCTGCGTGAGTCTCAAGCCGATATTGAGGCACTCATCAAGCGCGAGAACGAGCGGGGTATTGCAAGCAAGAATATCTTCTTAGCAGGCTTCTCACAAGGCTGTGCCATGGCACTGATGACAGGTCTACGTTATCCTGAGCGCTTAGCAGGCC
>CAYFVY010000160.1:1782-3999 GCA_964346715.1 uncultured Pelistega sp. | reverse complement strand
GAGTCCTAAGTCGATTATGGTGGCTAACCGTACGCTTGAACGTGGTGAGGCCTTGGCCTCACGCTTTGATGCACAGACCATGAAATTAATCGACCTGCCACAACACCTACATGAATATGATATCGTGGTGTCCTGTACGGCCTCTGCCTTGCCTATTTTAGGTCTAGGTATGATCCAAAAGGCGACTAAGCTACGTCGCTTTAAGCCAATGGTTATGGTCGACTTAGCCGTGCCACGTGATATTGAACCTGAAGTTGCTAATCTTGATGATGTCTATCTCTATACCGTGGATGATCTAGGTCGCGTGGTGCAGATGGGTAATGACTCACGTCAAGCTGCCGTTGTTCAGGCTGAAGCGATTATTGATAGTCGTGTACAGAGTTTTATGCACTGGATGCAAACGCGTACTGTTGTGCCAGTGATTCAGGGTTTGAATGCCGGTGCGGATGTTGTGCGTCAACATGAGTTAGAGCGTGCGCGCAGATTACTTGCTAAGGGCATGGATCCTGATGAGGTGCTTGAGCGCTTGGCACGTAGTTTGACGCAGAAATATCTGCATGCACCGATGCAGGCACTTAATCGCTGCCCTGAGGAAGAGCGTGCGCATTTTGCGGGTATGTTACCAAAGTTATTCCCATACGAAGAAAATAAGCTATTGCCAGAAAATAAGCATTAGCCAGCCTGTCTATTGATAAGTCAGTCATGACGTCTTGTGTTGATGGTCTGGCGTGTTGCGCAATGTACTAAGTTACATGCCTAGCTTAATTAATAAAGCCAACACCGAAAATCTGTTAGTTAACTTTCAACTTCCCATCTCACTCACGCTTATACTGACTTTGCCTCTTAACGCTGGGTTTAGTATCTTAATTTATATCTTCTCAGCTTCTCAGGTGCCATGAGCACTTAGCCTTTTTCAAAAATTTTACATTTAGAGTATTTAATTATGAAGCAATCAATGCGCTTTCGTTTGGAGCAACTGACTCAACGACTGCTTGAAGTGGATGCAATTCTTTCTGAGCCTGAAACTGTGCAAGATATGGACCGCTTTCGTAAACTGTCGCGTGAGCGTAGTGAGATCGAGCCAGTCGTTGTCTTGTTTAAAGAGTTTACTGACACTGAAGGTGACTTAGAGACGGCTATTGAAATGATGTCTGACCCTGAGATGAAAGAGATGGGTGAAGAAGAAATGAAAGCCGCGAAAGAGCGTCTTGAAGAACTTGAGGAAAAGCTGCAAGTCGAGCTTTTACCTAAAGATCCTGATGATGGCCGCAGTGTATTCCTCGAAATCCGAGCGGGCACTGGTGGTGATGAAAGTGCCATCTTTACGGGTGATTTATTCCGTATGTATAGCCGCTATGCCGAGCAGAATGGTTGGCGCGTGGAAGTGATAAGCGAGAACCCTTCTGAGTTAGGCGGTTATCGCGAGGTGATTGCGCGTATTGATGGGGACGGGGTGTATGGTCGCTTGAAATATGAGTCGGGCGCACATCGCGTTCAGCGTGTGCCTGAAACAGAATCACAAGGTCGTGTGCATACCTCGGCATGTACTGTCGCCGTATTACCTGAGGCAGATGAATTCGCTGAAGTTGAGTTAAATCCTGCAGATTTGCGTATTGATACGTATCGTGCCAGTGGTGCGGGTGGTCAGCACGTGAATAAGACCGACTCAGCCGTACGTATTACACATATTCCAACGGGTATTGTTGCTGAATGTCAGGACGACCGTTCGCAGCATAAGAATAAAGCCCGTGCGATGAGCGTCTTGGCGGCTCGTATTAATGATGTTCAACGTCAAGAGCAACAAGCTAAAGAAGCAGCGAACCGCAAGAGTTTAGTGGGTACAGGCGATCGCTCAGAACGTATCCGTACTTATAACTATCCACAAGGCCGTTTGACGGATCACCGTATTAATTTAACCTTATACAAATTAGCGCAAATTATGGATGGCTCTCTTGATGAGCTAACTGGTGCTTTAATTTCTGAGCGCCAAGCCGAATTGTTGGCTCAGTTGGGTGATGACTAATATTTAGCGTGTAATTAAGGTGAAAAAGGCGTAGCGGCTTAAGAATAACGAAGCTGCTGTGCTTAGCCCTTATTGAGGATGTAGGCATGTTAACACTGGCGCAATTTTTTAAGCAAAGTGCTTTGCCCTTAACTGAGGCACGTATGCTTGTTGCCCAGTTATTGCAGGTAACACGAGCCTGGATGATTGCCCAT
>CAYFVY010000160.1:0-1772 GCA_964346715.1 uncultured Pelistega sp. | reverse complement strand
TTATGTCTTGAGTGCTGAGCAGCTGTCATCTTTACAAGCACAAGAGCAACGCCGTGTCGACGGTGAGCCAATGGCTTATATCTTAGGTGAACGAGAGTTTATGGGACTTCCGTTTGCTACCAATCCTGCTGTTCTAATCCCCCGTCCTGATACGGAAGTCTTGGTGGAAACCGCGTTAGAGTATTTAGAGCACGTCTTAGAAGGACGCTCGGCTCTTGTTGCAAGAGATGACTGGACTGATAAGGGCTTGCTTGAAAGCGGATCATCGAGCTCTGAGCCACTGAAGGTACTTGATATGGGCACGGGGAGTGGAGCAATTGCCTTATCCATTGCACACTATCAGCCACAAGCTCAAGTCTTAGCAAGTGACTATAGCCCAGAAGCTTTAGCGTTAGCCCAAACCAATGCCACCAATTTGCAACTTAAGAACGTAGGTTTTGTGCTGAGTGATTGGTTTGTGGATATTCCAGCTCAGCAATTTGATTTGATAGTTTCCAATCCCCCCTATATCCATAAAGATGATGAACATCTACAGCAAGGTGACTTACGCTTTGAGCCTACTGGTGCCTTAACAGATTTTGCGGATGGCTTGGAAGCGATTCGTAAAATCATTGCAGGTGCTCCCGCTTATTTAAAACCAGGTGCGCCTTTATGGTTAGAGCATGGTTGGGATCAGGCTGAGGCAGTGCGTGAATTGTTGCGGGATGGTGGTTTTGTTCAGGTTGAGAGTCGCCAAGATTTAGCGGGTATCGAGCGGATAAGCGGGGGCTTTTTAGCTTAATTTTTCTACACGCTTTTACCTAACGCTTGACTAAGAATTGTGGGTTTTCTTTTTCATAGAGAAAAACAGGGTAAAATACTCGGTTATTAGGAATAATCGCTGTAAACTAGTCGATTATGAGTGTCGTTTTTTCAAAAAGGTTGAAGAACATGAGTGAAGTTCAGAATTTTATTAAAGAAACCGTAACAGAGCACCCAGTGGTGTTATTTATGAAGGGAACTGCTCAGTTCCCACAATGTGGTTTCTCTGGCCGTGCTATTCAGATCTTGCGCGAATTAGGCGTGAAGAAATTGGTTACGGTTAACGTGCTTGAAGATCAAGAAGTGCGTGATGGCATTAAGGCTTACTCAAACTGGCCAACCATTCCTCAACTTTACGTTAAGGGTGAGTTCATCGGTGGTTCTGACATTATGAACGAGATGGCTGCTAATGGTGAGTTGAAAGAAGTGTTGGAAGAGTCAGGCGCTTTTGATGAGTAAAAAGCGTTTCGTGATTGGTATCACCGGTGCTACGGGATCGGTGTATGCCATTCGCATGCTACAACAATTGCAGGCCGTGCCTGATGTTGAGTCACATCTAATAGTGTCTCCATCAGGCCTTTTAAATATTAAATACGAACTAGATATGGATCGGCGCCAGGTAAATGCCTTGGCCGACCAAGTGCATGGTTTTCGTGACGTGGGTGCCACATTAGCCAGTGGAGCATTTGACACAGTGGGCATGATTATTCTGCCATGCTCAATGCGTACTTTAGCGGCAACGGCACATGCTTTTTCAGATAACTTAATTACGCGAGCGGCTGATGTTCACTTAAAAGAACGCCGTCGCCTTGTGTTGGCTGTAAGAGAGACACCTTTTAATTTGGCGCATCTACGTAATATGACGGCGGTTACTGAGATGGGTGGAATTATCTTCCCTCCGTTACCTGCCTTTTATCATCATCCTAAAGACCTAGATGAGATGATCGATCATACTGTCGCCCGTATGCTTG
>CAYFVY010000159.1:0-4018 GCA_964346715.1 uncultured Pelistega sp. | reverse complement strand
TGACCGGTAAGAATGAGCGTACCTTAATGAAACTCATTGTTGATAAGGCCAGTGATAAGGTAGTTGGCATGCATATGGTGGGTGATGAAGCCGGGGAAATTATCCAAGGTTTTGCCGTCGCCATGAAAGCGGGTGCCACGAAAGCCGTGTTCGATAGTACGATTGGTATACATCCAACAGCGGCAGAAGAATTTGTGACGATGCGTACACCTGCCGCCTAAAAATTTTTCACTCTATTTGTCATAAACTTGTCCTTACGACAGATCAAGACACCTAGCGATTCTAGCTAGGTGTTTTTTTATGCTTAAAAAACATCCGCTTAACTTGTCTAGTCAAGAATGACGGTAAAAACCTCACTTGTCATATAAGTGTAACGAATCTTTAAGATTGACGTCATATTTGCTTTGTATGATGGCTGCAATTCAATTTTAAAGACATTGTTATGACCGCAGCAATTACTGTTAAACAGTTAAATAAAACCTTTGGCAAGAAACAAGTCCTACATAGTTTGGACTTGGAAGTGCCACAAGGCGCTATGGTTGCATTAATCGGTGCCTCAGGCTCTGGAAAATCAACCTTATTACGCCATTTAGCTGGATTAGAGAGAGCCAATAGAAAAGAGGGCGGTGAATTATTCGCACTCGGCCAACAAGTACAAGCGAACGGCGTATTAAGTAAGAAAGTACGCCATATTCGCTCTGATATTGGTTATATCTTCCAACAATTTAATTTAGTCGGCCGTTTAAGTGTTCTTCAGAACGTCTTGCTTGGCCGCTTGGGACGTATCCCACGCTGGCGCGGTAGTTTGTCGCTTTTTAATCAAGAAGACAAAGACCTTGCTTATGCAGCACTTGAACGTGTTGGCCTATTAGAGCATGCGTTTAAGCGTGCTTCTCAATTATCTGGTGGTCAGCAACAACGTGTGGCCATTGCTCGCACATTATGCCAACAAGCAGAAATCATCTTAGCGGATGAGCCTATTGCTTCTTTAGATCCCGAGTCGGCACGTAAGGTTATGGATACCTTGGCTGATATCAATCAAAAAGATGGCAAAACCGTCATCGTGACTCTACATCAAGTGGACTACGCCGTGCGTTATTGCCGTGATGTCGTGGCACTTAAAGACAGCGCTATTCACTACCAAGGCTCAATTAAGGGCCTAACCAATAATTTTTTAAATGGCCTCTATGGCTCAGAACTGGGTACCAACCTCCTGTTTGGTGACACCAGTGCTGAACGTCATGAAGGTGAGAACAAGCCATTAGACAAAGAGGGTGACGTCCTCGTGATGGTGGCTTAATCAGTATCAGTTATCGTTGCAAATCTTTTTTGAGAGAAATTTTATGTTGAACGTATTATCTAAAGCAGTTGCTAGTCTTGTTGTTGCTAGCTGTTTCATCGGCACAGCAGCACAAGCTAAAACCATTAACTTCGGTATTATTTCTACCGAATCATCTCAGAACTTAAAGTCTCAATGGGATCCATTCCTAGAAGACATGAAAAAGAAAACTGGCTATGACGTTAAGGCATTCTTTGCCCCTGACTACGCTGGCATTATTCAAGGTATGCGCTTTGATAAAGTAGACATCGCTTGGTACGGTAACAAATCTGCGATGGAAGCGGTTGACCGCGCTAACGGTGAAGTGATTGCAGCGACAGTTGCTGCTGACGGTAGCCCAGGTTACTGGAGCTTATTGATTGCGCATAAAGACAGCCCAATCAATAACGTTGAAGATATGTTGAAAAACGCTGCTAACTTAAACTTCGGTAACGGTGACCCTAACTCAACATCAGGTTTCCTTGTTCCAGGTTACTACGTATTTGCCCAAAATAAAGTTGAGCCAAACAAGATCTTTAAGCGTACATTGAACTCTAACCATGAGGTTAACGCTTTATCAGTGGCTAACAAACAAGTTGACGTAGCTACATTCAACACAGAAAGCATGAGTCGTTTAGAGAAAACTCATCCGGACAAGGCTAAAGAGCTAAAAGAAATCTGGCGCTCTCCATTAATTCCTGGTGACCCGATCGTTATCCGTACGACATTGCCGCAAGAAGATCAAGATAAATTGAAAAACTTCTTGTTGACTTACGGTGATACACCAGAAGAAATGAAGAACTTGAATAACCTTGACTGGGATAAGTTCAAAGCAGCGACCAATGATCACTTATTGCCAATCCGTCAATTAGAAACGTTTAAGCGTCGTGCTGCTGTTGAAGCTGATGAGAAATTATCTGCAGAAGACAAAGCTGCTCAATTAAAAGCACTTGACGACGAGTTAGCTGCTCTTGATAAGCGTATGAAAGAAATCGCTGCTAAATAATTAGCAACGATAAGCTTGCCTCATGCTAGGGATGCTCTATTGAACGAGATCGCTCTAGTCATGAGGCAAAAAAGATAGATCTAAAGGAAATAAGCATGAGCAGTGCAAGCTTGGTGGAACAGGTTGAAGCCTTAAGACCACCAAAAAATCTCATTCTAAGAATTATTGGCTGGAGTTTATTTTTAGCATTCTTAGCCTGGTCTTGGGAAGGTGCGGAGATGAATCCCTACCTGCTCTGGAAAGATAGTGGCAATATGGCGCAATTTGCCGCCGACTTTTTTCCACCTAATTTTGCTAATTGGCAACTGTACCTTTCTGAGATGATTGTCACTATACAGATTGCAGTCTGGGGTACGGTATTAGCGGTTATCGCTGGAGTGCCATTAGGCATTATGTCTTCAGCTAACCTAGTGCCATGGTGGGTATACCAACCTGTACGTCGTTTGATGGATGCTTTGCGCTCAATCAACGAGATGGTTTTCGCCATGTTGTTTGTGGTGGCAGTAGGCTTAGGTCCTTTTGCTGGTACCTTGGCGCTTTTTGTCGGTACCACAGGTGTATTAGCGAAGTTATTTGCCGAAGCCGTGGAGTCGATTGACCCAGGTCCTGTTGAGGGTGTGCGTGCGACAGGTAGTAGTAGCTTACAAGAAATTATCTTTGGTGTGATTCCTCAGGTTTTACCGCTTTGGATCTCTTTCATTCTCTATCGCTTTGAGTCGAACGTACGTTCAGCAACTGTTGTGGGTATGGTAGGTGCGGGTGGTATTGGTGTGCTGTTATGGGAAGCCATTCGTGGGTTTATGTTTGCCGAGAGCGCGGCGATCTTACTGATCATTATTGTTGCGGTGAGCATTATTGATGTGATTTCTCAGAAAACACGTAAGTTATTTATTTAGAGTTAAGAGTGGCAGCGAAAACTGCCATTTTTAAAAGGTAGACATGTCTAGACAAGATAGCCCTTTATATTTGCAAATTGCAAATCAGTTAAAAGTTGAACTCGTTAATTTTAAAGCGGGTGAGCTGCTAAGCGGTGAATTACCTCTGGCTAAACGCTTTGGTGTTAATCGTCATACAGTGCGACGCGCTTTAGAAGTGCTCGAGAACGACGGTTTTGTTTTACGCGTTCAAGGCAAGGGTACTCAAGTATTGTCACGCCATACCTTGTATCCGATTCAATTGCAAAATGCCTTTAGTTCGACCGTACAAGAGCAGGGCAAAGAAGTCACCGCTCACCTGATTCGCAAGCAATTTCGTGCGGCAAATTTAGAGGAACAAGAGCTACTTGGTCTAGCAAGTGAGGCGGAAGTTTTTGAAGTGCAGACTTTGCGTTTAATGGATGGTGTACCGGTGAGTGTCATTCGACATTGCTTTGCAGCAGATAAGAACGCTTTATTTACCTCGTACCAAGGAGGTTCTATGCGCTCGTATTTAGCCCAGCGTGATTATCACTTGCAACGTTACTCTAGCGTGATAGGTGCTCGCTTAGCATCGATTGAAGAGGCGAGTCGTTTAGATTTATCAAGAAAGTCGCCAGTCTTAACCGTTATGACGGTTTCCCATGATCAAGGCGGACAGGTTTTTGAGTTGGCTTACAGTGTCACTCGTTCAGATAGTTTTCAATACAAAATTGTTCTTAAGGAAAAATAGATGCAAAGCAATATACAGCTTCGCCAAGAATGGATGCAGGTGTTGGC
>CAYFVY010000158.1:0-4095 GCA_964346715.1 uncultured Pelistega sp. | reverse complement strand
TACTAAGGGTTCATGATGTCTTAAAGCTTCAGGGGTAAATGGCTCCATCAATAGCCGGCGACGTGCCATATGAGCAGGCTCGTCTTCGTTTACTAAGGTGCGATTCATTGCATAATTGTAGGACGCAAGAACTTCGTTGGCTTCTTCACTACTAGGTGTGATTTTTTCTAAAGCTACCGAAGGACTGAAGGTTTTATTATCACGGAAGACCGATTTAATATCTTCATAACGCGTAACTACCCAATAGCCTAATTTAGGACTGTAAAAAACCGGTAATTGTTGGCGTGACCAGCGTAAGTACTCAGGTGGATTTTGCTGAAAATAATTAGTCACCCCATATATGTCTATATATGAGGTGACCTTAATAATAGTGAATTAGTCGAGTTTAATATTTAGATCTTTGATGAGTTTGTGCCAACGCACACGCTCACTCTCTAGAAGTTGCTCGTACTCTTCAGGGGTGTTACCAACAGGCTCGATACCGAAATCAATCATCTTCTGTTTGACTTCAGCGTCATTAATTGTTGCCACCACATCTTGACTTAGTTTAGCCAGAATGTCTTTTGGCGTTGCTTTAGGAGCAACCATACCAACTAGAGCTGCTGCCTCAACATTGCTGTAGCCAAGCTCGGCGAATGTTGGTAGATCAGGTAATTGTGCTAAGCGCTTGTCACTGGCAACAGCTAATGGGATAGCTTTTTTACCTTGAATAAAACCGTTACCTGCCGCTAAGTCAACCATCATACCTAATACCTGACCACCGCCTACATCTTGTAGAGATGGGCTAGCACCACGATAAGGAACGTGAACGATATCAATACCAGTTTCATTCTTTAACAGTTCCATCGCAAGGTGGTGTGGGCTACCTGCGCCAGCAGAACCATAGCTAATTGTGCCTGGGGCTTCTTTCGCTTTCTTAATAAATTCTTCAACACTGTTAATGCCGCTATTAGGACCCACGACTAAGATCATAGGAAACTTGCCCATAAGCGTGACGGGTGCTAGGTCTTTCTCAGCGTCATAACTTAGGGTGCTGTATAAAGCTGGATTAAATACCAAGGTGCCATTATCTGCTGACAAAATAGAGTAACCATCCGCCTTAGAGCGAGCGACATCTGAGGCACCGATTGAAGTATTACCACCAGGTTTGTTTTCAATACGTACAGGCTGATTGATATTGATTGAGAGTTTTTGGCCGATAGTACGGGCTAAAAAGTCAGAACCACCGCCAGCAGGATAAGGGACAACCCAGCGAATTGCTTGGTCTGGGTAGGTAGATGCTTGAGCTTGTGCTGCAAAAAGAAAAGGTGTTGCTAATGCGATTGCTGATAAGAACTTGTTTAGAGGCTTCATTGTTATTTCCTACAAAATTACTCAGTGCGTAAATGATATACGCAAATCGTAATTTTGAAAGTCAGGAAAAACCCTAGAAGAAGTAGGACATGTATTTTGTGGGTATTAATTGAGCAAATTAGTCGGGTATTTTGTGGGTGGTAATTTATATCTATTGAGAAGAATTACTAGGAATTGATGGGCGTACTAAGGAGAGTTTAGTTAATTGTGTTTGGCACGAGTTAAGCAGGAGGGATTTAGAAGAAAGTATTTAAGCCACAAATAAGTTAAAACTCTGAGGGTAAATAGGAGTTATTAAACCCTGTTAACGGCAGTGTAAAAATGACCACTGTCGGCAATTGAAAATTGACCACCTTGTGCATAAACTAGTGGCCATTTGAGGCCACAT
The DNA here is from genome assembly GCA_964346715.1 of uncultured Pelistega sp. Lineage (GTDB taxonomy): Bacteria > Pseudomonadota > Gammaproteobacteria > Burkholderiales > Burkholderiaceae_B > Taylorella. The sequence continues at coordinate 2,354 of CAYFVY010000158.1, read as the reverse complement.
GTTAACTCAGGAGATGGTAATGACCATACACGTGTTAAAAATGCAGGGGCATTCAATCCAAGCCATTGCTCATGAAACAGGAATATCTCGAAACTCGGTAAAAAAGTATCTTAATCAAGAGATAAGCAATGTACCCAGCTATAAGATCAGGCCACCTAAAGAGAGTAAGTTAGCGCCTTTTAAAGCCTATCTTCAGGGGCGTATACGCTCAGCGCACCCAGATTGGATACCCGCTTCGGTGCTGTTTAAAGAGATTTTAGAGCAAGGCTATACAGGAAAGATTAGGATATTAAGTGATTACTTATCCACATTACGACCTATCAAACAAGCCGATCCCCTTGTCCGTTTTGAAACTCAGCCTGGTCAGCAAATGCAAGTTGACTTCACCATTATTCGCCGAGGAGTGCAACCATTAAAAGCGTTTGTAGCTACCCTAGGCTATTCACGGGCTAGCTTTGTTTGCTTCTTTGATAATGAACGTAGTGAGTCGTGGCTAGAAGGACTCAAGCAAAGTTTTGAGTTCTTTGGTGGTGTGCCCAAAGAGGTTCTTTTTGATAATGCAAAAAGCATTATTCTCGAGCGAGATGCCTATGGCCTAGGTGAACATCGATGGAACCCTTGCTTAGTAGATTTTGCCAAGACCTATGGGTTCGTACCTAAGGTCTGCCGTCCTTATCGAGCCAAGACCAAAGGTAAAGTGGAGCGATTCAATCGTTATCTTAAAAGTAGCTTTATTGTTCCGTTACAAGCCACCTTTAAAGAGGTGGGTTTGCAATTGGATGTACAAACGGCCAATAGCTATATCGGCAAATGGCTTGAGCAAACCGCCAATGCGCGTATTCATGGTACGACCCAAGAAATACCGGCCCAACGGTTACAGCAAGAGCGACACATGATGTTGCCATTGCCGATATGGAGTGGCAGTCAAGATGAGGCTATACCGATTTCTTTACAGCGCCAACCTATACCCGTTGAGAGCTTACAGCATCCGCTTTCTGTTTATGATGGTTTATTAGGAGCGCTAAGATGAATTTACAACATGAACGAATTGCCGATCTCTGTCGGCAGTTAGGTTTGATGGCGATGGAACAGGCTTGGCCACACATTGCTGATCATCATCTGCAACAAGAAGGAACCTATGCTGACTTTGTTGAGCAACTCTTAATGGAGGAGATCAAAGCCAAGCACGGGCGCACTCAGTCCACGCTGCTCAAGTTCGCCGCCTTACCTGTGATTAAAACGATGGATAACTATGACTTTAAATTAGCGAGCGGTGTGCCTAAAGCACAGGTGAAAGAATTAGCCAATTTAGGTTTTATTGAGCGCCGTGAGAATATTGTTCTCCTCGGCCCAAGTGGTATAGGAAAAACACATTTAGCGATAAGTCTGGCCTATAAGGCCGTTATGTCAGGCTATAAAGTCAGGTTTATTACCGCCTCTGATTTGATGCTACAGCTTAGTTCGGCACACCTTCAAGGTAAACTGAAGGCGTATATGAATCGCGTGGTGTTGGCACCTAAAGTTCTGGTGATTGATGAAATTGGCTATTTACCCTTTGGGCGGGAGCAGGCAAATCTCTTCTTCAATGTCATTGCCAAACGCTATGAAAAAGGAAGTGTTATTGTCACCAGTAATTTGCCATTCAGCCAGTGGGCGGGAACATTTGCGGATGATGCTACACTCACTGCGGCTATGTTAGATAGACTACTACACCATTGTCACGTCGTACCAATGAGTGGTGAAAGCTATCGGCTTAAAGATAAAAGAAAAATAGGTATCACTCCTTTAGTGAGTGATATTTAAGTAGGGGGTGGTCAAAATTCAACTGCCGATTGCGCCATAAAGTGGTCAATTTTCAAATGCCGTTGACAGTGATGCCATCTCGACGCAAAGAGATGGCACAGCGAGCGGTTCACCAGTTTAGCGTTAGCATTCGTCTTGCCTGCGCTGTGTTTAGTATCAGTCAGAGTGGCTATTACTATCAGCCTAAATTAAATAATGAAAATGAGGTGATTGCCGACTGGTTGATTCGGTTAACCAATGCGCAGCGTAACTGGGGGTTTGGACTGTGTTTTTATACTTACGAAATATTAAAGGTTTTACATGGAATCGCAAAAGAGTATATCGAATCTATCGAGAGTTAGAGCTCAACTTACGTATCAAACCGAAGAAGCGACTCAAACGTGAGCGACCCGACGCTCTGGGAAGGGTGACAGATATTAATCAAATGTGGTCGATGGATTTTATGCACGACCAATTAACGGATGGGCGCTCATTTAGATTATTCAATGTGCTTGACGACTTTACTCGTGAAGGCTTAGGGATAGAGGTTGACTTCTCTTTGCCCGCTGAGC
>CAYFVY010000157.1:0-4154 GCA_964346715.1 uncultured Pelistega sp. | reverse complement strand
ACAAAGCGACTCGTCACCTTATCTAAGACGTTCTGAATCGGCAATTTATCCGCCTGCGCCTCCTGTACCATTTTGATAATATTGGCTAAGACTGTGTTCTCACCAACCTCGGTAATTTTGACCTTGATACTGCCATTGGTCGTAATCGTGCTACCAATGACCTTATCACCAACTGTGCGTAAGGCAGGAATTGGCTCTCCCGTCATCATCGACTCATTGATATGAGATTCGCCCGAAATCACCACACCGTCGGCAGGTACGGATTCACCGGGTTTAACAAGCACTAACTGCCCTGCTTTCAATTCCTCTAATGGAATATCTCGCACACTACCATCATCGAGCACTAGATGCGCATGCTTAACTTGTAAGTCAAGCAAACGAGCAATCGCTTGTCCTGTCTGCCCCTTACTCCTCGCTTCTAAATAACGCCCTAGTAAAATCAAAGTCACTACCACTGCTGCGGCTTCAAAATACAAAGCACGCGAACGAAAAGGCACAAGGTCAGCAAACGTGACAGTAAATATCGACAATAAAGTCGCCACCGAATACAGGTAGGCTGATCCTGCCCCCAGAGCCACTAGGGAGTTCATATCTGGGTTACGCTGCGCTAGCGCCTTAAAGCCTAGAGTAAAAAAGCGTCGGCCTGGAATAAATAGCACAATAGTCGTGAGTACCCATTGCATAATCCATACACTTTCTAAACTCATCACCGAGTACAACCATGCACGGAAAGCGAGGACGAAGTGCGCACCCATCTCTGTAGCAAAGACAGGAAAAGTCAGCACAGCTGCTACTACAAAAGAGCGAGCAAAGTAGTTTGTCTCTTTTTGGCGAGACTCCATGAGCTCTACGGTCTGCTTATCAGCTTGCTTAATCACCTTAGCCTCAAAGCCTGCCTTGGTCACTGCATTAATAATAGTCTGTTCATCGACCTTATCATCACGCAGTTCAACGTGCGCAGATTCAGCTGCCAAGTTAACACTGACCTGGCTCACGCCTTCTAATTTAGCAATTGTGCGTTCAACGCGACGCACACAGGATGCACATGTCATGCCATGAATGGCAAAATTGACATTTTTTGTAGCATCTTTCATGGTTGATTTACTCACTTTTAGAACAATATAGGTGATAATCATTTTACACCGTTATGGATTGCTCTGTCCTTAGGCCTAGCAGCCCTCCACGCTCATATTTCTTTAAGGAAATTTATATAATGCAAAAGATTTTAGTGCCAATTCTTGTCTTCTGTGTGGTACTTATCGCACTGACATTTGGCGAGGGTGTCTTCCGTGGTTTTGCCGACTTGGTTTACGAATGGACAGGCGTTGTTTTATATAATCTCAATGACTTCTTTAACTCTATCTGGGCTTATGTGCAAGCACATCCCGTGAAGATTATTCTGGCGCTGATTATCACAGCAGGGATTAGTATTTGGCTACATAAGAATCATGGTGAGGAACTGAATAGACCGACCAATACACGTAAAATTGCTATCGTTTTAGCACTTTTTCTTGGATGGACTGGTGCCCACCGTTTTTACCTCAATCAGATGTTCGCAGGTATAGTCTTCATCTTAATTTCGCTGATTTTTATCCCTCTCTCGGTATTTATTAGTTTTATTGATGCCATTCGTTATATGTTTACGGATGACGAGACCTTTTTACAACGTTATAGTACGTAAACACAAGTATGTATATCGACTTCATGTAAAATTCACCTCAAAGCCACTGCCCATACACAGTGGCTTATTTTTACCTTAGAGGATTTTTAAAATGGAAATTCAGAACCTGACGATTAATAGTGAGAAGTACAATGCTAACGATTTATTACGCAGTTGGTATTGGTTATGCGATAGCGAACAATTAGAAATCGCTATGATCACCAAACTTGGCGATGCATTTCTGATTGCACCAGCAACAGGTGAAATCCTCTTTTTAGATACCTTAGATGGTGAGCTAGAAGTCATTGCTGACTCTTTAGATGAATTTAAGACACTTTTAAGCGATAGTGACTTTGTGATTGATTACTTTTCCATCGAGCTCTTAGCACCACTACTAGACGAAGAGATGCCGGAAAACACGGTATATAGCTTTAAAAAGCCACCCGTGCTTGGTGGTGAAATTAATTCAGAAAACTTAGAGCTCTTTGATGTTCAAATTCACTTTGATGATATGGGTGAATTGTGGGATGAAATCACCAAAGAATTTGATGAAGAAGAGTTAGCACTTGATATTGATGTACCCGCTGGTGATGCTAAAGAGCAATAAACTGAACACTGGCACGGTATAAGACTTCACGCTGTTAGGTGAAGCCGCACTGTTCATTTTTTTAAGAAGAAGTAATTTACGCGCCTTAGCTACTAAGCCTGCAAGTTTGGATATTCTCTATATAGGAAAAGGACTGAATCTATATCATAGACTCAGTCTTTTTGCTTTAAGCATTAAATAACTATATTACTTAGAGGAAAACAAAGGGCGTAAGAAACCATATCCACGACTTTCGGACCATCCGGAAAGACATGACCAAGATGTGCGTCAGAAACACGGCTACGTACTTCAATACGGTACATATTGTAGCTATAATCTGCATGCTCAGTAATAACTTTCGGATCAATAGGTTTCACGAATGATGGCCAGCCACAGGCAGCATCATACTTATCCTGTGAGCTGAATAAGGGTTCACCGCTAATAATATCCACATACACCCCTGCTTCATAAAAATCATCATAGGCATGGGTATAGGCACGCTCAGTACCGTGCTCTACAGTAATACGATATTGCTCAGGTGTTAACTTTTGGCGTAATTCTGCGTCACTGGGGCGATGGTATAAACGAGGATCAATAAAAATTGAATTATTCGATTGGCTTGCTGGCTCGAGTGGTTTATCTGCTAAATTCAAATCAATATGACAGTATCCATTCGGATTCTTAACGAGATAATCTTGATGGTATTCTTCAGCCAAATAAAAACCATCTAAGGCTTTGTTCTCAACCACAATCGGTGCCTTATACTTACGCTGTTCTTTCTTAATGGCTTGGTAAATAATGGACTGCTCTTTCTCATCGGTATAATAAATACCGGTGCGATATTGTGTACCGCGATCATTACCTTGGCGGTTTAATACAGTAGGATCGATAACGCGGAAATAATACTCAAGTACTTGAGTCAGGCTAATTCGCGCAGGGTCATAAGTCACTTCAACAGTTTCAGCATGGCCTGTACCACGATAAATCACATCTTGATAACTCGGATTAACCGTATTCCCATTAGCGTAACCAGATACCGCATCAACAATACCAGGAATACGTTCAAAATAAGCCTCAACACCCCAGAAACAACCACCAGCTAGATAGATCTTGCGAGTCTGCATAGGTTTGACATCTTGAACAGCTGCTGAAGAAGGCTTTTCATTATTGCTTGCAATCACTGCACTGCTCGAAGCTGCAGGCTGCTTATTATCAACAGTAGGATATACCTGATTGAATGCACGATTCACTTCTTTAAGATTAGCATTCTTATTCTTGAGTAAAGCTAAAGCTTGTGGTTTAGTGATATGCCCCTTAACGACACGGAGTAAATTCCCCTCAGCATCAATAAGCGCCCAACTTGGATAAGCGGCAATCCCAAAGCGACGCGTATGCTTACCGCCATCATCTATAAGCACAGGAAGCTCAGCATAGTTTAATAAGCTATACCATTCAGTAAATTGCTTTACTGGTTTTTCACTTAGATAGGATGGTGAGGCGACAGAGACAATATTCGTATTTGCAAAGTCTGGATCCTGACGCCAAGCTTGAGTCTCATCAAGGGTTGATAAACATAAGGGACACCAACTCGCCCAGAACTTAACAAGTGTTGCTTGATTAGGTTTGAATAAGGCAGTTTGAGCTGAAGCGGATTGCTGTACAGTCGGTAAAGAGCGTAAAGCATCTAGCATCGTCGATGCCATGGCAGGCATTGAAACAAACAAAAAGGCCATAAACGCGAATAGGCGTAGAAAGGAAATGCGCATTATGTAACTCTTAATGATTAAGATAGAGATATGTGAATTTTAGCACCGCAACGCAAAAAACCCCAAGTTCGGTTTTGAACTTGGGGTTTTTCTTTAAAGAATTAGCCTGACGATGACCTACTTTCACAGATGTCCATCCACT
>CAYFVY010000156.1:0-4179 GCA_964346715.1 uncultured Pelistega sp. | reverse complement strand
TCATCAGTGGTGACTTTATATACATCTTCTTCGCTTTCATAGACCACCATATAAGCTTGCTGATTACGCCAGACTTCTTTGGGAGTAATCGATAGACCTTGCAATAGGGCGTTTGGCACTTCTTCTACGGGCTCAGCTGGGCGCTGTGGGAAGTTCATCTCAATCTTGCCATCAGCACCTTGCTCAATGGTGAATTGTCCGACAGCTTGAGCGTAGAAGGTGAGTGGTGCTTGTGCCCCGTAGTGATTGAATAAGACATACGCGCTGGCAAGACTGGCATGACCACAGAAGTCAATCTCACATAGGGGCGAGAACCAGCGGATATGATATTGTCCAATCTGATCAGCAACGAGATAAGCTGTTTCAGATAGGTTGTTCTCTTGTGCTATTGCTTGCATGGTGGCTTCGGGTAGCCATTCATCAAGCACCATAACAGCTGCTGGATTGCCGCTAAAAAGTGTGTCGGTAAAGGCATCCACAATATACATTTTATGGCTCATGATTCACTTCGCTTATAAGAGGATTTGACTTATCAAAGCAGAATAGCACGACAAGAATGAATGTAGCGCGTAAGTGTGAACAGCAATTAAAAAGACGATGATTACTTAATGTTCAGCCTGCTACACCTCAGCCACCAAAAGAAAGGCGCCAGCTAAACGAGTTTCTTGGAAGAGTTTCTGTTTAGTGACGCCTAAGGTCGGAGAGAATCAAATTGTTATTAAGTACTGGTATTAAACGGCTTATTAACCAAATAAGTCAGCGCGAATTTGCTCTTTACGTTTCAGTTCGTCGAGCCATTCTTGAGCTTGCTCAGGTGACTTTTTGCCAATATCTTGGGCAATGAATAGCAGTGCGTTTTCAACTCCTTGGCCAACCGTGCGAGCGCGTCCGCATAGGTAGATAATCGCCTGTTCTTTAGTCAATAAATCATAGAGAGCTTGTCCTTCTTGAATCATAAGATCTTGAATAAAGCCACGGTTTTCATTATCAAAGACACGCGTGATTCGATTAACAACTCCATCTGCCTGGGCTTGATCCCACTCTTCTTGATAGAAGTTATTGCCGCGACTATCGGAGTTACCGAAGAACAACCAAGCAAAGCGCGGGTGACGACGTAGTTGCGGTAAGAAACCGAGCAATGGGGCAACACCACATCCCGTAGCAGCCATAATGATAGGGCGATCATCACCTTCAATCAGGTTGAAGTCAGGGTGGCGGCGCCATGTGGCATTAATTGTGTCACCAATGGCTAACTCTTTTAATAAGTAGTTAGAAGCGCGGCCTTTACGTGCGACGCCTTGATCATCAACAAATGGATTCTCGCTTACGGTGAGGCGCACTAAGTTGCTTTCAATTGCATCGCTACCAATAGAGTAGGGGCGAGCAGCTGTCTCTCCAGGAGGGCTAACGAGGAGCAAGTCACCACCGCGGAATTGAGCGTCTTTAGGCAATTCAAAAACTAGCTTCTGTACTTCCAATGGGGCGAATTCTGGATCGTCTAAGCGAACACGCTCACGTAAGATAGCTTGTACAGGTGTATCGTTGCTGACAACTTTGGGGGCGGCAGCAGAGTCTTTTACACCTAATAAAGGAGCCACTTGACGTAACCAAGACTGCCATGCAGGACCTGGGTCGGCCTCACTACAGACGAGGGGCATGATTGCTTGACCACCGCTGTGAGCCAGTGCCTCAGCGACTTGTTTAGCGCCAGCGCAGTAGTGCTTATAGCTCTTATCGCCTAGACCGAATACGCTGTAATTGATTTGGCTATTGTGGGTTTGTTTTAAAGCACTTACTAAGCGCTTTGCACCGTCAGGCAAGTCACCCTCACCGGTTGTCGAACAGAGGATTAGGGTACGGCCGAACTTCGCTAAGTCCGTAGGGGTTAAGACAGACATAGGACTAATTTGGGCATTCACGCCATGATCAACTAAGTATTGATGGGTAGTTTTGGCTAAGCCTTGTGCAGTACCTGTTTGCGAGGCATAGGTCACGAGAACGGCTTCATTACCACCGATAATTGGCGTGGCGCTAGCACGAGCTGCTCGGTCATTACGCAAGCGACGTACCCAACTATACACACCAGAAATCGTGAAAAACATCAAACCTAGGCCAATGAAAAAGTTAATCCAGCCTGAGATTGGGCCTGCCCAGGTACCTTCATGCAGTTGCTTAGGTAGATAACTTAAGCTAGGTAAGCTTTGTAAGGAGTCTGTGCCGTTAGGAATTTGATAATTTTGTAGGCCAGAAGGACTCGCTAAGCTAATCACAACTGAATGGCCTTTCACGGTTTGGATAGACACGAAATTGGCGAGTTGATTTTCACGCTCAAGTACTTGCATCACTTGTGTTATAGGGGTTGCTTGGCGGTTAAGATCTAGTTGACCAAGGCGTGGCGCGCCGATATGTAGAGTCATCATAATGCCCGTAACAGGTACTAATAGCCAGGCAGGAATTGCCCAAAAACCCAAGGCATTATGGATGCTCATTAAGCGTTTCTGCCAACGTGGGCGCATGATAAAGGGACCTACAATTAATATGGCAATAAAGATGTAGGTCAGAATTTCAACGAGATCGTCGGCGTCGAGTAAAAATTCCTTATGGAGTTCTTTGGCCATATTGTAGTGTTTAGAACTCATGCCTGCTTCTTCGATAAAGCTGCCATTAGCAATGTTATAACGCTGCTCAAGTGGATTGCCCTTGGCTTTAATCCATACATCTTGACCATTAGCATCAAGGGCGATGGTTTGTACCTGGCCAGAGCTTGATTCTACTTTCTGTACCACAGAGCTTAAGGCTGCTGCTTGGTTACCGATTGGTTCTGTCGCGGTGTTAGGGGAAAGTATTGGCTTGAAGGATAGGACAATGCCTGAAAAAATAATGACGATAAAAAAGGGCGCTAAGACTAATGCCGCATAGCGATGAAAGATGAGGAGGAGTTTTTTCATTGTTGTTCAACCAAGAAGAATGTTCTAAAAAAGCGTATGCTTCTTTGTGTTGTTTAAATAGTAATCTAAATAAATTTGATTTATTTGATTTAGAACAAATTCTTCTGGCTAAGCTTTTCAATGGTAATAGACTGTAATCAAAACTCTGGTTTTATGAGAAATAAGAGTGGCACAGGGCGTATGAAGAATGACTTTTTCACTTATATTATAGCTATATAGCTATGACTTAGCGTAAAGGCATTGTATTTTACTATCGCTGTGATCGGTTTGTGTGGGTCTAATTATGAGTACTAAGTTTGGCCTAAGTATTGAAATAAATGCCTCCTGAAATCGCACCTTATATCGATTGAATTATGTAATTATTTGAAATAATTTAATAATTATTAGAATTATTAGCTTCTGATTAAGTGCTGAGTATGGTGTATGCGTATGTACTTAAGATGCGGCCTAGCGGTGATTATGGCTAATGTCGGTTAGAATGGAAGGATTATTCCCTTATTTATATTGCTTATAATGAAAAGAATTGTTGTATTGAGTGGTGCGGGTATAAGTGCAGATAGTGGTCTACAAACATTCCGAGATTCGGATGGCTTGTGGGAAGGTCACAAGATCGAGGAGGTGTGCACGCCTGAGGCATTTTTACGCAACCCTAAAAAAGTTATCGATTTTTATAATGAGCGCCGTCGCCAGGCGATGGCCGCAGAGCCGAATGCGGCTCACATAAGTATTCATGCCTTAGAGCAGAAGTACGAGGTGCAGGTTATTACGCAGAATGTGGATTTGCTGCATGAGCGTGCGGGGAGCCGTCGAGTCTTGCATCTCCATGGACGCTTAGATCAAATACGCAGCTCGGTGAATGAAGAGTATGTCGAACAGATTACTGGTGATCAGACCTTGCGCCACCTGGATAATCGTCGCAATTTAATGCGGCCGAATATTGTTTGGTTTGGTGAGCATGTGCCAGAGTTCGGCCCAGCAACGCGCTTGATGGACTTGGCTGAGATTGTGATTGTGGTCGGAACATCACTTAAGGTCTATCCAGCGAATTCCCTACTTAATTTCATCCGACCACGTACTGAGGTGTTTCTGGTCGATCCGAACCCTCCTGAAGCTGAAGGACTCACAGGCGTGATTGCTAAGCGCGCAAGCGAAGGGGTACCTGAGTTAGTTGAGCAGTTACTGGCACGAGAGGGGTGAGTGTGCCGGTTCGATTCCGGCCTCGGCACCAGGC
>CAYFVY010000155.1:0-4225 GCA_964346715.1 uncultured Pelistega sp. | reverse complement strand
AGATCATTATTTAAGCTTGGCAAAATCGCATGGTGAATCGCAGAAAAGAAGAAGTTATAACCATCAGGTTTCGCCTTTGCCGCTAAACGAGCTCCTACAATACCACCTGCACCAGCCTTATTATCAATGACTATGGGTTGCTTCCATGAAGTGTTAAAAGGCATCGTCACTATTCGTGCCGCTGTATCCACTGGACCACCTGGTGCAAAAGGCACAATAAATGTTACCGCTTGCTCAGGCCATTCTGCTGCCATAGCAGGTGCTGAAAAACCATAGATACCTGCCAAAGCAGCACCTACACACATTTTTAAGAAACCACGACGATTGCTTGAAGTTTGCATTTTGTCTCCTTATGCTTTTTAAAATAGTATTTGAATCATTATTTTGAATTTATACTCTAGTCAATATCCAAGTAAAATACTCAGGTATAGAACATTAAGTCATTATGCGCTAAATAGTGTTTTTGTCTATTCGGCACTTTAAAGGTCTACGCTCAGCAAATGTGAAGTCAATCAAAGAGTAAATTAAGCCGCAACTTAGTCTTCGCGCATAATGTCATTGGCACTGTTCTTCTCATCCATGCCCATTTTCTTCACTACATTCAGGACACTTTCGATAAATTTTTCCGCATACGGTGGTAGGTCACGTCCCGGCAAGCGACAAATATAACGCTCGCGGCAGGCCCATTTATCACTAAGCGGAAGAATCTTAATATTCTCCACATAATTTAACTTGGCTGCACACTCAAGCGGCATGATGGCAATGCCAATCTTCGCTGACACCATACGCGCCACCACATCAAAACCACCGACATACACACGCTGATGAATACGCTTGCCTAACTGATGGGCGCGCTCATCAAGGAAAGTCTGTAAGACACTGTCTTGACCAATACCGACAAATTGATACTTATCAACCAGTTCCTCAAACCCCACGGATTCACGATCCTTAAGTTCATGGTCAGCACTTACCATCACCACCAATTCATCCTTAAACAGCGGAGTATAGTCCAGTCCCTTCAAGTCCAGAGAACCTGAAACAATACCCAAGTCGCCTGTCCCATTACGGATCGCCGCAATCACATCCTTGGTGATCTTCTCCTCAAGCTCAATATCCACATCAGGATTCTCCTCTAAGAAGTTAGCTAACGCTTCGGTGACGAATGAATAGGTTGCTGAGGTATTCGCCAGAATTCTCAATTTGCCCTTAATCCCTTCTGAAAAAGGCTGCAACTCATTATGCAGAGAGTCTAGTTGCTGAAACACGGACTTTGCATGCTTATACAGCACTTCACCTGCCGGAGTCATCTTCACCCCCGTCACCTGGCGAATCAAAAGACGCACCTTAAGTGAGTCCTCTAAGTTCTTGATTCGCGCACTTGCCGCAGGTAAAGAGAGAAAAATTTTCTCTGCCGCACGAGTCAGGTTTGAGGTCTCCCCAATATTAATAAATAGTTTTAAGTCAGTTAAGTCGTAGCGCATCTTAATGAATATAGAAGGGGGTGATTGATAAAAACGAATAAGCAAAAAAGCAAATATAGCCTACTATTAAGCTAGTTGTTTTTTCAAGCATATTACTAGTTATTTAATATACCTTAATTTTAGGATTGACAATTAAATTGTCAACATAATTTCGATTTCATCAGATAAAGGAGACTCACATGAACGGTATTGTCGAAGGTAAAGTTGTCGTCGTAACAGGTGCAGGTGGTGGTATTGGTCGTGATATCGCTCTAGCCTATGCAGCAGCAGGCGCTAAAGTCGTGGTTAACGATATTGGCGTATCATTAGGCGGCGAAGGCGGTAGCGACGGCCCAGCACAAAGCGTAGTCAATGAAATTAAACAAGCGGGTGGCGAAGCAGTCGTGAGCACAGACAGTGTTGCAGGCTACGAAAGCGCCAGCAATATTGTTAAAACAGCAGTTGATGCATTTGGCAAAATCGACATCGTCGTAAATAACGCCGGCAACCTACGTGACCGCCTATTCCACAAGATGAGTGAAGAAGAATGGCGCCAAGTGATTGATGTGCACCTACACGGCACCTTCTTTGTTAGCCGTGCTGCAGCAGCCTACTTCCGTGAGCAAGAGTCAGGTGCTTTCGTACATATGACATCGACATCAGGTCTGATTGGTAACTTCGGTCAATCGAACTACTCCGCTGCTAAATTAGGTATTGTCGCCTTATCTAAATCGATCGCTTTAGATATGCAACGCTACAATGTGCGCTCTAACTGTATTGCCCCATTCGCTTGGAGCCGTATGACAAGCTCAATCCCAGCAGAAACTGAAGAGGAAAAAGCACGCGTACTCAAACTACAAAAGATGGAAGCCAACAAAGTTGCTCCAATGGCCGTCTACCTTGGTAGCGATGCAGCCAGCGAAGTCAGCGGTCAAATCTTTGGCGTACGTGCTAACGAAATCATGTTGTTTAGCCAACCACGTCCAATCCGTTCAGTGCATATGTCAACTGGCTGGACGCCTGAGCTCATAGCTGAAGTCGCAGCCCCAGCAATGAAGGGTAGTTTCTTCAAATTAGAGCGCTCACCTGACGTGATCAACTGGGACCCAATCTAATCGCATCAAACGAAGCGATTCACACTGAAAAAGTAGGTGCAGACGATTTCCTCGCTGCCCCTTTTCTCGCGACAAAGTAAATTAAGCCGTACCCAAGGGGCTCACTAGGGTAGAACCTAAGCATTTTTAAACTAGGTTTAGCTGAGCCCCTTTTTACAAAAACATAAACAGACGACAAGCACTGCACTGGAGGAAGTACTCATGGCCATCGATTACCCATTAATTAAAAACTGGAAGTTCCCTGAAATTGAGCATATCTATACTGAAAAAGACAGTATCTTATATGCTCTTAGCTTAGGAATTGGACATGATCCACTTGACCCAAAACAATTGCAGTACGTCTACGAGAAGAATCTAAAAGCGTTCCCAACCATGGCTGTGATTCTCGGCTACCCTGGCTTATGGATGAACAATCCTGAGACGAAGATTAACTTCTTAAAAATCGTGCATGGTGAGCAACGTCTGACTATCCACCAAGCCTTACCTAGCAGTGGTACTATAAAAGCCAAAATCCGTGTGAGCCATATCATTGATAAGGGTGCCGACAAGGGCGCACTGGTGATTGTTGAGCGTAAGATTTTTGATGAAAAAGGCACCTTACTCGCAACCACCGACCAAACAACATTCTGTCGTGCAGATGGCGGTTTTGGCCAGAGCGATGAAGCCCCTCCTGCCCTGCCGAAAACTCCTACTAATGCGCCAGATATGGTTGAAGAAATTAAAATTCATCCTGAAGCCGCTATTTTGTACCGTTTAAATGCTGACCCTAACCCACTTCATATTGATCCAGATACGGCCAAAGCAGCAGGTTTCGATAAGCCTATCTTGCATGGTTTATGCACCTACGGTATGGTGGCTCATGCCATTGTGAAGAACGCTTGCGATTATCAAGCAGAGCGTTTAGTTCGCTTTGATGCGCGTTTTTCATCACCCGTGTTCCCAGGTGAGACACTCGTTGTTGAGATGTGGCGCCAAAGTGATACTGAAATTTTATTCCAAGCCAAGGTAAAAGAGCGTGGTATTATTGTGCTAAGTAATGGCTTTTCTGAGATTAAAAAATAACATGAGCACTCGTAAACTCCCCCTAGATGGTATTAAAGTATTAGATCTTTCTCGCGTATTAGCAGGTCCATGGTCTACCCAAATCCTTGCTGACTTAGGCGCAGACGTGATTAAAGTCGAGCGTCCTGATACAGGTGACGATACACGCGGTTGGGGCCCTCCATTTTTAAAAGATGCCGAAGGTAAGAACACGACCGAGGCCGCTTACTACCTTAGTACGAACCGTAATAAGCGCTCAATTGCCTTAGATATTGCCTCACCAGAAGGCTCCGAAATCGTGCGTGAAATGGCTAAGTCTTGCGATATCTTGGTTGAGAACTTTAAAGTCGGTGGTCTACTCAAATACGGTCTCGACTATGAGAGTATTAAGGCGATTAACCCCAAACTTATCTATTGTTCAATTACAGGTTTTGGGCAAACAGGTCCGATGGCCAAAGACCCAGGCTACGACTTTATCATTCAAGGTATGGGTGGTTTAATGAGTATTACCGGTGAGCGTGATGACTTGCCGGGTGGTGGACCACAGAAAGCAGGCGTTGCGGTAACAGACTTGATTACAGGTATGTACGCCACTGTAGGAATTTTAGG
>CAYFVY010000154.1:0-4267 GCA_964346715.1 uncultured Pelistega sp. | reverse complement strand
TTAAGGGAGTATTCGAGATATAGTCAGATGAGCCAGGGGCTTTAAAGTACGCGAGTGCAAGGGCCATAAAACCATGAGAGGCATACAAGGCCGCACGTGGTTCATTAATACCGCCACCCGAGCCATTTAAAATCATAATGCCTGGCCATGGCCCCTCACCCGCTGGCAAGAACAAGGTACCAACTAAACCCTCTTCTCTCACCTCAATACGTTGTACCCCATCAGCTGCCAAGCGCTGGATAAACGAGCCTTCCAGCCTACCTTGTGATGCGGTTTCTACTTCCAACTTGGTCTCAATGGGACTCAGCACACTGTCAGGAAACACCAAGGCAGCATTCGGGTCACTTGGCTCTTGCGACCAAATTAAACCCATTGCCGATACCCCTTGGTAGCTCCCCTCAATCGGTGCTTGCTGGCTTAAATCAATCACACCTTGTGCATCGGCCACAAAACTTGCTTGACTATGCCAAGGAAGATTTTGCGAACGTAGGCTTGTTGCCTTGATGCTAACTTTCTCACCCGGTGTCAAACCTTCGAGACGAATAATACGCTTAACATCAATTAAGTCATCAATCGGTGCAATACTTAAGCGGGCTGTTCCCATAGTTAGATTCTCACCTTACTCTTTAGTGACCATAACTGGAACGGTACGATCTGAGCTTAATGGTTTCACCACTAGGCCTTTTTTCGCTGCCCAGATATTTTTGTAATGGAACAGCGGAATAATACCGACATCATCCATCACAACCGTCGCTGCCTCACGCATAATTTCTTCGCGCTTCGCATCATCGAACTCTGCTGTCGTTTTCGCTAAGAGTTCATCATGTTTTGCGTTGCTATAACGACCCCAGTTAGAAGCACCCATACCTTTGTCAGGATTATTGGTTGCCAAAATACTTACCATGGCATAGCTGGCCTCACCCGTACCATTACCCCAAGCAATCACAGACATGGCATATTCGTTCTTATTAGCCGCGCCTGAATACACTGCCCAAGGTACCACTTCAACACTGGTTTTAACGCCAATACGTGTCCAGAATTGAGCCACCGCTTGAATAGTTTCGGGAGCTAATGGGTAACGATCGGTCGGTACATGCACAGTTAGGTTAAAGCCATCTGGATAACCTGCTTCTGCTAACAAGGCTTTAGCTTGTTCTGCATCAAAAGCGATATTCTTAATCTCTGGGTTATAACCAATCGAGCCATCTGGCATCCATTGATTCGCTACTGTCACACCACCTTGAAGAATACGGTCAGCGATTGCCTCGCGATTAATTGCTAAGGATAAAGCTTTACGTACACGTACATCCAATAATGGGTTTTTCTCTAGCGGCTTACCACTCGCATCGGTAATAAACTTACTTGGCTCAGGATTAAAGCTTGGTTGTAAAAGCATAACGCGCAAACCGTTATAGGCAAAAACACTCACCTTAGGATCGCTTTGGAGCTTGGCTAAATCAGACACCGATACCTTATCAATCACATCCACATCACCCGATAATAACGCGGCAGTACGCGAAGCGGCATTCGCTGTGTACTTATAATCGACCTTATCCCATAGTACTTTTTCACCCCAGTAATTTGGGTTGGTCTGTGCAACAAAGCGATCACCTGGTGTAAATGACACTAAGTTATACGGCCCTGTACCGATAAGCGCCTTACCTGAGTTAAAGTCTTCGCTGCTAGCATTCTCAGTACCATGTTTGCTGACAATCGGTACTGAGGCCAAGTTCAAGGGTAAGCTTGGATTCGGTGTAGTCGTTTTGAATACTAAGGTTTGTGGATCTTTGATACTGACGCTTTCAACTGTGCGTACATAACTTGTAAAAGGCGCTACTGAACCTGGTACCTTACGAATACGCTCAATTGAGAATAAGACGTCTTCTGCGGTAAATGGCTTACCATCATTCCACTTAACGTCAGGACGTAAGGTGAACTCCCAAGTTGTTGGGTCAATGTTTTTCCATTCTGTTGCTAAGCCAGGTAATAATTTATTGTAGTAATTACTCACTAGCATATCAAAGAAGAAAAGACCTGCTGAGCGGTCACCCGCAAAGTTATTTAATTGTGGGTCTAAAGAAGAAAGGTTATCGGCAAAGGCAATCTTTAACTCTTCGGCATGCGCTAAGCTGCCCATGGCTAAAAGACTTGAGGCCACTAGTGTTAATACATGTTTTTTCATTTCGAACTCCTCGATGGAATAAATACTGTGTTTTACGCTTGGTCGTTAAGATGGCAAGCACTTATATGATGGATAGCAATTTCTTTTAGTTTAGGCGCTTCTGTCCGACATCGCTCCATCGCATACGGACAGCGTGGATGAAAATGACAGCCAGAAGGTGGGTTTAAGGGACTTGGCATTTCCCCTTTTAAGGAAGCGAACACACGCTTACGCTCGCTCATCTTCGGCACTTCGGCAAGTAGCGCTTGGGTATACGGATGATTCGCGCGTTGGAAAATTTCTTGTACTGGTGCACTCTCAATAATCTGCCCCAAGTACATAATGACGACACGATCGGACAAGTGCTCGACAACACTTAAGTCATGACTAATAAACAAATAGGTCAGACCCAGTTGCTCGCGCAAATCCATAAACAAATTCAGAATCTGTGCCTGAATCGATACGTCTAAGGCAGCTACCGCTTCGTCACAGACCAGTAACTCTGGCTGCACCGCTAAGGCACGCGCAATTCCAATACGCTGGCGTTGACCCCCACTAAATTGATGAGGAAAACGATTACGCAAACTCGCACTTAAACCTGCGCGCTCTAATTGCTCGGAAACATAGGCATCAAGATTTTTCTTGCTCGTTAAACCATGAATATACGGCGACTCACCGACAATATCGGTGACGCGTAAGCGTGGATTTAAACTGGCATAAGGATCTTGGAAGATCATCTGGATTTTCAGATGAGCTTCACTAATTTCCTGCTTACTCATATCCGCAACAGACTTACCCTCTACTCTGACGACACCTTCGCTTGGCGGTAAGATACCTGCGGCGATACGCCCTAAGGTCGATTTACCACATCCGGACTCACCTACTAGACCAACCACCTCACCCTTGAAGATGGATAAATCCACGTGATTCACGGCGGCCGTTACTTGCGGTGCCTTGACTAGGTGCAAGCGTTGTAAAGTCTGCGCAACTACGCCCTGTTTTTTCTCACCAAAGCGTTTAGAAATGTTTTCAAGCGCTAATAAAGGCACGTCTACCATTAGATCGACTCCTTTACATAAGCGTTATAAATATTCGGATAAAAACAGCGAACCTCATGCTCATTCTCAATCGCCTGTAGCTGCGGTGGATTCGAACAATTCGGTGCCACACGAATGCAGCGAGCTGAAAAAGCACAGCCTTTTGGTAAACTCAATAAACTAGGCGTCATACCAGGAATCTGCGCTAAACGTTGACCACGCTGATTATTAATCGGCAAGCTTTGGATCAAGCCTTGTGTATAGGGATGAGCTGGGGTGTCCAGAACCTCATCAACCAAACCCGACTCCACAATCTGGCCCGCATACATCACGGCTAAATTATCCGCTAAACCCGATACCACTGAGAGATCGTGCGTAATCCAAATTAAGGCCGTACCATATTGACGCGAGAGATTCTGTACTTCGGACAAAATCTGAGCCTGTATCGTCACATCCAAAGCCGTGGTGGGCTCATCAGCAATGATAAGATCAGGACGCAATAAGAGCGCAATCGCAATCGCTACACGCTGACGCATACCACCAGACAATTGATGTGGGTAAGCTTTCAGGCGTGACTCTGGACTGGCAATGCCCATCTGCCCCAAGGTATCGCGTGCTCGGTTCCAAGCGTCCTTATAGCTAATATTCTCGTGCGCTCTTAAGGTCTCTACCATCTGCGTATCAATACGCAAGACTGGATTCAAGGTCATCATCGGGTCTTGGAAAATCATCGCAATCCGATTACCGCGTAGCTCACGCATCTGCTTAGGCGACAATTTACGCAAGTCCTGGCCTTGAAAATAAATCTCACCATTCACCACGCGACCAGGTTCATCAATTAAACCCATAATGGAAAAGCCAGTGACTGACTTACCAGAACCCGACTCACCGACAAGCCCGAGTACTTTGCCTTTTTCAAGACGCAAAGACACATCGTTAACCGCATTGATAGGGCCTTCCTTGGTCATAAACTGCGTCTTTAAATTGCGCACTTCTAATAAACTTGAGCTCATTATTTATACCCCCGCGGATTAAAGACAGCACGCAGTTGGTCACTCACTAAGTTCAA
>CAYFVY010000153.1:1752-4272 GCA_964346715.1 uncultured Pelistega sp. | reverse complement strand
CGGGTTTGTCTGTCTGTGCCAAGATCGTATTTAATTCCTCAAGCGTGCGGAC
Organism: uncultured Pelistega sp.; assembly: GCA_964346715.1. Lineage (GTDB taxonomy): Bacteria > Pseudomonadota > Gammaproteobacteria > Burkholderiales > Burkholderiaceae_B > Taylorella. The sequence goes on along the minus strand of CAYFVY010000153.1, from coordinate 4,220 downwards.
ACGCTGGAACTGAGTCGCTTCACTACTATACTCATGCACGGTCAGCGGACTAATCACACTACGTGAACCCATAGAAAGACCGACGAGGAGTAAAACACCCCAGACAAAGGCTGCTAGACCAATCAGTTTTAAGAGGAAGATGAGAACACCAGGCCAAGGGCGATAGCCACGGAAACTACCCATATAGTATGCAAAAGCAAATGCTAATAAGGCCCATAACACCATAGGTAACCAAGCGGGTAATAAGGGCATAACCATCCATAAAGCCGCTGCAAACAGTAATAAGCCGCAAATATACTTAACGGTATTCATCCACTGGCCTGATTTTGGTAAAAGCACGCCTGAACTTGAGCCAACCAGGAGTAAAGAAGCGCCTTGACCCCAAGCCAGAACGAATAGAATTAAGCCACCGCTGACAACATCACCAGTCTGTGAGATAAATAAAAGTACACCTGCTAGTGGAGCTGCTACACATGGGCCACAGATAAGTGCTGAGATCATGCCCATGATTAATGAGCCACCCATCTGACCTGCGGGTAGCTTATTCATCATATTATTTAACTTGGTTTGTACTGAAGTCGGCATCTGGAAGGTAAAACTACCAAACATGGCAATCCCAAAAGCCACTAAGAATAAGGCAAAAATACTCAGTACCCAGGGATTCTGAATCCAGTTTGCAAGTGCCGCACCAATCGAGGCGGCCACAATGCCTAAAATCGTATAAACGATTGAGGTACCCAAGACATACATTAAGGTTAGACGTAGGCCGCGATAAGGTGATTCTTTTTGTCCATCTTGCGGTTTCGTGCCTACAATAATTGATAATAGAATCGGCAACATAGGCAGTACGCAAGGTGTGAATGAGAGTGCTACACCTAGGAGAAAAGCAATCGCTAACATGCTCCAGAGATTGGCTTGGTTGAGCCAGCTAGCAATCTCTGTGTCGCCCGCATTAAATAAGTCCATGGAGCTTGCGGAAGCACTTGCGCTGCTTGAGCCGCTCGTATCAGAAGTGCTGTCTTCATCATCAACAAATAACTGTTCTTCGGCAGCTTCGACACGCACTAAACCGTCAGCTTGCTTGGGTAGTGAGATCTCGTAACCTGTACTTGTTGGGCTGATGGGTATATAAAAATACATGGGTGGGTAACATAGTCCCGCATCGGCACAGCCTTGTGCGGTTACCTCAAGGGTAAAAGCTTGTGCCGGTTGATTCAGTGCTGTCTTCAATAAGGCTTGATGGTAATAAACCTCCAACTCCTTATCAAAGGTTGGATCATATTGCACCTTGCCTGGTGGCAGGACGGTGGTGCCAAGTAACTCTTTAGTTTTCTCGCCAGGTTTGCTATCTTCGTCTAACTCATCACCAACCACCATCAATTTGTATTGATCGCGATACATATAATATTCGGGAGTGATATTGAAGATAAGGTCGAGTTCTTTCCCATCAATAATTTCAGCATTTAACTGAAAAGCCTCTTCGGGGGGAAAAAATTCCGTATCTTGAGCAAAAGAAGTCGAAGAAAATAGCAAGCCTAAACTAATCAGTAAGGCGGAGAAAATTCGAATAATCATAAAGAGTTGTTGGGAGAGCGAGTTTGCTGCGCTATCCATTTAATATAATCAGGGTGGCCACCGATAATCGGTAGAACGATGATTTCAGGTAAGTCATAGGGATGTAGCTCTAAGAGCTTATCCATACAAGCTTGTTGCGCATGTAAACTGGTCTTAATGGTTAAGGTAATTTCTTCACTACCTTCAAGAGAGTCTTGCCACATATAGAGGGAGAGACCTTGCGCACTTAAATTGACACAAGCGGCGAACTGCTCTTCGACTAACTCGTGCGCAATGCGCTTGGCAAGAAGTAAGTCAGGCACCGTGCTGTAGATCAGAACCGCTTGTGGTGTCATTGTGGAGTTTGTCATTTAGGCGTAATTAATGCCGTCGAGCAAATTACGGTTCTTCTCGGAAAGACCAATGCTGAGCCATTCCTTGCCGAGCTCAGCAACTAATAGTGAATCATTGGTATTTAACGCGGGTAATAAAAGGTCGCGTACTTGTAATACCGAGAGTTCGGTAGAGACTATATAACTTGAATCAAAGCTGTGCCAACGATTAGGGAAATTCTTATCAATAATTTTTTTTAAGTCAGCAAAGCGATCACCTAATAGACGACTATCATAACCAATGAAAATTCTCATACTGTACACCTCATTATTTTTAGACAATAAGCTAGCCACCATCATATACGAATTATGCTGCTTTAAGCATGATAATACGCAAAAGAAGATGGGCTTTCATCTTAAATGTAATAGCTTGTAACTTCGTGAAAGAAATTAAGGGCTTGAGTTAAGAGAGGAAGTTAATGAGGTGAAATTAATGAGGTGAAGTTAATGAGGTGTATCAAACCTGAAGCGAGTTGGATATGAGAGCGCGCCAAGTGAGGGCAACAAAAGGGGGCAACAAAA
>CAYFVY010000153.1:0-1652 GCA_964346715.1 uncultured Pelistega sp. | reverse complement strand
GGGCAACAAAAGGGGGCAACAAAAAGGGGTAGCAAAAGAGGCGCATAAAAAAGCCAAGGTGCTTATACGCTAAGCAACCTTGGCCAGTTGAGTTTTTTACACGTTCAAGCGATTAGTTCGCAGAGATACCTGTTTCTTTAATAATTTTTTGCCATTTTTCAGTTTCAGCAGCTAAGTACTCTTTTAACTCAGCAGGGTTACTGCCGATTTTCTCAGCACCAATCGTTGCGAAAGTCGTTTTCACTTTTTCAGTTTCTAAGGCATTTAGCATGGCTTTATTTAAGGTTTCAATCACCTCAGGAGGTGTACCTGCTGGTGCAAATGTTGCGAACCAAGGACGTAATTCATAACCTTCAAGACCGCTTTCGGCAATTGTTGGTACGTCTGGCAGAGTAGCAGAACGCTTAGCTGTGGTGATACCCAATACTTTCAACTTACCTGCATCGATATGTGGCTTAGCCGAGGTGATACTGTCGAACATATAGTCAACTTGGCCACCGAGTAAATCAGATACCGCAGGACCACTACCACGATATGGCACGTGCAGAATGTCAGTTTTACTTAAATAGGTAAAAAGCGCACCTGCTAAGTGGATTGATGTACCGATACCCGCTGAAGCATAGCTATATTTACCAGGGTTGGCCTTAGTTTGCTCAATAACGTCTTGTACAGAATTGATGTCTTCACGAGTGGCTTGAGTAACTAATAAGTTAGGCACATCCGCTAATAAAGAAATAGGTTCGAAGTCCTTGATGGGATCGTAGTTAAGGCTTGGGTAGAGTGATGGGTTCACCGCCATACCGTTAGCTACAATCATAATGGTATACCCGTCAGGTTTAGCTTTGGCGACTTGTGATGCGCCAATATTACCACCGGCACCAGGCTTATTTTCAATCACAAATGATTGGCCGAGTTCATTGCCCATAGCTTCACCCAAGGTGCGAGCGATCACGTCCATAGCACCGCCAGGTGGGAAAGGCACGATCCATGAAATAGGGCGCTCAGGGTAAGCGGCATGAGCTTGGCTGCTAAGTGCCATCGCACCTAAAGCAATAAGACTGAAAGATTTGATAGAGCGAGCAAAGATTTTCATAGGTTCTCCTCGACTGAAGTAAATTTGCAATGTCATCGGGAATGCATATTTCGTGTAATAAATAGAGAATATCCGTCACTCAGATAGGCGAGAATTGGGAAGTTATGAATGCCTATAATCAATAGACGCACGAAATGCATAATAATTTTTATGTATAGCTATCTATTGTGACGTGAAATAAAGTGCCTGTCTAAGACTATATTTATCTAGTAATGATACTTAATAGGTATGGTGAGGAGGGCTCTCTTTTTTACGAGCATAGGCAGAGTATAGGCAAAATTTCCTTCAGGTAAACCCTAGTTTTTTTAGGGATATTAGGGTAACTGCTAAGTCTAAAAAACCAAATCTACAACCAAAGTCGTGTGTTCAAAAATCCTGTGTATCCGTATATTTGTAGCATAGAGCGTAATGTATACGCCGAGTTATTGCATTGTTCAATAAACCCACAAATTAGGAAAATTTTTAGGAGACATATCATGAGTTCATCCCGCGACATGGTCGCAGAGGTGATGCGCAATCCAAAATACCAAGAGCTTTTACGACGTCGCAGTCGTATCAG
>CAYFVY010000152.1:0-4272 GCA_964346715.1 uncultured Pelistega sp. | reverse complement strand
CTTGAGTATGTGCACGAAATTCCCGGCATTGAGCGTATTCGTTACACGACCTCACACCCTAAGGAAATGACTAAGCGCCTGATTGAGGCGCATGCTAAATTACCTAAATTAGTACCGTTCTTGCATTTACCGATTCAAGCCGGTAGTGATCGTGTGCTAGCTGCCATGAAGCGCGGTTACACCACCTTAGAATTTAAGTCTGTTGTACGTAAGCTCTATGCCGCACGTCCAGGCCTCACCTTATCCTCTGACTTTATTGTTGGCTTCCCTGGAGAAACTGAAGAAGACTTCGACGCAACGATGAAACTTATTGAGGACTTAAATTTCGACACCTCATTCTCTTTCATCTATTCACGTCGCCCTGGCACACCTGCTGCTGACTTACATGATGATACGCCATACGATGTTAAGCTTAAACGCTTACAACGCCTACAAGCGCAGATTAATAAACAAGCCAAGGCCATTAGCGAAAAAATGGTGGGTACGGTGCAAAAGGTTCTGGTTGAAGGAAAATCTCGTCGTGATAGCGAAGAGCTCACGGGTCGCACTGAAAACAATCGAATCGTCAACTTTGCTGGTTCAGATCGTTTAATTGGCAATATGGTCGATATTAAGATTACCGAGGTTTATACCAACTCACTACGTGGCGAAATCGTCATACAAGACTAAGGAACTGCATGGGAGCGAAACGCACAATGCCAACAGTGGTCGTTTTAGATGGTGACAATACTCAGCTCGCCAACTTTCTCGGACCACTTGATGAGAATTTACGTCAAATCGCTATCGCCTGGGGTGTAGAGGTTGGACGCAATGGTAGCCGCATCAGCATCGAAGGTGCACAAGCTCAAGCGGCAGCGAATGCCATCCATTTGTTCCATCGGCAAGCTCGTCATAAAGATCTCTCTATTGAAGATATTCAATTAGGTTTGGTGGAGCTAAAAGCCAGCCCAGAGCCCACACCAAGCGCTCCAGCGGCGCGTAGCAAAGAGCTTTTAGCCCAAGAGGTCTTGCCTGAGCTGCCCCCTCTTGATGATGAAAGCGACACCATTGCACTGCGTACTCGACGCAGTGACTTGCGCCCTCGCACGCCTCGTCAGCGCAATTATCTCAACAATATTTTGCGCAATGACATCACCTTTGGGGTTGGGCCTGCAGGAACAGGCAAGACATGGTTAGCAGTGGCATGTGCTATTGATGCTTTAGAGCGTGATAATGTGCAACGGATTATCCTCACCCGCCCAGCCGTTGAAGCCGGAGAGCGCCTTGGTTTCTTACCTGGTGACTTAGCACAAAAAGTCGATCCGTATTTGCGCCCTCTCTATGACGCTCTATACGATTTAATGGGCTTTGATAAGGTACAACGCCTTTTCGAAAAACAAACCATTGAAATCGCTCCACTCGCGTATATGCGTGGCCGCACACTAAATCACGCTTTTGTCATCCTGGATGAAGCGCAAAACACCACGCCCGAACAGATGAAGATGTTCCTTACGCGTATTGGCTTTGGCAGTAAAGCTGTGATTACAGGTGACCCGAGCCAAATTGACTTACCACGTGGCCAGAAAAGTGGTTTACGTCATAGTTTAGGGATCTTATCTGAGGTGCAAGGCATTGCCGTTAGCCAATTCACCAGTAAAGATGTTGTACGTCACCCCTTAGTCGGGCGTATTATTGATGCCTATGAAGCGGCCGAAGCTGCCGCAGGAGAATCTCGTCATGCTTGATACCACTGAATTTCATCTGAATGTGCAATATGCCATCCCCGTCCCTGAACTCAGTCGCCAACAATTACGCGCCTGGGCAGTCCGTGCCCTCAAGAGCGCCTATGCACGTGACGAACATGAGTTTACAAGTGCAGAGATAAGCATTCGTTTCGTTGATAAAGACGAAGCACTTTCATTGAATAAGCTGTATCGTGATAAAACGTACGCACCGAATGTTTTAACCTTTGAATATGGTATTGACCCTTTGGGCACCATCCGTGGCGATATTATTCTTTGTTGGCCTGTCTTACAAGCCGAAGCCGAAGAACAAGGCAAAGAGCTTAAGGACCACGCGGCACACCTCGTGATTCACGGTGTTCTGCATGCCTTAGGCTATGACCATATAGATGAAGAGCAAGCTGAACTTATGGAATCCTTAGAGATTGAAATTTTGCAGCAAATTAAAATCGCCAATCCCTATTAGGCCACCTATAAGACCATCTATTAAGCCAGCCTCTAGCCACTCAGTAACTTATAGCTCATTCAAGTACGCCTTCAACACTTAAGCGGACTATGGCAAACCCTTAATTGAAGACGAAAAAATCCTGAATATTTAAGTTTTTTGTCAGTTTTAATCAAAAAGTCTTAATTTTGGGTTATGCTAAAAGTCCCTTAACTAGACGTCCAGAGATGTCAACAGATCCTTATCCGTCCGCGGCCGAATCGGACTCAAAAACGGCCACTAAAACTAAATTCTCCGATAAATTACTTGGGCGCTTTAAGCAACTCTTTAAAGGCAAAGAACCTGAGGACAGAGAAGATATTCATGAGCTCTTAAACACAGCCCACGAACGCGAGATCATTGATGATGACGTACACGCCATGGTCTTGGGTTCTATATCTTTCGCCGAGAAAATAGTTAGCGATATTATGGTTTCACGTTCTAAGATGGATATGGTGGATGTTGATCAGCCCATACCTGACTTAGTTGCTTTTATCATTAATACTGCTCATTCTCGTTTCCCTGTATACGAGGAAGAACGAGACAATGTTATTGGCCTGCTGCTGGCTAAGGATCTCTTACGCTATCTAACTGACCCAAGCATCACGATTAAAGAACTTATTCGTCCAGCCTATTTCGTCCCTGAAACGAAGGACCTCAATAGTCTTCTAAAAGAATTTAAGAAAACTCGCAACCATATTGCTATCGTCATTGACGAATATGGCAGTGTGACGGGTCTTGTAACCATGGAAGATGTCTTAGAACAAATCGTTGGTGATATTGAAGACGAGTACGATGAAGAGGCTGAACAATCCGTATTCCCGGAGTCAGAAACTAGCTGGCGCGTCATGGGTAGCACAGATATTTGCGATTTCAACCAAATCATTCAAAGCAATATCCCTGAAGATGAGTATGACACGATTGGTGGCTGGTTAGCCTCTGAACTAGATCATATCCCTAAGCGCGGCGACTCCTATGATTTCCATGATTTACGCTTTAAGGTATTACGTGCCAATGAGAAGCGTGCCCTATGGATTCACGTTCGACGCTTACCTAATACGACAACCGAATCGACCTAAGGCGCATAAGACGACTTTATGTACTATTTTATTTTAATAGCTGCCGGATTACTCCACGCCCAAACCTTTGCGCCTGGAGTCCTCCCAACTATTTTGCTTCCCTATGTACAACTACTAAGTCTGGCTGTTTTATTTTTTGGCATTATGCGTGCCTCCTCAAATAAGCAAGCTATCGCGTTTACCTTCGTGTTTGGTCTCGCCAATTTTTGTTCTGGCATTTATTGGCTTTACATTAGCATGAACACGTATGGGCATATGCTATGGGCACTGGCAGCAACAGCAGTATTTTTGCTGTCATTTTACTTATGCTTATACCCTGCACTCGCTGCTTATCTCTATCGCTTACTCGATCAGCGTCCACGTTTTTTTAGTGCCTTCATCTTTGCCGCAAGTTGGGCCTTAGGCGAATGGCTACGCGCCACGATCTTTACAGGCTTTCCATGGCTTAATATTGCTTACGCTCATGTCGATGGCCCATTAAGCGCTTGGGCTCCGATTGTCGGTGCCTATGGTGTGGCTTTTATCGCTGCTTTACTTGCTGCCTTTATTGCGCTTACCGTACATCATTGGCGACTCAAAAAACAAGCTGCTCTTTACCTACTTAGCGCAATTACAATTACGCTCATTAGCACGCTATTAAAGCCGATCCATTGGTCTAAACCAGTGAATGAGCCAATTTCCATTCGCCTTATCCAAGGCAATATCGATCAAGCAAACAAATTCAATCCTGAACTTATGTTTGCTAGCATGTGGGAAAACTTTGAATTAGCCCTATTACCTGCTTCAGATCCACAACATCCACCGCGAATTGTGATCTTCCCAGAAACGATTATTCCAAGCTTCCAAAATCGCATGGATCCACAGTTCTGGCAATCGGTCATTAATATGGCAGCGGCCCAAGGAGCGGATTTTTTTATTGGCACCCCTTATTTTGCTGAGCAGCAAGGACAAGCTTATTTTGCTAACAGTATCTTGGCCATTAATGGCA
>CAYFVY010000151.1:0-4293 GCA_964346715.1 uncultured Pelistega sp. | reverse complement strand
GATTTAAATCCGGATATTAAATTTCACTCTATGCGTGAGCATGGTGGTCAAGTGTTCCATGAAAACAGCTAAAATGGAACCAGTTTTAGATTGAGGCTAATGCTTTTATGTCTTGGCGTTTATTATTATTTACCTTATTAGTGTTTGCAGGCCTATCTACGGTAGGCGGTTTGTACGCGGGTGATTGGCTAATTAAGCATGCCCCTGTACAAGCGAATCTACCCGACATTACCGAAGCCGACCCGCCACCGCCAGTGGATGCGCAGGGTCGCCCCATGGTGCGCCGCCCACAGCAACCACTTATGAATGGTAATCAAGGTTTTCCTGAAAGAGAAACCAGTATTGATTGGGCTGTTAAGGCAGAGAACCTAAGCTCGGCCAAAACAGCCTCAAGCAGTGCAAGTGCATTCACTGATGGCAATTCTACTGACGTTGGTGCAGCAAAACCGATCAGCAGCAATGTAACGCGCGGCTCTACTGCACCGACAGGTAATATGCGCCCAATTGGTCAAGGTGCTGTGATTCCTCCACAACGAAGTGGCGGTGGTGGTGGTTCTTGGCAAGCAGCCTTCCACCGTGAGCTAGCAGCCTGTCGCCAAATGGGTTTCTTTGAGCGTGCTGACTGCGTCGCCAATACACGCCAACGCTACTGTGGTGCAAATAATGCGTGGGGTGTGGTACGCGACTGTCCTGCGCGCTAAGTTACAAGACTCGCCTATAAACTCAGCCTCTCCTCTACCTTGTACCTTATTCGTCTAACTTGACAGGTCTTTGAGTCAGGCGTTTATCTAAGATTTACAGATCGCACAAGCACTAAAAAGCTCGGTTCTCTGCATAGGAGAAGCCGAGCTTTTAACAGGACTTAAAGTACAGGCAGTTTTTAATCATGATCCATGCAGCTTTGGATGTAGTTCTTTTCACCCATTGTCTTAATTAAGTCTTGCTGGGTTTCTAACCAGTCAATCTGCTCTTCATTCGCTTCAAGAATTTCACTTAATAGCTCACGTGTCACATAATCAGAGACACTTTCCATATGCGCAATGGCAGCAACTAGTGCGGTATGCATCTCTTCCTCAAGCGCTAAATCGCACTTAATAATATCGTTCACATCTTCACCAATGCGAATCTTACCTAGATCTTGTAAGTTCGGCAGCCCTTCGAGTAAAAACACGCGCTCAATAATAGCATCCGCAGCCTTCATATCATCAATTGATTTTTTATACTCAGCTTTACCTAAACCATTTAGGCCCCAGTTTTTGAGCATACGCGCGTGTAAAAAATACTGATTTATCGAGGTTAAAGCCAACTTAAGGACTTGGTTAAGAAGTTTATTAACGTCTTTCGATGCTTTCATGGTAAATCTCCGCTTGGTTTTGACCAACATTGGATTTTTAGTGTAGCACAAAAAAACCATTCACTATGACAAGTAAATGGTCTCTTTTTCGGTCTATTTTCACATCCAGACCAACATCAGAAGGTAGCGCGATTAATTGGCTTTCTTCCAAGGTGGCGTGGCCTCAGTCGCTTGCATTAAACCAGGGTTGACGGGCTCTTCAAGATAGCTTTCAGCACAGCTAGCACAGCAGCCACAGCTAGTCGCTACACCTAATTGTCCTTGCAAATCAGCAAGAGTACGTGCACCATTAGCCACGGCTTCTTTAACTGCTTTTTCGCTAATCGCATTACAAATACAGACGTACATACAGCACCTGCTTGACAAAATCAATCAATAATGAGAACAATTATCATCTAGATTTGCGATGCTGTCAATATTTTTCTTAATGATTTATATTTCACCACGTAACACTGCTTGTGCCTTACGCTGAGGTGCTCCCGCAAAACCCATCGCTTCGCGATATTTAGCGACAGTGCGACGAGCGATCACAACGCCTTTTTGAGCGAGTAGTTCACTCAATTTATTATCGGATAGTGGTTTTAATGGATTTTCCGCCTCAATCAATTCGCGCAAAATTTCCTGCGCCGCAGTTGCTGAAGCCTCCTCCCCTGAGGAGCTACTTAATGCCACACTAAAAAAGCGCTTTAGCTCAAAAATCCCGTGTGGTGTAGCGATGAATTTCTGTGTAGTGGCACGCGATACCGTCGATTCATGAATGCCCAACTCAAGTGCAATGTCTTTAAGTAATAAAGGCCTTAAGCCCGCCAAACCTTGCTCAAAGAAATCACGCTGATGATTCATAATCGCTTGAGCGACCAATAAAATGGTGGCAAAACGCTGCTTGAGTTGGCTTAAAAAGCTTCGTGCTTGCTTCAGTTGCTCTTGCAGCTCAGGACTCTGGCGTAAAGTCTGCTTATCTAAGACCTTAACAATACGTTCATATTCAGGAACAATCCGTAGCTTTGGTAATGCTTCTGGGTTCAGCATTAATACCCACTCGCCCTCATGTAGACGCACTAAAACATCGGGAATAGCAAAATCTGCCACGCCAGTGCTCCACGCCTTGCCGGGACGCGGATCTAACTGCTTAATTAAGTGATGTGCTTGGCGAATTTGCTCGGTCTCCGCTTGGGTTAGCGAACATAAGCGCTCAATATCGGCTTTTGCTAAGGCTTCTAAATCGTATTGGCAAATCTGACGAGCACACTCAAGCACCTGCTCATCTGGACGTATCGATAGTCGATTAAGATCTAATTGCAGAAGCAAACATTCCGCCAAGGTACGCGCCGCAATTCCCGCTGGCTCAAACCCCTGCAAGATATACAAGGCATGCTCAAGCTCTTGCACTTCTACGGCCTTACCCAGTGCTTGACTCACTAGTTCGCTCAGTTCACTGAGGCTAGAGACGAGATAACCATTCTCATCAATATCGCCAATCAAATAGGAGATTAGCGTTTTTTCTTCTTCCGAGGCTTGACAAGTTCCTAGTTGCTCCAGTAAATATTCCTGTAAACTAACGGTGTATGCCATTTCAGGCATATAATAGTCATCACTATCTGGATTGGATGCGATTGAACTTGTTGAGTCTTCGGTCATCGTATTAGCATAATTGTCTTCTATACTATCGAACTCAGAATGCTCTAATTCGTTAACCTCGTGTAATTCTAATAGCGGATTATCATGCAGCATCTGCGTAAGCTCAGCATCTAACTCAACGCCAGAGCATTGCAACAATTTTAAGGATTGTTGCAAATGGGCACTCATCACTAATTGCTGTGATAGGCCAGTGCTAATTTTTTGACGCAAATTAACTGACATTATCTTATGACACCATCAGCTTTAAAAAAGAAAGATATCTCACTGCTAAATAAAACCTTGTTTGACTTGGCCAAACCACGATTGTTTTTGCGCATTCTTGTCGTCATTATTGCTTGTGTTGTGTGGTTTTTGATCGCTCAATGGTTATTAAAATTTGGCGCGCGACAAGACTATGCCTTCCTTGATCAGTTTAACACGCAGATTGTGAGTTTCCTCAACAGTATCAATAAATATATTTGGTGGGGAATTATTTTAATCGGCAATTTAATCCTTTACTTTATCCTGTATAGCTGGATTAGTAATAGCATCCAACGTGCAGGTTATATCGTGCCTAAGCAAGATGTCGTTCGCAATCTGATTAATGGCCTATCTGCCGACGGTAAAAATGTCTTAGCCTGGGTCTGGCAAGATCAACGCGAGCCAATTACGATTCGCGTGCTCGATCAGACACGCGAGCAACTAAAAGGCGATCGTGTACAGCGTCTAGCACAAGTCGATCTGCAGCGCCGCCTCTTAGGTATCACACCAAGCGCCGTAGTCAATGCACCACTCGATGGCAAAATTATTCCTACGGTATCGGCTAAGGAAGCCCTAGAACGCTCTGCCGCTCCTGAGACTGAGGCTCCGGAACAAACTCGTGCGCGCGTTGATGCTCTCTTAGCCGATGTAAATTTACAGCTCGCGGCTCAAGACGATAACTTAGCCGCTGATAGTAACACTCCGGGCTTAACAGCTAGTGATTCAAGCACTACCGACATCCCAACCTTGAAACCGTAGTTTTTTGCAAAAAAGTCTCATATAAGGCCTCATACACAAGAAATTTGCTAGAAAACGCTATATTTCTCGTGTTGAGGCTTGATTTTTTTTATAATTTACGCTAATAATAGGCTCTATGAACACGCAAAATCAATTTTTCTCTACTGCAGAAATCAATCGCTTAGCTAACTCTCAAGCTCACAGCGGTTTAGTTGCGTGCCTACCATCTTCACTACTCCTCCTGAACCTAGCGATCGGTTGCCGAGCCTAGAGCTTTGGTGGTAGTTCGGCAGCCTGTAATTCAGCCACTCGGATTTTATTAA
>CAYFVY010000150.1:0-4379 GCA_964346715.1 uncultured Pelistega sp. | reverse complement strand
ACTTCAGTCGCTTGCTCATCAGCCGTCATGTTCTTGTGAATAATACCAATACCGCCTTCTTGCGCTAAAGCAATCGCTAAGCGAGATTCAGTCACTGTATCCATCGCTGCAGAAACGAGCGGGATATTCAATGAAATATTGCGGGTTAATTGGGTCTTAAGAGAAGTGTCGCGTGGCAACACATTAGAATACGCTGGTACCAATAATACATCATCAAAGGTAAGCGCTTTTTGGACTAAACGCATGAAAGTAACTCCAGGCAAAAAACGATTATACGCCTGTTACACTTAATTTTCAATAGCTTAAGAGCAGGCTTTCGTCAAAAACATACAAAAAAAGCCTTTGCTAAATATCGAATTTCTAGCAAAGGCTTTATCAAAATTACTTCATAAAGGTGCGTGCATTCATAAACATACGCATCCATGGTGAGTAATCACCGCCCTCGTCGGCTTCACCCCAACGCTCAGGTGACCACGACATCATCACATTACGGGTAACACGTTCTGGATGCGGCATCATGATAGTGAAACGACCATCTTGAGTCGTTACGCCAGCAATACCATTGATACTACCGTTCGGGTTGTACGGATAGTTCTCTGTAATCATGCCGCTGTTATTCACGTAACGAACTGCACTCGCCACTTCATGCAAGTCACCTTGCTGGGTAAAGTTAGCATAGCCCTCACCGTGCGCAACGGCGATTGGGATTTGCGCGCCTTCCATACCCTGGAAGAAGATTGACGGTGAATCAACAATTTCCACCATGCTCAAGCGTGCTTCATATTTCGCTGAGACGTTCTGAGTAAATTTAGGCCAGTGTTCGGCACCAGGAATCATATCAGCTAAGGTCGCCATCATCTGGCAACCGTTACATACGCCTAAGCCAAAGACATCTTGACGCTTAAAGAAGCGCTCAAATTGCTCAGCTAACTTCTCATTAAAGCGAATGGTACGCGCCCAACCTTCACCAGCACCTAGTACGTCACCATAGCTAAAACCACCCACCGCTACTAGACCTTGGTAATCCGCTAAGCTGGTGCGACCACTTAATAAGTCGGTCATATGCACATCAAACACAGCAAAACCAGCTTGGTCAAATGCCCAGGCCATTTCTATTTGGCTATTACATCCTTGTTCACGCAGGATTGCTACGCTAGGACGAGCACCCTTAGCAATATAAGGTGCGGCAATATTCTCTTGTGGGTTGAAGGCAACCTTAGGCGTCATACCTGGGTCATTATTATCTTCCCAACGAATAAACTCAGCTAAGGCAGTCTTCGGATTGTCACGCTGCTTCATGATTTCATAGCTAACGCGACTCCACTCTGCTCCAAGTTCAGCACGTGGGGCTTCATAAATCATCTTGCCATCGCGATAGATTTCGAGTTTATCTTTCTGGTTCAAACCACCGATCACATGTGTATGGAGTGATAAACCTGCTTCACGCAATACTTGTAAGACCGCGTCACGATCGCCGGCACGCACCTGAATCACCGCACCAGCCTCTTCGTTAAATAAGGCTTTGAACGTGCTTTCATCACGCTGAACCGTCACTTGATCTGGACGAATCTTATAGTCACCCCAATCAGCAACTGCATTATCGAAGGTCAGCATATCCACATTCAGAGAAACACCGACATTACCCGCAAAAGACATCTCTGCAATGGTCGCTAATAGACCACCGTCAGAGCGGTCGTGATAGGCTAAGATCGTGTCGTCTTGTGCTAAACCACGAATAGAGGCAAAGAATGTACGGAGCAACTCTGGATCTTCGAGATCAGGAACTTGATCACCAAACTGATTGCTTACATGTGATAAGACAGAGCCACCGAGACGATTCTTACCTTGACCCAAGTCGATCAAAATTAAGACCGTATCACCTTGATCGGTTCTTAATTGTGGCGTTAATGTCTTACGTGCATCATCGACATTGGCAAAAGCCGTAATCACTAAAGATACTGGCGAAATCACTTCGTGCTTCTCTTCGCCTTCAGCCCAGCTTGTGCGCATAGATAAAGAGTCTTTACCCACAGGAATCGACAAGCCGGCTTTCTGGCAGAACTGGCTTACTGCTGTAACGGTATCAAACAAGGCTGCATCTTGACCCTCAACCCCTGTCGCTGCCATCCAGTTAGCCGATAATTTAATATCTTCAATGGCTTGAACATCAGCGGCTGCCAAGTTGGTTAAGGCTTCAGCTAAGGCCATACGACCTGAAGCAGGTGCATTAATAATCGCTAATGGTGAACGCTCACCCATAGACATGGCTTGACCGGTGTAACCATAGTAGCCGTCTAAAGTCACGGCACAGTCAGCTACAGGTACTTGCCATGGACCCACCATCTGGTCGCGAGCATTCAAACCACCCACGCTACGGTCACCAATAGTAATTAAGAAAGTCTTGTTAGCCACGGTTGGATGGCGTAAAACCTTACGTACCATCTCATCTAAATCTAAACCAACGACATCCACTGGTGGACTGGTAAATTCTACACGTGCCACATCACGGTGCATACGAGGTGGCTTACCTAGAATCACATCAATCGGCACATCTACTGGACGCAGAGAGGTCGCATCTTGCGTGCTGGTATTATCCGCATCCGTTGGCAGTCCTTCGCCATCCACAACACGTAACATACGCTCTTCTGTAGCAATACCGACAACTGAGTACGGGCAACGTTCACGCTTACAAATCGCATCAAAAGCCGCTAAGTCTTCAGGTAAGATCGCTAAAACATAACGCTCTTGTGATTCATTACTCCAGATCTCAGCGGCTGACATACCTGATTCCTCAAGATGCACGCGCTTTAAATCAAAAATAGCACCACGACCGGCATCATTCACTAACTCAGGGAATGCATTCGATAAACCACCCGCACCGACGTCATGGATCGCAATAATCGGGTTCTTCTCTAATAGGCGCCAACACGTGTCGATCACCTCTTGAGCGCGACGCTCTAATTCTGGGTTACCACGTTGTACTGAATCGAAATCGAGATCTTCAGTATTGCTACCCACGCTCATACTGGAGGCTGCACCACCGCCCATGCCAATACGCATACCTGGGCCACCTAATTGAATTAATAAGGCACCGTCAGGAATTTCTAGTTTATGGGTTAAGGCATCATCAATGCTACCTAAGCCACCCGCAATCATGATCGGCTTATGATAGCCCCATTGCTTACCGGCAACGGTTTGCTCAAAAACACGGAAGTAACCTAATAAGTTAGGACGACCAAATTCATTATTAAATGCAGCACCACCAATCGGCCCCTGAATCATAATATCGACAGGGTTAGCAATGCGGCTTGGCATGCCATGAGAGTCTTTTTCCCAAACTTCAGTCGCATCATCAAGGTGTAAATTCGATACAGTGAAACCAGTTAAACCCGCCTTAGGCTTAGAGCCACGACCTGTTGCGCCCTCGTCACGGATTTCACCGCCAGCACCTGTTGCTGCACCTGGAAAGGGAGCAATCGCTGTTGGGTGATTATGTGTTTCAACCTTCATTAAGGTATGTGTAATGCGGTCATGATCTTGGAAACGATTTACCGCATTATTCCCTGCCATCGGGAAAAAGCGCTTAACTGGACGCCCTTGCATAATCGCAGAGTTATCTGAGTACGCGACGACCGTGCCCTTAGGTTGGGCGGCGTGAGTTTCACGAATCATGCCAAATAAGGTCTTATCTTGGTTTTGACCATCAATGGTCCATGTCGCATTAAAAATCTTATGGCGGCAATGCTCACTATTCGCTTGCGCGAACATCATTAATTCAACATCAGTTGGATCGCGACCTAAGTCCTTAAAAGACTTCTCTAGGTACTCAATCTCATCTTCCGATAAAGCCAAGCCAAGTTCAGTGTTCGCTTGCTCTAGAGCAGCACGCCCCTGACTCAAGACAGAAACCTGTTGAATAGGCTTGCCTTCAAGTTCAAGCATCAACTGAGAAGCATCAAAGTCACGGTCAACCACGCTTTCCGTCATGCGGTCATGTAAGGCCTTAGCAATCAATTCAAGCTGCTCAGGACTAATTTTCTTACTGCCGAGCAGGCCCTTTTCAGGTAAGACGAGATACTCAATACCGCGCTCAATTCGCTTAATTGTCGATAAACCGCAGTTATGGGCAATGTCCGTGGCCTTACTCGCCCAGGGGGATACAGTACCTAAACGCGGGATCACACGTAATGATAAGGCACGATCAAACTTGTCTTGGTTGAGAGCCAGCTCTTTACCATAGTCTAATAGGCGCTTAATTTGTTCGAGAGCTTGCTCGTCCAAAGATGTCTCACTAAAGACATAGTGCTCGTAACGTGCGTGAATGCTTTCAACAGGTACACCTGCTTTCTGTAAATCACTAATTAGCCGCTCGGATTTAA
>CAYFVY010000149.1:0-4403 GCA_964346715.1 uncultured Pelistega sp. | reverse complement strand
AAGGTAAAGTGGTGTTTGTTTCTGCCTCGAGTCAAGGCTTAGGTTTAGCCATGGCTAAGGCGATGGCAGCGAGTGGAGCTGAAGTTATATTAATAGTCGGCAACAAGCGAATCTAGATCAAGCTATAGCATACGCCGCCAGTGAGGGTATCGTCTTGCAGGGAATCTGTGCGGATATGTCAAGCCGTGCGGAAATCGATAATGTACTCACTTTTTTCCAAGAGCAGAATAAAACCTGCGATATCCTGGTGAATAATTTAGGGATTCGTATGCGTAATGGATGGGATAGCTTCTCTTATGAGCAGATGCAAACCATGTTGGACAGCAATTTATTAGCGCCTATGTACTTATCGCAGCGGATGGCTGAACAGATGCAAAAGGGTGGACGCATTATTTCGATCAGCTCTGTGGCTGGACCTATTGCGCGTCAGGGTGATGCGATCTATCCGATTACTAAATCTGGTATTTCTGCCATGACGCGTTCTCTCGCTGTGCATTATGCGAAGCAAGGTATTTGTTGTAATGCTATTGCACCCGGTGCATTTGCCACGGAATCCAATGCTTTCTTAGCATCGGATCCAATTAAGGGTACGCATATGAGTCAGCGTATCCCCATGCAACGTTGGGGACAGGTGGAGGAGCTTACCGGTCTGGCGGTTTATTTAGCCAGTGATTTGTCCTCCTACCTTACCGGGCAAGTGATTGCTGTAGATGGCGGTTTATCCGTACTCTTTTAAGTCCAGATTAATGGGGGCTTGGATTATTTTTTTAAATCTAAGCCTTCAATTAAGGGCTGCCAACGAGCTTTTTCCTCTTGCATATACGCGGCAAATTCTTCAGGCGTAGATGGAATTGGATCCATATATTGTGCACGGATTAACTCAATAACTTGCTCATTCTTTAAGGCATCGACTAAAGCCTTTTGTAGTTTTGCACGGATTTCAGTAGGAACTTTGCTCGAAATAACAAAACCATTCCAGGCTTGGCTATCGATCTGCGCAATTCCGGTGGAGCTAACGGTAGGTACATCCGGTAGGGTGCTGTTAGGCTTATCGCTGGTTTGGGCTAGGATTTTCAAGCGACCATCTTGTGCTAAGGGCACAACAGCGATGGGGGCTAGGGCAGTAAATTGAGTATCACCTGCTAAGAGCGAGTTAATCGCTGCTGGGGATGAAGGGTAGGGAATAGCTGTCGCTTTACCACCAACGGCTTTTAATAATAGCTCCATTGATAAGTGAGAACCAGAACCCGTGCCTGGAATAGCAAAATTAAACTTATCTGGATTATTCTTAATTGCCGTAACCAGCTCTTCTAGCGTATTAATATTCAGATTATTATTCGCTACAATAACATTCGGCTGAGTAACCGCTAGTGTTAGTGGTGCTAAGTCTTTCTCAGGGTGATAGCCTAACTCACTGAAAATAAACTGATTATAAACCAGTGGGCCTGTAATGCTGATGCCGAAAGTATAACCATCGGGTCTAGCACGTGCGATGGCGGCCGTACCAATATTACCGCCAGCACCAGCTTTATTATCGATCACAATTGTCTGACCTAATGTCTTGCTGGCTTCAGCAGCGACAATTCTGGCGACTTGATCAGGTGTAGAGCCTGCGCCAAAGGGCACGATGAGGTGGATGTCACGACTTGGCCATTGCTCAACAGATTCAGCTTTATTAGCACTTAGTGCGAATCCAGGAGCTGTACTTAAGGCAGCGGCACAAAGACTCAGAACAAAGGTGCGACGGGTAAATTTTTGCATAGAGCGGAATAAACGCATGATGAAACTCGACTTATATAAATTATGGTTTGGGTAAGTGTAAGTTTTGATGTAAGTCTTGTACCTGAATACGACCGAATAGGGTGTCGTAATAAGGATTAGGTGCAAACTTGCCATCGGCTTGCTGTATTGGGGTTTGGTTTTTTGATTGGAGAAAATCGTTATGGCTTAGAACTTGTGTTAACTCGCGGTAACGCTGCTCGCAAAGGTGAAACACATCTTCTTGTGCTGGTTCGTATTGATATTGTTCTAGGTAAATTTTTTCCATGCAGGTATTTACGGCTTTATGCTTATCATAATCACGATAACCAGTCTCATCGGCGAAGATTAAACGATGATTTAAGACGCTTAGGGTTAAGCCAATCGCGAGTCCGAGAGCTGCAAGACCAATAAAGAAGGCTTTTCCTTTGCGCATTATTGAGCCTCCGCAGATTTTGGTTCAAGGCCAAAAATAATCATGGCAATCATGGCGTTGGTTTGTTTATCTTTTGGTGATAAGGTTTCGTAGATATCCTTAAGAACGTACTTATTGGCATAGGCACGTTGGAAATTTTCATAGATATGCTGTTGTAAGCTCAAATAGTTCTCTAGGGACACTTCTTTCATAAATTCTTTAACGCGAAATGTACAGAGTTTTTCGATGTCTTTGCCATCTAAATCCTTATCTTCACCATGTTGCACTTGAATTAAGCCAGACTCAATGCCAGATTGACAGTAAGTGAATAATTCTTGTTGAATATCAGTAGGATAGGGTGGTTTGCTGCAGGCGGCAAGTAGACTTGCACAAGCGAGGGTGAGTGCAATCGGACGAAACGAATTAATCAGTTTCAATGGCTTCATAATTGGGCTAAACACAGTATAATAAGAAGTTATTATAAGCTTTCTCAGCTAGAACTGTTGAGAAGTATTTAAATTAGGAAATTAGCCGAGTGAAATTATTATCTTTTTGCTTATCATTTGTATGTATGGGGACGGTGTGGGCCCAAACCAGTGCGGTTGAGTTAGACCTCGACTTTGATGGTTTAGACAACGATGTACAAATTGTCTGCACGAAAGATTGTAAGGAGAATCCTCAGCTTAATCGCGCTATTACTTTCGATAGTTTGGTGACCAAGCCTGTGGGATCAGCGCGTGTTTCCTCAAGTTATGGTTGGCGCTTACATCCCGTATTACAAGTTAATCGTTTGCATGCTGGCACTGATTTTGCAGTTCCTATCGGAACACCTGTTAAAGCTGCGCAATCAGGCAAGGTAATCTTTGCTGGCTATAAGGGTGGCTACGGTAAGCTTCTTGTGATTCAACACGATGCTGTGCATAGTACGGTGTATGGGCACCTGAATGAATTTGCCAATAAGATCAAGGTTGGCAGCATGGTTCAACGTGGTCAAGTAGTAGCGAAGAGTGGTAATACAGGCATGTCAACAGGGCCGCATCTGCACTTTGAAGTACGCGTTAATGGCCTAGCCGTCCATCCCAATACAGGTAAGAGCTTATCCAATAAAGTCCTCGTCTTAAACGAAGACTCAATCCCAGCTAGCAGCAATGGCGTATCTGTACAACGCCAGAAGAATGGACGTATTCGAACCGTTATTCGTTAAATTTACCTTAGCTAGCATTGCACAAACACCTCGAAATCACGTAGACTCTAAACTGTCACGACTTCAGCTTATGATTCGATAAGAACTTAAAAGGGGTGTTATGCAAATTCAATTTTATGGTGCTGCACAAGAGGTTACTGGCTCTTGTTTTATGGTGCGCACAGACTCTCAACGTTTTTTAATTGATTGTGGCATGCTGCAAGGTGGCCGTGAAGAAGTGCATCGTGTACGCTTACCTTTTGCGTTTGATGCCCGAGAAGTCGATTTTGTTGTGCTGACTCACGCACATATAGACCATAGTGGGCTTTTACCTAAATTAGTGAAGGCGGGTTTTACAGGGATGATTTATTGTACACCTGCTACCTTAGATCTGATTTCAGTTTTATTGCCCGAGAGCGCCCATATTCAACAAGTGGATGCCGAACGAGCACAACGCCGCGAGAAAGAACACCCTGGTAAATATACTGAATTAACTGAACCCATGTATGGTATGGCTGAGGTTGAACAGTGTCTTGAGCAAGTGGAGACGATTGATTACGATAAGGTATTCTCTCCACACCCTCATTTACAATTTCGTTTTCGCGATGCAGGCCATATCTTGGGTTCAGCGATTGTCGAGTGCTGGGTACAAGAGCAAGCAAGCGATAAGGTGAAGAAAGTTGTGTTTAGTGGTGACTTAGGTCAGAAGAACCGTCCGATCTTACGTGACCCTTGTTTGATTGAAGAGGCTGATTACCTAGTGATGGAAGCCACCTACGGTGACCGTAATCATAAGAAAGAGAATGC
The DNA here is from genome assembly GCA_964346715.1 of uncultured Pelistega sp. Lineage (GTDB taxonomy): Bacteria > Pseudomonadota > Gammaproteobacteria > Burkholderiales > Burkholderiaceae_B > Taylorella. Next base: position 240 of record CAYFVY010000149.1, on the reverse strand, counting down.
GACAGATGAAGAGCTACTACGTATTTTTGAACAAACCTTGCCTCGTGGGAATGTGATTATTCCAGCATTTGCCGTGGGGCGCACTCAGGAAATTATCTATAAGCTCGTGCAATTACATCAGCAGTACAATCTCAAACCATTTGCGATTTTTGTCGATTCACCCTTGGCCAGCAAGGCAACAGCGATTACCTTTAAGCATATGCAGCTATTCGATAACGAGGCTAAGCAAGTGTTTGGGCG
>CAYFVY010000148.1:1318-4478 GCA_964346715.1 uncultured Pelistega sp. | reverse complement strand
ATGATAGCCTAAGTTTTTATATAAACTTGAATTAATTGCCAGGGGCCCCGAGGTTCCAAATAAAATCGTATGACCGTCAGCTTTAGCTTTGGCAACATATTCACTACCAATGTTTCCATTTGCTCCTGCTTTATTCTCTACGACTACAGTGGTTTTTAACGTTTCGCTAACGCCTTGCGCCAGACGGCGTGCCAGAGCATCCGTTGGACCGCCAGGTGGATAGGGGACGATTAATTTTACTGTTTCAGTTGGAAAGTTTTCCGTCGCAAATGATACAGCTGGAACGGCAATAAGAGTGCTTAAGCTTAAGATGCTTAATTTTTTTAAAAGCTTCATTGTTGTCTCCTCAAGGATTTATTAAATTGCATAGGCCAGTATTTTCTGGCTTTCTAACATATAGTTCTTGTCTGTAAGTGGGTCTCTTGGTGCTAAGCGTTGAATCAGTACTTGATCAGCGAGTAGATTGCGTGTTTCTTGTCCCGTTTGTTTAGCCTCCCAGCGCATACTTGCTAGAGATATAAGGTTATATAAGGCTGTCCCCACTTGTCGTGCTTTCTCTTGTTCATTGTTGATCGCTACTGAGCGTGCTTGAGCAAAAACCTTATCAATACATTCAGCTTGCAGACTTTCTAATTCAGGAGCACAAGCAGTGCCATTACTCAAAAGATCATTTACGTGTTGTTGCAATACTGCGAGTCCATCGCTTTTGTTAATAGCACGTAATACGTCTAAGGCAACGATATTGCTAGTTCCCTCCCAAATAGATCCAAGATGGGCATCACGTACCAATCGTGGTTCAGTCCACTCTTCGATATATCCGCAGCCGCCACGAACTTCCATTGCATCACCCGTGACAACACGAGCATCACGACACGCTCTAAACTTGATTAATGGTGTGAGTAATCGAACCAGATGTTTTGCTTGGTTATCACCTTTATCTGCTTTTTCTAAAGCAATAGCTGTTTGGAACATGACACTGCGGCCTTGCTCTGCGCGCATAATCATTTTCACGAGTTGTCGTTGCATTAGTGGGAGTTCAATTAAACGTTTGCCGAAAGCTCGGCGATTTTGGCTAAAGAAAATTGCTTCACTTACCGCTCTTTGCATCAAACCAGCTGCTCGCATGCCATTGGATAGACGTGAGTTATTAATCATGTCTGCCATTTGCTTAAAGCCGTTACCGCGTTCTCCTACAAGCCAGGCGAACGCTCCCTCGAGACGAATTTCACCACTTGCCATAGAGCGCGTGCCAAGTTTGTCCTTGAGTCGTAATACGCGATAGTTATTTAGTTCTCCATTTGGCTTTCTGCGTGGTAATAAGAAAAGCGATACTCCTTTAAGTCCAGGATTGGTTTCACTTCTTGCCAGCACCATAGCAAACCCAGCGTCAGGGTTAGAGCAGAACCACTTGTCTCCTGTTAATAACCAAGATCCATCTTCTTGTTCAGTAGCTAACGTTTGTGTAGCACTTACATCAGAACCTGCTGCTTGCTCAGTCATAAACATCGCGCCTTGCTCTAGTTGTGGGAAGTCGAGCGAGCTTACTTGAGGCAGGACAAGATCAATTAACTCTTGCGTACCATATTTTTTTAAGGTTCTAGCCAAAGAGTCTGTCATACTGACTGGACAGCATAATCCAAACTCTGCTTGGACAAAGAGATGTGATAATGCGTATTTCGCTGCAGGAGGGAAAGTTTCGTGCCAACCTAACACACCCGTTCGATGAGACATGGCTGCTAATCCTAATTTTGAAAATGCAACTTTCTCTAATTCAATATACGCAGGATGTTTTGAGATAACGGACTCGTCTGTTCCAATTCGATTCCTTACTGACAATTGAGGTGGATTTTTATCAGCTATATCTGCCAAGACATCAAGTGAATCCCCAACCGCTTGTCCTAACTCTTCAAAAGTGGGGAGCAAATGTTGGTATAAAGATTCTGGTAAATATACTTTTAATAATGACTCAGAATAAGGGTCAAGCCTAAAGAAGTTTGAACCGCGACTGTCAGGAATATTGATATCCATTGTTGCCTCATTTAGTAATTTATATGTAGGGTTCAATGATAGATAAAATAATGTATACTTGGAAATACTATTTATGTGTGGGTCTATATATAAAATGTATAGATTGTGTTTATGGAAATAGATCTCCGTTCCTTACGTTACTTTGTCGCTGTGGCTGAAGAGTTGAATTTCAGTAAAGCGGCCGAACGTTTAAATATCTCTCAGCCTCCCTTAAGTTTGTCGATCAAACAACTTGAGGATGCTTTAGGCGTCAAGCTATTCGAGAGGAACAGTCGTAAGGTTGCTTTAACAGGTGAAGGGCTTAGGCTTTATAAAGAAGCATTATTTATATTGAGCTATACCAATTCATTGAAGAGCCAATTGGCACAGTCGACTCATTCGACTCCGTTGCGGATTGGTTTTGTTGGCTCGATGATGTATAGAGGGTTATCTGAGCTTTTGAATTTGTTAAAGAAAAAACATCCAGAAGTACTCTTTGAGTTATTTGAATCAAATTCTGGCGATATTATTCATAAGATTGAGGTAGGCCATCTTGACTTGGGTTTTATTCATACCAATAAGTTGCCTTTGGATGTAGTCGGTCAAGCAATATTTGAAGAGCCATTTGTTCTGTGCTCTCATAAGGAAGTGGCTTTGACGAGTCATAATGGCGTTGCCAATCTGATGGATTTTGAAAATGAGTCATTTGTTTTCTTTTCAAGAGATGTGTCGCCGACTTACTATGAAATTCTTTTGTCCCTATGTATTAGCTCTGGTTTTTTTCCTAAAACGATAGCAGAGGCTAACCATTGGGTCAGTATTCTTAGTATGGTTTCTCAGAATGTTGGTGTATCAATTGTTCCTGAATGCATGACAAAGTGCGGATTGCCGAATCTTAAGTTCGCTAACTTTGAGCATAGTCAACGCTCTATTACTTCATTAATCTGGTCCGAAAAAAGGATTACGCTGCCTAAATCAGAGGTAGCTCAAGATATATTGGGGTTTTATTCGGATTTAGGATTGGTTACATAGAGATTCAGCAAAGGCGAGAATTAGGGTGTTGGTTAAGCGAATTTTGCGTAAGTATGGATATCCTCCTGACATCCAGGACGCTGCAGTTGAAACTGTTTTACCGCAGGCCGAAGTACTTTCT
>CAYFVY010000148.1:0-1308 GCA_964346715.1 uncultured Pelistega sp. | reverse complement strand
CAGCGCCGCCATCCGGTAGAAGCTGCTCTCGCCGCGCTCGGCGCGGACGAGCGACGCGAGGGCGCAGGCTGCCTGCTCGCTTGCCATGAGATTCGTTTCCCCGCCGCGCTCGTGGCAGAAGCCGCCGTCTGCGTTCTGATCGGTCAGCAGTTTTAATCCCTTAATTTATAAACAATGAATTGAGAAAATATTTATGAGTAAAACACGCGTGGAAATGATTATCGACACATTACGAGATAATCCAGATAAGAAATTCACAGCTAGAGAGTTAGCTCACGAGTTTGTTAAGCGATATCCACAGGAAATAGCTGAAAAACAAACTAATCCTAGGTATGCGACTATAGAGGATTTGATTTTTCAATTAACAGCTGAGATTGGAGGAGAGCGTACTGCAGCAGCCAAGCAGCGCTGTCCTAATATCATGACTCAAGACCAACCGAGACCTAGACTCTATTACTGGGGTGATTACCATAGGATTACCTTTTATTACGAATCACTGCCTATCTTTTCCTGCTAAGAATACATTAAATAATTATTTAACAGAACTTATATATTTGATTCAACTTTTAAATAACAAACTTGAACTAATCGATAAAATACCCATGTTGTAACCTAATATGCCTCTTAAATTTCTTCTTACTTAATTTAGCTGGACAAAATGGGCAACGTATTAAATCACCAATATACATAAGCGGTGAAATATCTTTAAGCTCCATCCTTGGCATCTCCACCCTTGGCTTCTCTATCCTAACTGTGTCATGTCCAATAAATGGTTTCAGATTTGACTGTTCTGTCTTTTTTGCCGAAAAAAAATCAGGCTCATTTTGCTGTAAGGCCACAAGTTCAATCGTAGCTCTATCTCCATATTCAAACGCCTCTTTTTCTGACGTAAAAATAGGAAGATCGACAGTAAACCACTTATCATCATTAGGCTCAAAGTATAGAATAGATGCTGTAAAACTTCCGTACCCAATCTTTTTAAACCGAACAATATCAGCCGTAATCATAATCGGGAAAAAGCAATAAAAAACTCTTGGCTGACCATTACTCACCCCTCTCAACGAATAAATATTATTACCGAGGAAACGAATATAAATATCAGAGAGGGCGCTCCAATTATCTTCATGCCATGATGTATCACTTACTCGCCGTGGAATATTATCATTCCTTGAAGTACATGGATGCTTTGGCCAAGGTGGTCCTAAGCTATCGAAATAAACTCGTCCACCATAAGATGATTCAAAGTAAAATACTGTTTCACCGCAAACAGGACATGCAACATTAGGGATAGTATAGTTAGCGGCAAGC
>CAYFVY010000147.1:3207-4494 GCA_964346715.1 uncultured Pelistega sp. | reverse complement strand
TACGCAAACTAGCACGTGAATATGTAGATAGTTTTATTAATGATGGGAAAGCCGATGTAGTCGGTCAAATGCTTTGGGAAGTTCCCCTCACCATTGCCTTACACTTCCTAGGCGTACCTGAAGAAGACATGGATCAATTACGCAAGTATTCGATTGCGCATACCGTTAATACTTGGGGGCGTCCAAAACCTGAAGAACAAGTTGCCGTGGCACATGCTGTTGGTAACTTCTGGCAATTAGCGGGCGAAATTTTAGAAAAGATGCGCAAAGACCCATCAGGCCCAGGCTGGATGGAGTTTGGGATTCGTCAACAAGCAGACCATCCAGATATCGTCACCGACTCATATTTACACTCCATGATGATGGCAGGAATTGTTGCCGCACATGAAACAACTGCTAATGCAACGGCTAATGCAATAAAACTATTACTAGAAAATATTGATGTCTGGAAGGAAATCTGTGAAGACCCTTCACTTATCCCAAATGCAGTAGAAGAATGTCTACGTCACAACGGCTCAGTTGCTGCTTGGCGTCGCCTCGCTACCACTGATTGTGTGGTCGGTGGAGTTAAGATTCCAGCAGGTTCAAAATTGTTAATCGTTAGCTCATCAGGTAATCATGATGAACGTAAATTCGAGCGTGCTGACGATGTTGACGTACGTCGTGAGAATGCTAGTGAACAATTAACCTTCGGCTATGGTTCGCATCAGTGTATGGGTAAGAACTTAGCTCGCATGGAGCTTCAAATCTTTCTCGAAGAATTTACGACTCGCTTACCGCATATGCGTTTGTCGGAACAGAAATTCTCATATTTGCCGAACACCTCATTCCGTGGTCCAGAACATCTCTTGGTTGAATGGGATCCTGCTTTAAACCCTGAGCGTTCTAACCGTGATATCTTAGAGCATAAAAATCAAGTGAAGATGGGGGAACCCTCAGCTAGCGCCCTCACCCGCCCTGTTATTGTTGAGACAGCGGAAATTGTTGCTGAAGATATTCTAAAGCTTCGCTTGACTTCAGTGGATGGTAAGCCACTGCCGAAATGGAGCCCTGGCTCGCATATTGATATTGAGTGCGGTGATACAGGCATCTCTCGTCAATATTCACTCTGCGGCGATCCGAATGAAAGCCATGTATATGAAGTCGCCGTTCTTAAAGACTCAGAAAGCCGTGGCGGTTCTGCCTGGATTCATGAGCATGCTAAGGCTGGTGAACGCCTACATATTCGTGGTCCTCGCAATCACTTCCGCCTAAGTAATGAAGCTCAGAAAGTTATCTTAGTGGCTG
>CAYFVY010000147.1:0-3197 GCA_964346715.1 uncultured Pelistega sp. | reverse complement strand
GCGCGGTGTTGATTATGAAATTCACTATAGCGGTCGTTCTAGAGATACCATGGCTTTTGTCAATGAATTAGCGGCAGAGCACGGTTCATGTCTCAAGGTCTATGCTAAAGAAGAAGGTCTACGTAATAATTTTGATGAGCTACTAGCTACACCTGACGCTAACACACAGATATACGCTTGTGGTCCAGTAAGAATGCTTGAAGCACTTGAAAACTGTTGCGCTAACTGGCCTGAAGATGCACTACGTATTGAACACTTCCACTCTGTACTTGGCACCTTAGACCCAAGTAAGGAACACGCTTTTGAAGTCGAGCTAAAAGACTCTGGTATTACCTTAACTGTACCTGCCGATCAAACCATTCTAACCGTACTTAAAGCCGCCAATATTGATATTCAAAGCGACTGCTGCGAAGGTCTGTGCGGTTCTTGTGAAGTTAAAGCACTTGAGGGAGAAATTGATCACCGTGATGTCGTGCTGACTCGTAGTGAGAAAGAAGCTAATAATAAGCTAATGACCTGTTGCTCACGCGCTAAGGGTGGTAGGTTAGTTCTTGAACTCTAAGCATGCTTTAATGTAGTTCAACTACATTGCTCGAGATAATCAGCTATAGGTTTAGGCTTTAGCTGGTTTTTTTTCTTGTCGTGTATATTGTAGAAATCAACATTACTCATTTTCATGAGTGAAAGCCCATAACATTATGGGACATATCAAACAAACGGCGACACCAGTTATCCCACTACCTCGCGACAACTATATCGGACTACTACAACTTTTTACACATCCATTGAAATACCCCCTAATAATATCTCATCATTAGGGGGTATACATTCGCTGTTTATTTACTTCTAATCAGCTGATACTTGCTCGATTAATTTACTATGCATTAAACTCTTCGGCGTGTAAGAACTGAGTATGGCTTGGTGCCTTCTTCGTGCGATCCCATTCTTCGAGCATTTCATATTTCATTTCTTCTGAGATCATGGCGATTTTTTCAGCGGCCTTAGGATCGTTATAGGTTAACTCTAAGCGGTGACCATTAGGATCGAAGAAATAGATTGAATGAAAAATACCGTGATTGGTAATACCGAGTACATTAACGCCATTGGCTTCTAGATGAGCACGTGCTTCTTGTAAAGCAGCTAAGTCTTCCACTTCTAAAGCAATGTGTTGAACCCATTGAGGAGTATTCTCATCTCGTCCCATCTCAGGCTGTGTTGGTAGCTCAAAGAATGCTAATACATTACCCATACCTGCGTCTAAGAAGATATGCATATACGGGTCTGGTGCTTTCGTTGAAGGAACGCTGTTCTCAGCAAAGGCTAAAATAAAATCCATATTTAGCATCTTCTGATACCACTCTGTGGTTTCTTTAGCATTTTTGCAGCGATATGCTACATGGTGAATTCTTTTGATTTTCATTACTTGTCTCCTAAATTTAAACGGCATCAACTTGTTGCTCAGGCGCAGCCTTTTGGAAAGCATCAAGTTGCAAACATTGATTATTAACGGCTAATAAGCGCGGGTATGGGGATAAATCTAAATTAAAGCGTTGTGCGTTATACACTTGCGGTACCAAGCAGCAATCCGCTATTGTTGGCGTATCACCGAAGGCAAACTTACTTTCACGCGTTCTTAAATCAGCTTCCAAAGCAGTAAAGCCTTTGTGAATCCAGTGGGCATACCAGTCAAGTTTTTGCTCCTCTGAGAGCTGTAGATCGTTAACCAGATACTGTAATATGCGTAAATTATTCACTGGGTGAATATCACAGGCGATATGCTGAGCAAAACCACGAACTTGCGCACGTAGAATCGGATCCTTAGGTAATAAGGCTGGATTAGGATACTGTTCTTCTAAGTACTCTAGAATTGCTAGTGATTGGCTGAGTGGAACATCCTGAGTCACCAGTGTTGGCACAAGCTCACTTGGGTTGAGTTTGGCGTACTCTGCTGAATGCTGTTCACCACCATTCTTAATGAGATGAACTGGCACGACGTCGTACTCCAGTCCCTTAAGATTTAAGGCAATCCTGACACGATACGTCGCAGAGCTACGGAAATAACTGTACAACTTCATGCTTAATCCTGAAAGGCAAATTTAAGGGCAGGTAAAATCTTGCCAGACACTTCACCAAAACCAATACGGTAATCTTGCGCTTGGCAATGACCACGCAATACCAGCGTATCGCCATCTTTTAAGAATGAACGCTCTTCGCCATTACTTAAGGTCAATGGCTCGGTGGCGTTCCATGTGATTTCTAATAAGCTACCGTAGGAGTTTTTTGTTGGGCCACTAATAGTACCTGAACCCATCACATCACCGACATTAACGCTACATCCAGCAATCGTGTGGTGCGCCAATTGTTGACTCATACTCCAATACATATATTTAAAGTTAGTATTCGAGATAATATTCTCTGGCGCAGCATCATCCGTCTGAATCGCAACTTCAAGGTGAATATCAAATGAGTTTGCTTTATTGTCTTGTAAGTAAGCTAATGGAACGGGGTCTTGTTTAGGTCCTTCAACACGGAATGGCTCCAAGGCCTCCATCGTCACAATCCAAGGGCTGATTGAGGTGGCAAATGTTTTACTATTAAATGGACCTAATGGTACATACTCCCATTGCTGGATATCGCGTGCACTCCAGTCATTTAATAACACCATACCAAAAATATGTTTCTCTGCCTCTTCAACAGGGATAGGTTGACCTTGCTTAGTGGGTACACCAATAATAAAACCTGTTTCTAATTCAAAGTCCAACTTACGACATGCGCTAAAGACAGGACGCTCTTCATTCGGCAATTTAATCTGTGAGCTAGGACGAATCACATCAGTACCACTCACCACAACCGTGCTAGGACGACCGTTATAGCCTACTGGTAGCTCAGTCCAGTTTTGCATCAAAGCATTCTTAGGATCTCTAAACATGCAGCCTACGTTATAAGCATGCTCTTTAGAAGAGTAAAAGTCTGTATAACCTGTTATCTGCACAGGTAAGTGCATGGTGACATCACTTTGCTTAACGAAAACCTTATTGCGTAATACTTCATTATCTCTAAGCGTCGCTGTGTTTTCATTGAGCAATTCTTGTAATTTGGCACGTACTTGTGCCCATACTTCAGGCCCTAACTCAATAAAATCATTTAAAGTACTCTTCTTAAATACACCTTGTGTTGGCAATAAGCCTTCTTGTTCT
>CAYFVY010000146.1:0-4503 GCA_964346715.1 uncultured Pelistega sp. | reverse complement strand
TTAAGCGTAGTCCAATGACTTTAATTGGCATCGGGATTATTTTCACGATGTGTATGCTGGCAATCTTAGCGCCAGTAATTGCACCCTATGCGCCTGATGCGATTAATTTACGTGCGCGCTTACAAGCACCATCCATGCTGCATTTTTTTGGCACTGACGAAGTAGGGCGCGATATCTTTAGCCGTGTATTGTACGGTGGCCAACAATCGATAGGTGTTGGTGTTTTTGTCGCCTTGGTCGCCAGTATTATTGGCTCTACTATTGGTTGCTTTGCGGGGATTATTGGCAGGTGGGTTGACTCACTGATTATGCGCATTATGGACATTATGTTGTCTGTCCCTTCACTGATTCTCACCATGGCCTTAGCAGCTGCGCTTGGGCCGAGCTTGTTTAATGCAATGTTAGCCATTACCTTAGTACGAATTCCTTACTATGTCCGCTTAGCTCGTGGGCAGACCTTGAGTATTCGTGAGATGACGTATGTAAAAGCGGCCCAAACTTTTGGTGCGAGTAGACGCCATATTGTGCAATGGCATGTCTTACGTAATGCTTCAGGACCGATTATTGTACAAATGACCTTAGATATTGGTAATGCCATTTTAATGGCAGCAGCCTTAGGGTTTATTGGTCTAGGCGCTCAGCAACCAACAGCGGAATGGGGCGCGATGATTTCATCAGGACGCAACTTTTTAATTGACCAGTGGTGGTATTCAACCTTTCCTGGTCTGGCTATTTTGTTGACAGCCATTGGGTTTAACTTATTAGGTGATGGGGTGCGTGATTTGCTTGACCCTAAACAGAAGGTGAAATAATGCCAATTAGCCAAATCGTACCACCTGATGCAGTGTTATCGATTAAAGACTTATTTATTGAGTTTCCAATTTATAAAGGTTCGGTGAAAGCACTGAATGGTGTCAGTTTAGATGTGTATCCTGGAGAAATTGTAGGACTGGTAGGTGAGTCCGGTTCAGGGAAATCAGTTACGGCTATGATGAGCAATCGCCTGATTGCAGATAATGCCTATCAAGTAAAGCAAGGCTCAATTCATCTGCAAGGCAAAAATATTCTTGACTGTCCAGAGCACGACATGTTGGATATTCGTGGCAGGCAAATTGCCATGATTTTCCAAGAACCGATGAGTGCATTAAATCCTGTGATGAAAGTCGGTAAACAGCTTCTAGGCGTTATTTTGCGCCATCAGAAGATTTCAAAACAAGCTGCTAAAGATAAGGCAATTAAGCTTTTGCGCGATATGGATATCGCCGATCCTGAACAGGTTTTTTCAAGTTATCCTTTTGAACTCTCAGGAGGGATGCGTCAGCGTATTATGATCGCCTTGGCCTTCTCATGCGATCCAGAACTATTGATTGCCGATGAACCCACTACTGCCTTGGATGTCACGGTACAAAAGCAGGTCTTATTATTATTACGTGAGCGAGCACGTCAGACGGGTACGGCAATTTTATTAATTACCCATGATCTTGCTGTGGTTGCTCAGTTTTGTGAGCGTGTGTACGTCATGTATGCCGGTAGTATTGTGGAGCAGGGCTTGACCCAGGAGGTCTTATATACACCTCAGCATCCTTATACGCGAGGACTTTTATCTGGTTTACCTGAAAAAGCCTTAGCTGGTGAAGAATTGGCCACTATACCTGGGCAAGTGCCTAATCTTGCGCAATTACCTCAGGGTTGTAGCTTTATGGAGCGTTGTGCGGAGCGTCAAACAATCTGTCAGCAAAAACCTTGTTTACTTCCTTTAGCTAACTCGATGACGCACCATACTGCATGTTGGGTCGTGCAGGAAAAGGTCTAGCCATGTCTGAACATACTTTATTAAGTCTTAACGATGTGTCCGTACACTTTCCCTTAAAGCGCAATTTTCTGGGTAAGCCACAGGCCTATGCGCATGCCTTAAATGGTGTCAGTTTAGAGATTAAACGCGGTGAAACCTTAGGCATTGTAGGCGAATCCGGTTGTGGCAAAAGTACCTTAGCACAAGTTTTGATAAACTTGCTGGCACCAAGTAAAGGCACAATTCAATGGCATAGCACAGGAGCTAAGCCCTCGATTCAGATTGTTTTTCAAGACCCACAATCCTCTCTAGATCCGCGTTTGCCAGTGTGGAAAATCATTACTGAGCCACTTCATGTGCGAGGGGGGATGTCTAGCAAAGCATTACGCCAACGAGCAGAAGAGCTGGCTAAGCAAGTCGGTATCCGTCATGAATACCTAGATCGTTATCCCCATGAGTTTTCAGGAGGGCAACGACAACGCATTGCGATCGCTCGTGCCTTAGCACCTAAACCCGATATTATTGTCTTAGATGAACCAACATCAGCTTTAGATATTTCTGTACAGGCACAGATTCTTAATCTCTTGATTGCCTTACAGAAAGAGTTAGGATTAAGCTATGTCTTAATTTCGCATAATGTGTCCGTAGTGAAGTACATGAGTCAGCGTATGGGCGTTATGTACTTAGGACAGCTACTGGAGCTAGGACAAACAACGGCAATTATGGACACACCAGCACATCCCTATACACAATTATTATTGGATGCTGTGCCGAATTTACACTCTAGTTTACGATTTGATCAGCGCTTAGATGCGAAAGACTTGCCGAGTAATCGTAATTTACCTAAGGGCTGTTATTTCTATGATCGCTGCGCTAAGCGAGATAATGATAAATGCCTTCGTCCTCAAGAACTCTTGGCTATAGTTGATGGTGCGAATGATGAGACGCAACGTTGGGTTCGTTGTTGGCGTGCTGTGAGCTAATTCCTCTAGGACATTTACATCTATTGTTAGATTTGCGAATTGTTGATTTGACTTCGCTATAGCAAACTACTTTCTATTCTTTTAATGAGTCTATGGAGAGTAGTATGCAGAAATCTTTACGTAAGCAGCGCGGGCAGGGGATGACGGAATATATAATTATCGTCGCCTTAGTCGCTGTGGCTGCGATTGCCGTCTATCAATTATTTGGACAAGTAATTCGATCACAGACTGCAGCGATGGCTAAAGAACTTGCTGGTGAAGATGGCACTGCTGAATCACAAGTTGCGCAGCAAGCAGCTGAAAGTGCTGCAGCTCAAACTGCAGCAAAATCTCTAAAAAGCTTTACTGGTAATGCGGCCGCGGGTAATTAATATGCCGCAATCAGCACTTAAAGCACAATCAGGTCAGGCTCTTATTTTGGGTATGTTGTTTTTGGCAATTTTATCGATTGCCTTAATCACTATGTACAATAATGGCCGCTTGGTTGCTGCGCGTCTTAAGCAAACTCACGCTGTCGATGCAGCAGCCTATTCAGGTGCGTTGATACAAGCGCGTGCTTTAAATATGCAAGCTTATATTAATTTAGCTCAAGTTGGCCATCAGATGGCTATGGCGCACTTGGTGACTCTTGGCTCATGGGCACGTTGGAGTAGCACTGAAGGTGAGCAACTCAGTAGAGCGAACCCACCTGCTTATGTGATTGCCATGCATTTTGGTGCGAAGCACGGTAGTGCCTATACACAAGCGCGCAGAGCCTTAGCAATCAGTTCAATTGCTCACCAAGATAATCAACTACATAGACAGTTTGCTGAGCATGACCGAATTGTAGAGCATGTGCTTGCTAAGGTGAGTTTAGCAATTAAAAATACCATGGAAACTGCACGTGATAAGGCGATTCAAGCGGTCTTACAACAAAACTATACGGATCGCTCGATAGTGTCTATGCATGATAAGCCGCTTGCTGGTTTAGGCTTGGTGTCGACTGAGAGACTTGGTGCTACCGCTAATGAAAATAGTCTAAAAAGTTTCGCGCAAATCGAGCTACCCGAGAAGGTAGAAAGAGGGGAGCTAAGCTGGTCGATTAGTCAGCCTTCTTATAAAGAATTTAGTACTGTGTTCAGCCCTAAAGCGAATTATCGTTCTTTATTGAGTGAAGTGGCCGCGGTGTATCGATTTTTAGATGAGCGCGACTATACGGGTAAAAGTCTATTACCTGTCAGTGAGCGTTGTCCATTGCTACGACATGAGTTAAGACGCCGTGGTCACACAATTCTTAATGCCCAAGGAAATTGGCAATCTATGGATACGCAGTCGTATCATGCCTTGCGCTCGAACAAGTGGATCGGTTGCTATTATCGTGAATACCCAATGGGTTGGGGATGGATTCCTGGTCAATCCTCGGGCGTTCCCGCTGGTTTGGAATATGCCAAAGATCCTCCTGATGATTTTTCCAGTCAAGATTTCTGGCGTTGGGTTCAATCGGCGACTAATTGGAATATTTTTACAGGTGCATCGAATCCCTTAGCTAACTCACGTGCTGTACGTGATCGTCAACGCTGGTCAGGTGGGGGCTTGGTTCCTTATATTGATATTAGCGATGCTAAGCGACAAGCAAGTTTGGAATTTACCCTCAATCTGTCCCAGTACGAGGTACAAGGCCACAAGCTCGTGACAACAAGTTCAGCACAAACTTTTTTTGAAAGACCAAGTAAAAGAAGAGATGGTTTA
>CAYFVY010000145.1:0-4515 GCA_964346715.1 uncultured Pelistega sp. | reverse complement strand
CCGAAATATCATGAATTTCATTATTAGCAAAAAGGCGATCGCGATCGACTTCCCATGAGTTCAAAACCTTACCGCGCAAGGGTAAAACCGCTTGAAATTCCTTATCACGTCCCATCTTCGCTGAACCGCCGGCAGAGTCACCTTCGACTAAAAAGACTTCGGTACGTGTGGTGTCATGCGATTCACAATCGGTTAATTTACCAGGTAAGACGGCCACACCTGAGCTCTTACGCTTCTCAACTTTCTGTGCTGAACGCGTACGTGCTTGTGCTTGACGAATCGCATACTCGGCCAGTTTCTTACCATGATCGACATTCGAGTTGAGCCACAGCTCCAATGCACTTTTGACAAATCCACTGACTAAGCGTACTGCATCACGGCTGTTTAAACGCTCCTTCACCTGACCTTGGAATTGTGGATCTAAAACTTTAGCCGAAAGCACAAAACTGGCACGGGCAAACACGTCTTCAGGTAGCAGCTTGATACCCTTAGGCAGCAAACTATGCATCTCCGCAAAGCCTTTTAACGCATTAAATAAACCCTCACGTAAGCCCGACTCATGGGTACCACCTGCCTTAGTAGGAATCAAGTTTACATAAGATTCACGCACTACCTGACCATCAACAGTCCAGGCCACAACCCACTCAGCACCTTCCCCTTCGGAAAAGCTCTCATGGTTTTTATCAGCGTATTCTTGGCCACTAAAGGCAGGAATTAATAATTCAACATCCGCTAATTCTTCTTTCAGGTAGCCACGCAAACCTTCGCTATACAACCATTGGCGGCGCTCACCAGTCTTCTCAATCACGAGACTCATCTCCACGCCAGGCATCAAGACTGCCTTACTACGTAGAAGATGAATTAATTCATTTACGGGAATTTGCGCTGAGTCAAAATATTTCGGGTCGGGCCACGCACGTACACGCGTACCGCTTCGACGCTTAGGTGCGTCCGCGGCTTTATGCAGTTCTGTCTGTACCTGACCACCATTGGCAAAGACAATTTCATGCACGCCACCATCACGGGTCACAGACACTTCTAATTTTGTTGATAAGGCATTCGTCACAGAAACACCGACGCCGTGCAGACCACCCGAGAAGGCGTAAGCACCACCCGCCTTTTTATCAAATTTACCCCCAGCATGTAGGCGTGTAAAGACAATTTCCACCACTGGTGCTTGCTCAGTCGGATGCAAGCCAATCGGGATACCACGCCCATCGTCTTCAACAGTAATACTATTATCACTATTTAGGGTCACTTGAATTTTCTTAGCGAAACCCGCTAAGGCCTCATCGGCCGCATTATCAATCACTTCTTGAATGATATGCAAAGGGTTATCGGTTCGGGTATACATCCCGGGTCGCTCACGCACGGGCTCAAGGCCCTTAAGAACCCGGATCGAACTCTCGTCGTAATTTTCTAAACTTGCCACCTGAAATTCTCAATTGTGCTAAAAAACAGACATTTTAATGGTTGAAATCGCCTTTTGTCTTAGAAAACGCGGGTCTTTGACACATTCACCTAAAAGTAATGGTATTCTTACTTCTGACGAACATAACGAAAACCCGTCGCGGTATTCAAAATCTCTGTCGATATGCCTGATTAGCCATAAGCTAAGGGCCACGGAATAATGGATACCATTGAGACTTACCTATCTTTAATTGAGATGCTCAACAGAATGAGATACTCAAACCACCCACCAACAGTAGTGAGACGGTTATAATCTGCTAATGACTACATATAGTGTAGCATTAACAAGTGAACCTGAACTAATCAGCTATCGTTGATTCAACGCAAACGTGATAATAATGGTGTGGCCTTAAACTAGGTAATCACTTTCCTATAGAATTTCCAAACCTTTTATATTGACATTCCTATGAGCGATATTATTAAAAATGCAACAGCAACAAGTTTTGATGCTGACGTATTACAATCAGACAAACCTGTATTAGTTGACTACTGGGCACCATGGTGTGGTCCTTGCAAAATCATTGCACCGATTTTGGAGCAAGTCGCTTCTGAGCGTCCTGACCTGCAAGTCGTTAAAGTTGACGTTGAACAGCATCCTGATCTTGCCGCTAAATTCGGCATCCGCGGTATCCCTACATTGATGATTTTTAAAGATGGTCAATCTGTAGCCACTAAAGTCGGTGCAGTTAACAAGCTTGAATTAAGCAAGTTCATTGACGGTGCCGTCTAATTTAATGCCGATAGAGAGCTTCTTAACGATGTGCTAGCAAGCACTGAGAAGCTCTTACTTCCTAAACATTACTCTTGCTTTAGCACTAATTCAGTATGGATTCAAATGTAGCGAGCAATTATTTCGCTAGTCTCTACTGATTTAGTGCCAATATTTTCGCACCGCGCAAGTTGTCCCCAACTCGCCACTGACTTTTACTTATTAAACAATAATGCACTTAAATGAACTCAAGACACTGCATGTGTCGCAACTACTTGAAATCGCCGCTGGCCTAGAAATTGATAATGCTAACCGCTTTCGCAAACAAGAATTAATGTTTGCCATTATGAAGCGTCGTGCCAAAATGGGCGAACAAATTTTTGGTGATGGTGTACTTGAAGTCCTGCCCGATGGCTTTGGCTTCTTACGCTCTCCCGACTCTTCTTACTTAGCCAGTACTGAAGATATCTATATTTCTCCTTCACAAATTCGTCGTTTTAATCTGCACACAGGTGATTCGATCGAAGGTGAGGTTCGCGTACCTAAAGATGGCGAACGTTATTTTGCCTTGGTAAAAGTTGAAAAAGTGAATGGTGTAGCACCAGAAATGATGAAGCACCGCATCATGTTTGAGAACTTAACACCGCTTCATCCAAATAAGCCGTTAGTTTTTGAACGCGATATTCGTAGCGAAGAAAACCGTACTGGTCGTATTTTGGATATCTTTGCCCCTATGGGTTTAGGTCAACGTGCTCTGATTGTAGCTAGCCCTAAATCAGGTAAGACCGTGATGATGCAGCAGATTGCTAACTCAATCAGCACCAATTATCCTGATGCGACCTTGATTGTTTTACTCGTGGACGAGCGTCCTGAGGAAGTAACTGAGATGCAACGCACCGTTCGTGGTGAAGTAATTGCCTCAACCTTCGATGAACCTGCAACCCGTCACGTACAAGTTGCTGAGATGGTGATTGAGAAAGCCAAGCGTTTAGTAGAACTGAAGAAAGACGTGGTGATCTTGCTTGACTCGATTACACGTTTAGCTCGTGCCTACAATACCGTGGTTCCTGCCTCTGGTAAGGTGCTCACAGGTGGTGTTGATGCGAATGCTTTACAACGTCCTAAGCGCTTCTTCGGTGCCGCACGTAATCTTGAAGAAGGTGGCTCACTAACCATTATTGGTACTGCTCTCATTGAGACAGGTAGCCGTATGGACGAAGTGATTTATGAAGAGTTCAAGGGTACCGGTAACTCTGAAGTACACCTCGAACGCCGCCTAGCTGAAAAACGTATCTACCCAGCGATCAACTTGAATAAATCAGGTACTCGCCGTGAAGAACTCTTGATGAAGCCAGATACGCTCCAGAAGGTTTGGGTACTTCGTAAATTTATCCATGAGATGGATGAAGTCGAGGCTATGGAGTTTATCTTAGATAAAGTACGCTCAACAAAGACCAACAATGAGTTCTTTGATTTGATGAAGAGATAAGTAGTAGTAGTAGATCATCAAGCTAGCGTTAAGCCATCGTGCTTAGTAGAGCTTGTGCTGAGATAGATTAAGAGTAGTTTAATCTTAATGTAGATTGGTGCAAGCTCTTTTTATTTGGAGCTTGTTAAGAGGAATTAAATAAAATGAAAATTGGGATTATGGCGGCATTACAGCAAGAGATTGCTGATTTATTGACCTTAATGGGACCGCAAATGCAAGTCACACGCATTGGTCAACGCGATTATTACCAAGGTCAGATTGGTCAACATGAGTGTGTTGTCGTCTTAGCCCGTATTGGTAAAGTCGCCGCCAGTGCCACTTGCGTCACCTTAATTCGTGAGTTTAATGTTGAACAGATTGTCTTTACGGGCTTAGCTGGTGGTATTGCTGAGCATGTTCATGTGGGTGATATTGTTGTGGCGACCGAGTTGATGCAGCATGACTTTGATGCCAGCCCAATTTTCCCGCGCTATGAAATCCCCCTCCTCGGCCGTGCTCACTTTGCCGCCGATGAGAAGATGAGCCAGGAATTATTAGCAGCCGCACAAGAGTACTTGAGCAGCGATGATGGTCTGGTAAAAGATGTTAGTCCTGAAGTCATGCAGCAGTTTGGTTTACGTAAAGAGCGTGCAGGTGCAGATTGTTTGAGTGGTGAGTTAGCGGATGGTGAAGCATCATTAGCCGAGCAAGAGCAAGCACATTCAATTCATCTGCATCAAGGCGTGATTTTAAGCGGCGACCAGTTTGTCAGTGCCCATGAACATGCTGAGCGATTAAGTCAGGAACATCCACAAGCCTTATGTACCGAGATGGAAGGCGCGGCCATTGCGCAGATCTGTTATTAATA
>CAYFVY010000144.1:0-4522 GCA_964346715.1 uncultured Pelistega sp. | reverse complement strand
CCGCTTAAATTCGCCTTCTAGACTAATCAACATTTCTGTAAGAAAAGAATAATAGCATAGGAAAAATTAAAAAGAAAGTATTTTTATAAAAAATATCAACTTTTTTGTAAAAATCTTATTTCCCTCTAGTTTTTCCTATGTTTTTCCCCTCAAATTTCCTATAACTTTTACAACGAACCCCTCTTAATCATTTTCATTCATCAAGATTTGACGGCATTGTGCTAAGTAATCTAGCTCACCTGGGTGCAATTGTGGGTACTTAAGATCTAATTTCTTCAGAGCTTGATGCACAGCGTCAGCAACCATCAAACGTGCAAAGGGTTTGCTATCGCCTGGAATCACATACCAAGGTGCATGTTCTGTCGCAGTATGACGAATAGTCTCTTCATACGCATGCATATAGTCATTCCAGAATTGGCGTTCATGGATATCCGCTTTTTCAAATTTCCAATTTTTCTGTGGGCGATCGATACGATCTAAAAAGCGTTGCTTCTGCTCTGCACGAGAAATATTCAAGAAGAATTTTAATACAATCGTACCATTGCGGCGCCAGTGCTTTTCTCTATGGCGAATATCCTCAAATCGCTCCTGCCAGATATCCTCGGTAATCAAGGATTTATCTATGTGTTGTTTATGCAAGATCTCTGGATGCACACGAACCACTAAGGTTTCTTCATAGTATGAACGGTTAAACACGCCAATCTTGCCACGTTCGGGTGCTAGACAATCAGTACGCCATAAGTAGGTATGATCCTGCTCTAAGGTGCTCGGAGCCTTAAACGAGAATACATCCACACCCTGTGGGTTCACCCCAGTGAGAATATTCTTAATGGTTGAGTCTTTACCTGCTGCATCCATAGCCTGAAAGACAAGAAGCAAGGCCCACTTATTGTCGGCATAGAGTACGTTCTGTAATTCAGAAATTTCTTCAACGATGTCCTCAAGAAGATCTTTCGCGTCGCCATTATCAAATTTAATTTCAGGCGCAGTCGTTTGTTCTGCGAGTACGAACTTGCTACCATCTTCAATGCGGTAGCGATCTGAAAAACCTGGTTTGAAGCCATTCTTGGATGATTTAGCCATTGATGTTCCTTCTTATTATTAAACACAATGACTAACAATAGCATATCTTATTATTTTTCTGCATGCTAATCCGTACTAGCCAGGGAATTACTTATTATCAACATAAGAGGCAATGTTAATACAAGTAGGTGCTACTACGGATCAGCGTCAGTCACAAGCAGTAAGAGGCAACTACTTGCGACCAAATAGCTTGGAGTAAATTCAAGCCAACCCGTTAAATAGTATATGGCGGTGCTCGCGGCCCCATGGGAGGACCGACATTCTGCACAGGGATAGGTTCATAGTGCTGAAGCACAAGTAATTCACTCAAGACAGGAGTCACTATCTTGAGATGATCTGCGCTACTACCACTCATTAAACCTTGTGCAGAAAGTACACAAAATATGCAGCTAAACGCGGTGGTCGTATGTTGACCACGCTGCGGGGACTGCTCAGAGGAAAGATTCAGATAGGCGTATGACACTCCATCAGGGCCACAGATCTCGATTCTAAGCTTGCCTTCGCTCATTGAGGCTTGGTCAGGCATGAATCCAGCAGGCACAAGGCTACGTAAAGCGAACATCAAAGCGATTGCCGCAATCAGATAAACTGAGCGACCTTGCCTTACTTGCGTATTCGTACGTAAATTAGCCATAGGGAAATCAATTAAGATTTGAAGGAATGTATACACATAATACTAACGCTATATGAGCCATAATAATAAACTTTTCAACATAAAGCTACTGATTTAAATCAAATAAGCCGCTTTTTACATTTACCTCACCACTGACATGCAGACAATAAAAAAACCTAGTAAAAATCGAATGACTCTTACTAGGTTTCAATTACTAGCTAATTACTTATTACGCATTGGCTTCACGTGCAGCACGTTTACGCTCATGCTCCAATAGGAAGCGCTTACGCAGACGGATGCTCTTCGGTGTTACTTCCACCAATTCGTCATCATCAATAAACTCTACCGCATACTCTAGGTTCAATTTGATAGGTGGTACTAAGCTCACGGCCTCATCCTTACCTGAAGCACGAACGTTAGTTAGTTGTTTGCCCTTAATTGGGTTAACAACCAAGTCATTATCGCGTGAGTGAATACCAATAATCATGCCTTCGTATAATGGCTCTCCTGGCGAAACAAACATACGACCACGATCTTGGAGTTTCCATAAAGCGTAGGCAACAGCATCACCATTATCTTGGCTAATCAATACACCATTACGACGCTCACCAATGCTACCTTCACGTACTGGCGCATAATCATCAAAAATATGACTCATTAAGCCCGTACCACGTGTCATTGACATAAACTCACTTGAGAAACCAATTAGGCCACGTGCTGGGATTCGGTACTCTAAACGGGTACGACCACGACCGTCAGATTGCATATCGAGTAGTTCACCCTTACGACGACCGATCTCTTCCATCACACCACCTTGGTGATCATCTTCTAAGTCAATCGTCAATAACTCCATCGGCTCATGACGAACACCATCAATTTCTTTATACACAACACGAGGACGTGAAACAGCTAATTCATACCCTTCACGACGCATATTTTCTAGGAGAATGGTTAAGTGCAACTCACCACGGCCACTCACTTCGAATACTGTATCGTCACTTGTATCACTCACACGCAACGCTACGTTAGATTTTAGCTCTAGATTTAAGCGGTCACGAATCTGACGGCTCGTTACAAACTTACCTTCACGACCTGCTAATGGCGAAGTATTCACCATGAAGTTCATCGTCAAGGTTGGTTCATCAATCTTCAACATTGGCAATGCTTCTGGTTTACTTGGGTCACATAATGTGCAACCAATACCAATTTCTTCAATACCATTAATGAGAACAATATCGCCAGCCTCAGCACTGTCCACCATCTCACGCTCTAAGCCTTTAAATTTAAAGACTTGGTTGATGCGACCTTTGCTTTGTTCACCATCTACACCGAACTTAACAACAACTTCTTGTCCTGGACGCACACGACCACGATTCACACGACCAACACCAATCTTACCGACGTAGCTGCTATAGTCTAGAGAAATAATCTGTAGTTGCAATGGGCCATCTTTATCATCGTCACGCTGAGGTACGTGCTTTAATACAGTTTCAAACAATGGACGCATATCACCACTGCGTACATCATCCGTTAAACCAGCAAAACCTGATAAACCTGAAGCATACACAACAGGGAAATCAAGCTGCTCTTCAGTAGCGCCTAATTTATCGAACAAATCAAAAGTGGTATTCACTACAAAGTCAGGACGTGCGCCTGGACGGTCAATCTTATTCACCACAACGATAGGTTTTAAACCTAAAGCAAGTGCCTTTTTCGTCACAAAACGCGTCTGTGGCATCGGGCCTTCAACTGAGTCAACTAAAAGCAATACACCATCAACCATCGATAAAACGCGCTCAACTTCACCACCGAAGTCCGCGTGTCCTGGTGTGTCGATAATATTGATGTGTGTGCCTTCATATTCAACAGCACAGTTTTTAGACAAAATAGTAATACCGCGCTCTTTCTCAATATCACCTGAGTCCATCACGCGTTCAGCGATGTGTTGATTGTCACGGAACGTGCCTGCTTGGCGTAATAATTGGTCAACCATCGTTGTTTTACCATGGTCAACGTGAGCAATAATGGCAATGTTACGGAGCGCGCGGCTCATAATATATCCTTTTGAAGTAATTTCTCTGGCACAAGACCAGCGGGTAATGTCTGTAATTCTTGCAATTTCTCTTGTGGATTTTCCAGTTGTTGAAAATCCTCTAAAGTAACTGCCTCATCAAGTTTAAAGGGGCCAACCGTTGTACGACGTAATGCGGTTAAGTGTGCATAACACCCTAAGGCGCGCCCAATATCTTGTGCCAAGGTACGAATATAAGTGCCTTTGCTGCAGAACACTTCAAGTCGTAATTGACGCTCAGAAAACTCGAGTAATTTTAATTCATAAATTGTCACGGCACGTGGAGCTCGCTCCAGTTCTATACCTTGACGTGCATATTCATAGAGAGGACGACCATCACGCTTAAGTGCGGAATACATCGGTGGGATCTGCTCAATGTCACCCCTGAATTGAGGCAAAACGGCTTCAACCTCAGCTTCAGTGACCCCAACAAAATCAGCACCAGCTGCTTGCGTCACTTCTCCGGTTAAGTCACCGGAATCTGTTTCACTACCTAAAGATAAAGTTGCATGATAGGTTTTATCGACATTGAGCATTGGGCCACAAATTTTAGTGGCTTTACCAAAACAACACACTAATAAGCCTGTGGCAAACGGATCCAAGGTTCCAGTATGACCACCCTTTTTTGCATCTAATGCACGGCGAGCCCTTTGTAGGGCATGATTGCTTGAAAGACCCTCAGGTTTATCAAGTAATAACACGCCCGTTATATCCTGGCCTCGTCTTCTACCCATCGTTCTGCCCTATTATCTTAA
>CAYFVY010000143.1:0-4611 GCA_964346715.1 uncultured Pelistega sp. | reverse complement strand
GCCACCAGAAATGCTTGAGAAAGTAGGGCGGATAACTTTAATGGCTTCACCCCATTGGTATTGCTCACTACCAGGCTCTGCATTACGCATACGTCCTACATAATACGCATTAGCAATGCCAATGTCACATATTCCCGCAAGAATATCACGGGCAACTTCACGGTCACCACCAGCAGCTTTGCGAGCTAAGTTGGCTTTAACACCTCTTAACCATTCTTCTGTTTTTTCAATACCGTTATGTGAGATTAGAGCGGCAAATAAGCTGATATTGTAAGGATGTTGACCCGAGCGAATGCAAACCTTACCTTTCCATTTCGGATCGGCTAAGTCTTCGTAGTGAAAACTCGTTAAGTCGAGTTCTTTTGCAGCATATAAGACGCGATCACGCAAAGAGAGGGCATACCATTGGCCATCGCTGCCACGGTATTGTGATGGAATACGCTCATTCAGGGTTTTATTATCAATTGCTTGAGTTAAGCCCTTATCCACTAATTCAGTTAAGCGACCAATATCAACAGTCATCAAGATATCTGCAGGTGATTTTGCACCTTCAGTGGCTACACGCTCAGCTAGACCGTCTTTTACAAAAACGGTATTGGCTTTAATGCCTGTGTCTTTGGTGAATTGTTCAAGGATAGGGGTTAATAAGCCAGGTTCACGAGTGGTGTAAATATTTACTTCATTACTTGCCGCTTGTGTTTGAAAACTTGCTAAAAGAGCAGCGGCTGCGAAAATACTTTTTAAACGAAAGGTTTTTTTCATGATTAAATTCTTATGTTGAATGAGAATAGTTCGCATTAATAATAATAGAAGTTTTCTTAATATGCAAGTAAAAAATTATAGAATTTGCAGCGATATAAATATTTAAGTGGAGCTATGATTTCCGTGAACAACTAGGACAAAGAAGGAATTTAAGAAAGAAGGGGGTAGCCGCAAATGCAGCAAGAGTATGAACACAAGCCAACACTAGAAGAAAAAAACTTAAAATTCTGTATGGTTTTATTGAGTGATAAGCAAGGGTTATAGTATGATTATCATTAATTAATTCTGACCTCGTAACGGAGACTATAATGACGAAACAAGTTATTTTCACTGAGAATGCACCTGCTGCTATTGGCCCATATTCACAAGGTATTGTTGCCCCAATCGGTAGTACTATGTATGTTTCAGGCCAACTAGGCATTGACCCAGAAACCAGTGAATTAGTTTCAGAGAATTTTGAAGAGCAAGTTCGTCAAGCTTTTACTAACCTCAGTAGCATTGTGTATGCCGCAGGTGGTACCTTGCATAATATTGTTAAGCTGACTTTGTATGTGACTGATTTAAATAATTTCGGTATTGCCAACTCAGTGATGTCTGAGCTTATTCCTGCTCCATTTCCAGCGCGTTCTACGATTGAGGTATCTGCTTTACCTAAGGGTGCGCAATTTGAGGTTGAGTGCATTATCGTCGTTTAAACTATAGGCATGACTGCACATTCAGCCAGCCCTAAAACTGTCACTGAGAAGAAATTTGAGGCTCTAGGCCTACAGAGTGATTTTGATTTTGCCCTGCACCTGCCTTTGCGTTATGAGGATGAGACACAGATCCATAAGATCAGTCAAGTCTATCCAGGTATGCAAGTGCAGCTCGAAGGGGTAGTGCAGAATGTGCAAGTTAGCTATCGCCAGCGCAAACAACTAAGTGCCACTTTCAAGGATGATAGTGGTAGCTTGGCGTTGCGCTGGATTCATTTTTACCCTAGTCAACAAAAACAATTAGAACAATCGGGGCTGATTCGTATTCGTGGTGAGGTGCGTGGGAGTGCGCAGTGGGGCTTTGAGATTATCCACCCCAAGATTAGTAAAGCTGGACAAAGCCTAGCCAGTACCTTAACGCCTGTATACCCCAGTACTGAGGGACTCGCTCAGCCGAGTATTCGTAAAGCAATCACAGCATCTTTGTCGCGTCTATCTTTCATTGAGGATACGATTCCTGAAACTCTGCAAGAAAAATATGCCTTGGCTAATTTTTCTCAAGCTATTCACTTCCTACATAAACCAGATAAGCAGGTTGATATATATGCCTTAATGGATCGCTCGCATCCAGCTTGGGAACGGGTTAAGTTTGATGAGTTATTGGCGCAGCAGATTGCCTTGCATCTGGCGCGTGTGGCGCGCGCCAAGATTCCAGCACCGATCATAGATATCAATAAAAGACGCCTCTATGATGCGGTCTTAGCTCAATTTGCTCTGGAGCTAACGGCTGCTCAGCAACGTGTTATTGAGGAAATAAGTGGGGATCTTAAGCGCTCTTATCCTATGCATCGCTTGCTGCAAGGTGATGTAGGTAGCGGCAAGACAATTGTTGCCGCTTTAATTGCTAGCTTAGTATTAGAAAATAATCTACAAGTAGCAATCATGGCGCCTACCGAAATTCTGGCAGAACAGCATTTTATTAAGATGCAAAAATGGTTTGCAAGTCAAGATGTTGAGGTGGTCTGGCTATCAGGCAGCCTTAAAGCAAAACAAAAACGTGAAGCACAAGAGGCGATCCAATCTGGGCAAGCACGCTTAGTAATCGGCACGCAAGCCTTAATCCAAAAAGGTGTTGAGTTTCACCATCTTGGCTTAATGATTATTGATGAGCAACATCGCTTTGGCGTCGGGCAACGCTTAAGTTTGAGCAAAAAGGGCGAGAGCTCCGTGCTCAGTGATGAGCAAGTGCCGCATCAATTAAGTATGAGTGCTACACCGATTCCGCGTACCTTGGCCATGAGTTATTTGGCTGATTTAGATGTCGCCGTTATTGATGAGTTACCACCGGGGCGTCAGAAAGTTATCACAAAGCTTCTTAAGGATACTCGACGAGCCGAAATCTTAAGCTTGGTACGACAAGAGTGCCTGCTAGGTAAGCAAGTGTATTGGGTCTGCCCCTTAGTTGAAGAAAGCGAAGCCTTGCAATTACAAACTGCTGTCGATACTCACCAAACTCTGAGCGAAGAGTTAAGTGAGCTTGGTGTTGGGCTATTGCATGGACGCATGACGGCCGCAGATAAAGCTCAGGTAATGCAAGATTTTGTAGCGCATAAATTACATGTCTTAGTGGCTACGACCGTGATTGAGGTGGGTGTTGATGTGCCTAATGCCTCCTTAATGATCATTGAGCATGCAGAGCGCTTTGGCTTGGCACAATTGCATCAATTACGTGGGCGAGTAGGGCGTGGCTCAGCAGCTTCAGTATGCGTGTTGATGTATCAAGACCCATTATCTGAGACGGCTAAGCATCGTCTTAAAGCGCTTTATGAAACAACGGACGGTTTTGAAATTGCTCGCCGCGACTTGGAACAAAGAGGTCCAGGCGAGTTTCTTGGCTTGCGTCAGTCCGGGGAGCAGATGTTGCGTTTTGCGGATATCGATCAAGATAGTGATTTGCTTGAGCAAGCGCGCGAGGCAGCAGCGATAATGTTGGAACACTATCCACAGGCAGCGCAGGCGCATGTACAACGCTGGATGCGTGGACGTGAGGATTATTTACGTAGTTAAGATTGATAATATTGGTTTAATTCAATATGAATTGAACAAAAAAGTTTTTATTAATAGATTTTATTTATCATCTTAATAGAAAAATCCTAATACGAAAGTCTGAGTTCTATGATTTTTTCTTTAATAAGCGTTAGAATTGTCAGATTCATCACTTTCCTATAGAGGAAACCCTTGACACTCATCGAACTTAAATACATTATCGCTGTGGCACGTGAGCGCCACTTTGGTCGTGCTGCGGAAGCTTGCTTTGTTAGTCAACCGACTCTCTCTGTTGCGATTAAAAAACTAGAAGAAGAATTAGGTGTAGCTGTTTTTGAACGCGGAGGTTCAGAAGTTGGTATTACGCCTATTGGTGAACGCATTGTTGCTCAAGCGCAGAAAGTCTTGGATGCAGCTAGTACATTAAAAGAAATTGCACGCCAAGGCCACGACCCGCTCGATGGTTCGCTACGCGTAGGGATTATTCATACTATTGGCCCTTATCTATTGCCACGCTTGGTTCGTAAGCAATTGGAGTTGACGCCCCAGATGCCGCTTATCTTGCAAGAGAACTTTACTATACGTCTATTAGAGTTATTGCGGGTAGGGGATATTGATTGCGCCATTATGGCCTTGCCATTACCTGACTCAGGTCTTGAAGTATTGAATCTGTATGAAGAAGATTTTGTAGTCGCGGTACCAGCCAAGCATGATTGGGCTAACGAGGCGCTTCTTGATGTTGATCAGTTAAAATTGGAAACCATGTTATTACTCGGTAGTGGCCACTGTTTCCGCGATCAAGTGCTTGAGGTATGCCCTGAAATGTCGCGTTTCTCAGCCAGCACCGAAGGGATTCAGCGCTCATTTGAAGGCTCTTCGCTGGAGACGATCCGCCATATGGTGGCAGCTGGTCTGGGTATCACACTATTGCCAAAAAGCTCAGTCTTAGAGTCTGCAGCTATTGATGATAATTTAGTTAAATATATCGACATCAAAGATCCTGTGCCTAACCGTCAAGTGGTTTTAGTCTGGCGCCGTAGTTTTACGCGCCTACCTGCTATTGAAGCCTTAGTACAGGCCGTACGCGAGTGTGGCATAAAGGGTGTGC
>CAYFVY010000142.1:4364-4670 GCA_964346715.1 uncultured Pelistega sp. | reverse complement strand
GCATCCTCTTCTTTACCTAATACAGGTAGATCTAATTGATGAATTAAAGCATGCGCCATTTCATGATAGAAAATCCACAATACATTGGCTTTAATAAAGTCCTGATTCTCTATCTCTGACACTCGTATTGAACAAAATAGATAAGCGTACTGCCATATCGGCTGATATAGCAGCTTTAGCATTGAGAATTCGAGACAAAGCAGCACGTGTTACACCTAAACGCTGT
Organism: uncultured Pelistega sp.; assembly: GCA_964346715.1. Lineage (GTDB taxonomy): Bacteria > Pseudomonadota > Gammaproteobacteria > Burkholderiales > Burkholderiaceae_B > Taylorella. The sequence goes on along the minus strand of CAYFVY010000142.1, from coordinate 4,444 downwards.
GCAACCTCAGTGACGCTCATATCTCCCATATATTCTCGCACTAATAGACCCGGGTGAGGTGGGTTATGCATTCTCATGAT
>CAYFVY010000142.1:2367-4354 GCA_964346715.1 uncultured Pelistega sp. | reverse complement strand
TTTTCTAATCCCTTAGGGTGTCGCTCACGTTGCTTACTCCAAGAATCAACAAACTCTTTGGATGGCTTAAAATCTGGATCATATAGACGCATATTCCACTCCTAATAAATCATCTTAAATAACAGCACATTACCCATGCCTCAACAACATCTCCACCAACTCAGGCACGCCTTCACTCGCTCGCTTAGCAATCACAGCGGTCAGTCCATTGGCCTCAGGCGGATTAGGGTCAACAAGATAAATCTCTGTACGTGGGCGTGTGTATTCTAGCAGTGAAGCAGCAGGATAGACCTTGAGTGAGGTACCGACGACAATCACGATTTCGGCTAGATCCATCAAGCGTGTCGCATGCTGGAACTCTGGCACATGCTCACCAAACCATACGATATTCGGACGCATTAAGTTCAAGCCCCGATCCAGATGGCGCAAGCTCTGATCACCTTCGATGGTTTCTATATATTCCTCATCAACCGAACTACGGAGCTGATCTAAGCGTCCATGCAAATGCAAAATCCTGCTACTCCCTGCCCGCTCATGCAGCAAGTCCACATTCTGCGTAATAATTTGCACCTCGTGCATGGTCTCAAGTTGCTGCAAAGCATAATGCGCAGGATTTGGCTGCGCTGCCATAGCTTGACGGCGGCGCGCATTATAAAAATCAATGACGCGTTGCGGATCTCGGGAAAATGCTTCAGGAGTGCAGACATCTTCAATACGGTAACCTGCCCACAAACCATCCGCATCTCTGAAGGTCTGCAAACCACTATCCGCACTAATTCCTGCACCACTGAGCACAACAATTCTTTTCATAGCAAAATCATCAATAGCAATAAACTAATAAGCTCTTATTCTACCTGACATTTCAATACTTAAGCCACACCCCGCCTAAGTCACCCTCCCCCAACATACTCTGCATTCAGCTCAATTCACCTAATCTGCACATGCCTGTCATGGATAAACAAGATAAACGCGCTCTACATAGCCCACAAATCAAATTTATAATTATGGTATTTAAATATATATCCGGTTATACGGAGCATAGCGCCTAATTTTCTCCGCAATAATCACAATACTTAGGTCAGACTTAGCAAGGTAAAAATCAGCGAATAAACCACTAAATCTCTTCTAAAGCAATTGAGTTAAAATCAACGATCACCGTATAAACACTTGATAAAACACTACTATTTAAATCAAATAATGAATAGTCTCATCCTCATGTTTGATATATTGCTTATCTTTATGAGGTGCTTAATTGTTTCATCGCATTGCAATACAAGGGTAAGTACTTAGGATTTGTTTTACATCAATTAATTTAATTTTTCTCATGTTAAATTAAATCATCTTTTAGGGAACCTTATACCCTATTCACGCCTTAGTGAGCATAATATGAAAAAACTTCTCCTAACTTTTCACCGCTATGCAGCCTTGCTCTTAGCGCCTTTTTTTATTGTCATTCTCTTCTCAGGAATGATCCTGTCTTTTAAACCTATCCTCTCTCCTAGCACAACGAACGAGCCGATTGGTACACAACAAGCCGCCGCTTTAAGTGCTGTTGTGCAGAAAGTTGAGACAGAGTCTGGACAAATTCTGAGCGTAGCGCTTGACGCTAATGGTCAAGATGTCTGGATTCAGACTCGCGACAAGCCCCTTGAGCAGCGCTATAACATTGCTGAGGGTCGCTTTATTGAAGAAGCGGGTATGAGCTCCAAGCATTACAGCCTAGCCAAAGATCTCCATAAAAAGTTCTTAATGGATGCTGACGATCTTGTCGAGTTCTTAACCTATATATTTATCGCCATCCTGCTCGTTGGCCCCTTCCTTATGAAGCCTCGCTGGAGTAAGCGCTTAATGGGAATTCATAACGCACTAGGTTTCTGGGCGATTGCCTTGTGGTTACTGATTCCAATTACCGGTCTCTTAATGAGCATGAAAATTGGAGCTCCTCATTTTGGCCGTTTAAACCTAAACCAACAAGCCACACCTGCAC
>CAYFVY010000142.1:1141-2357 GCA_964346715.1 uncultured Pelistega sp. | reverse complement strand
GCCACCGTGGTTATGCAAGTGCTTGAGCGCGAGAATCAAGTACAGAATTTCGTCGCTATTGAAACTGTGCGCGGTCGTTCTGTTCTGATTAACTTGGCGACAGATAATGGTATTAAGAAATTCCAAATACCAGAACAGACTGGATCCTTAGACGCTGTTGATGTATCCACCTATATACCTAAAGTCCTGCACGAAGGTACATGGGCAGGTCCTATCTCGGGTTGGTTAAACTTCCTTATCGGTGCAGGTCTTATGTTCTTCACCATTTCAGGCGTCTATAGCTGGGTGCGTCGCTTCCGCGCTGATCGCGCTGCAATAGCACGTGCTACTCCAATTACTGGTGGAGACGACACCGTGCTTGTTGCTTACGCCTCACAAACTGGCACTGCCCAAAGCCTAGCGAAAGCGACTTATCACTACTTAGAAGAACAAGGTATCAAGGCACAATTTAGTCCGATGTCAGTGCTAAGTCCTGCTGATCTCAGTCAATTTAGTCAGAGCTTATTACTTTGTTCAACCACAGGCGAAGGTGATTTACCTGATGGCGCTAAGCGCTTGGTTTCAGCACTTAAACAAAGTAGCAATACGCAGATCAAGTACAGTGTATTCGCCCTCGGTGATAAGAGTTATAAGCACTATTGCGCTGGTGGTCAGCAACTCGCTAACGCCCTAGAACTGAGCGGTGCTAAAGCAAGTCTGGCGATGGTATGCGCCGACGCCGACCCAAGTCCTGCGTGGCAGTCATGGATTCGTCAGTTGGGCCCTTTGCTCGGGATTAAGACCTCAGCAACAGCTCCGCAAGTCGTGAGCAATGACACGGTCTTGAATGCTACACTACGTGAACGTGTGCGCTTAGACAATCCTGAGTTCGCTCCACTCGAAGTGCAAATGTTGAACTTTGAATTACCTCAAGATGCGCAGTTCCGTGGCGGTGACCTGCTATTAGTCACGCCCCCTGGCGATACTCTCGCTCGCCCATACTCAATTGGTAGCGATGCTATTGATGGCAATATTGTGCGCCTAACTGTGAGTGAGAATCGCTTTGTTGATGATCAAGGTGAAACCCGCCATGGTCGCGCCTCAAACTACTTATTAAAAGAGCTAGCCGTAGGCGACAGCATACAAGTGACTTGGCGCCGCCACCCAGACTTCAACCTAATTGAAGGCGATACGCGACCGATTATTATGGCCGCAACGGGCTGTGGTGTTGCGCCCC
>CAYFVY010000142.1:0-1131 GCA_964346715.1 uncultured Pelistega sp. | reverse complement strand
TCACGCTTCGCCTGGTTATTCTTTGGTAACTCACATAGCGAAGGCAATAACTTCTATAAAGAAGAATGGGATCAAGCTTTAGCGGACGGTGCAATTAGCCGCATCACCCGCGTCTTTGATAATGAGAATCGTGGCTTTATCCAAGACCAGATGTTACTTGAAGCTGAAACTATCTACAAAATACTAAATGAGCAAGAAGGCCTAGTCTATCTATGCGGACGCGCTCGCACTGTAGGCCAAGGCGTAGAAAGTGCGCTTCTAGAGATTGCACAGAAAGCAGGCAATAAGACCCCTGCGCAAGCGCAAGACTGGCTAGATGAGCTTAAGCGCCAAGAACGCATTCGTAGCGACCTATTTGGCTAAGCCCAGATAAAGCCAGAAATAACGAATAACAATTAACCTTTCCTCTTCCTCTTATGCGCCACTCAACAAGTGAAATTGTTTAGTGGCGTTTTTTTGGGTGATTTTGTACACTTAAAAAGGCGGACATGCTCTGCTCTAGACACCGCAACAAAGCAAGCGCAAGATTAACGACACCCAAGGCTCAAGACTTATGAAATATCCCATGTACACCGTCGATGCATTCACCACCACCTTATTTAAAGGCAACCCAGCCGCTGTTATGGTGCTTGAGCAATGGTTAAGTGAAAGCATGATGCAAGCCATTGCCCAAGAGAATAACCTCTCTGAAACAGCATTTCTAGTGGCTGATGAACAAGGACGTTATCATATTCGATGGTTCTCACCTATTTGTGAAATCGATTTCTGTGGTCATGCAAGCTTAGCGAGTGCTTATGTCTTATTGAATCACTATCAACAAACCTCACCCCTACACTTATACGCCAAAGCAGTCGGTGAATTCAGCATTACACAATTGGGCAACGGTCGAATTGAGATGAATTTCCCACAGCGCTTAGCCGAACCTGTGAAAGACATCCCACAAGCCTTAATTGCAGGCCTCTCCATCACACCCAAAGAAGTCTGGAAAAACCAGCAAGCCTATATGGTTGTATATGAACACGAAGACGAGGTACGTGCAGTCAAGACAGATGATCTACGCCTAAAGCAACTCTATCCCTTCGATGTCGTGGTCACCGCCCCAGGCAGCGAAACCGATTGCGTATCTCGCTA
>CAYFVY010000141.1:0-4716 GCA_964346715.1 uncultured Pelistega sp. | reverse complement strand
TTTTCATCTGCTTCGATCGGCACCGTCTTTTCAATTGCTGCTTTGACCTTTCACGGCACCAGTACCAGTATCAACTTTTTCCACTTTAATTTTCTCTTGTGGGCTAGTTATCGGCGCGTTTGCTTTAGACAGTGGACCTGAGTCGCCTAGTGGAGGAATAGGAAGAGGTTCTTCTTCAACACTACCATTATTGATTTCCACCATGACATCTTTTTTATTTAAAGACTCAAAAACAGCAGGCGATTGATCCCAGAAAGCGAAGAATAAGGCAGCAATCAATGGACCAACTACAAAACCATTAATCCCAAAAGCAGTAATCCCACCGATGGTCGTAATCAAAACAATATAATCAGGTAGTTTCGTATCTTTACCGACCAGAATAGGGCGTAAAATATTATCCACCAAGCCAATGACGCCAAAACCAAAGACGATTAAAACAACGCCTTCAATAACTGAGCCAGTGACTAGGAAATACACGGCGACAGGGAACCAGATAATAGCCGCACCAATCGCAGGGAGAAGCGATAGGAAAGCCATTAAGACTCCCCACAGAATGGAGCCTTGAATACCAAGAACTGCAAAAATGATTCCACCTAAAGCGCCTTGTGCCATGGCCACTAAGATATTGCCTTTTACCGTAGCACGAATAACCGTAATAAATTTTTCAAATAAATGAGTTTTATGCTCGCCATGCAAGGGGATTAATCGCTTAATATAGCTTTGGATAGCCAAACCATCACGTAGCAAGAAGAACATGAGGTACAGCATAATGCCGCTTGAAATGAGGAATGAAAACGTATTTTGGCTAATGCTTACAATCTCTTTGGCTAATAAACTTGCCGCTTGATTGGCGAAAGCAAGTAATTTTTCACGTAAACCAAATACACTACTAATTTGATAACGCTCTAAAATTTCTTTAATAAAAACAGGCAAATTATCAAAAATTTGATCAGCATAAATACCTAAATTAAGCTGCCCACTTTGGATGCGGCTGTAAAGGCCTGCTACCTCAGCTGCCATAGAAGCGGCAATGAAACTAAGCGGAATAATGGCTGTTAAAATTGCGATTAATAAGGTTAATAGAGCAGCGACATTACGGCGATTAGGAAAGGTATTCAATAAACGACGGTAGACAGGGCGGAAAAGAACAGAGAAAATTAAAGCCCAAAAAATTGCCGTTAAATAAGGGGAAAGTAGATACACAAAGCTAATTGTGATCAACGCTAGAAATAAGATATAGGCCCCATGAAAAAGGCGATTTTGCTCTTGCATCATATATGAATCAGCGATGAACAGAAATTAATATTCTGCACATTTAAAATAAAGGAGATTCATTATACAATGCGACTAATTAAGTTCTATGAATATTTGCCATGAAATTGTTACAGTATTCTCCGTATGTGATTTTAGGTGCTGTGCTCAGTGTGCTGGCAGGATGCGCCTCAACAAGTCCCCCAAGTCGCCCAGAGAACTTATGCGAAATTCTGGCGGAAAAGCCACATTGGCATAAGGCACTACTAGAAACTCAAGAGAAGTGGCGAGTACCACCACAAATATTGATGGCGATGATGTATCAAGAGTCATCTTTTCGACATGATGCAAAGCCCCCAAAAAACTATCTACTAGGTATTATTCCATGGGGGCGTGTCAGTTCAGCCTATGGTTATCCGCAAGCTAAGGATGAAGTCTGGTCTGATTACCTTAAACAGAACGATCGCTTTATGGCGAGTCGTAGTGATTTCTCTGATGCTGTTGATTTTATGGGTTGGTACATGGATAAATCTCAAAAAATCAATGGCGTATCGAAGTGGGATGCATACTCGCAATATTTGAATTATCACGAAGGGTGGGGCGGTTATTCACGCCAGTCACATCAAAGCAAGGCCTGGCTACTTAATGTTGCACAAAAAGTTAAAAACCGTGCAGATACTTACGGTAGTCAATATCAAGTGTGTAAGTCGAGTTTATAAACGATTAAATATGAGCTAGTTTACGGTTGATTTGTCTTAAAATTAAGACAAATTGACAATTTAAGGGCAAAAATTGGTGCTTACCCGAGGCTACTTAAGGTTTTTTTATGTTATATACTAGTTTTGTATTTGCTTAAATGTCATATTTTCGCGAATTTAATCATTTTAAGATACATTACGCAGTATATATTAGGAGTTTTATATGAAGCTTGTGAAAAAACTTAGCTTAGCAGCTGGCGCAGTAGCAATGGCATCAGCATTTATGGCGCCAAGCGCTGTAATGGCGCAACAGAAATTTGTAAGTATTGGTACTGGTGGTGTAACAGGCGTGTATTATGCGGCAGGTGGTGCTATTTGCCGTCTCGTTAATAAGGACCGTGCTGATCATGGCCTACGTTGCTCAGTAGAGTCTACTGGTGCTTCTGTATTTAACGTGAACACAATTAAAGCTGGCGAACTAGATCTTGGCTTTGCTCAATCTGACGTTGCGTATAACGCTTATAATGGTGAGGCGAACTTTAAAGATAATAAGTATGAAGGTCTTCGCTCAGTATTTTCTTTACATCCTGAGCCATTAACTGTTCTTACTCGTAAAGAAGCTAATATCAAAACCTTCGATGACCTAAAAGGTAAGCGCTTTAATGTCGGTAACCCAGGCTCTGGCACACGTGCGTCAATTGAACAATACATGCAAGAAAAGGGAGTCGATAACTCTTTCTTCGCTTTAGCTTCAGAGTTGCGTCCTGATGAGCACGGAACTGCGCTATGTGATGGTAAGATTGATGGCTTTATCTTCGCTGTAGGTCACCCTTCAGCAAATATTCAAGACCCAACAACGACGTGTGGCGCAAAATTAATGCCACTTGATGGCGAAATCGCTGAAAAAGTTGTGGATAAGTATGCCTACTACGCAAAAGTAAATATTCCAGGCGGTCTTTACCAAAACAACCCAGATGACACCCCAACTTATGGTGTATTGGCCACTGTAGTGACTTCTGAAAATACGCCAGAAGCGACTATTTACCAGATCACTAAATCTGTCTTTGAAAACTTCGATGAATTCAAAAAATTGCACCCAGCTTTAGCCTATCTCACTAAAGAAGAGATGGTAAAGAATGGCTTAGCCGCTCCTCTACATCCAGGTGCTGAAAAGTATTATAAAGAAGTTGGCTTAATCAAATAATCTATGTTTTATTGATTATTTGTATACAATAGCGCTTCGCTAAGTCACTGAGAATGGCTGCTTGTTATCCATAAGCCCGACCAAACTCAGTGGCTTTTGTCTTTCATTGAACAAAGGTATGAATATGACTACTGACGCTGAAAAAATTGCCGAATTAGAACGATTAGTGGCAGAAGTTGATCGTGGTGGACGCAAAACTGGAGGCATCGCTGGCGCGGTACTCGCAGCAGGTGCCTTATTATGGTCTTTTTTCCAATTATGGTTTGCCTCTCCCTTACCATTTACATTTAATTTAGCTATCTTTAATGATACCGAGGCTCGGGCTATTCACTTAGGTATTGCTATGTTTCTGGGATATCTAGCGTATCCCATGTTTAAAGGTAGCTCAGACAAGATGCCAATCTATGATTGGATCCTGGCGATTATTGCGGGATTCTGTGGCGCTTACTTATTTCTTTTTTATCAAGAATTAGCCTTACGACCTGGTTTACCAACGACATTAGACGTCGTTGCTGGTGCCGTGGGCATTGTTTTATTACTTGAAATCACACGCCGAGCCCTTGGTTTACCGATGACGATCTTAGGCATTGTGTTTCTATGCTATATCTTTTTAGGCCCATATTTACCCGATGTCATTGCGCATCGTGGTGCTTCAATTGAGCGTGTTGTTTCGCATATGTGGCTGACGACTGAAGGTACCTACGGTGTGGCCTTAGGTGTATCGGTTTCGTATATTTTTATTTTCGTACTGCTTGGCTCCTTACTAGATCGTTGTGGTGCCGGTAACTATATGATGCAGGTGTCTTTCGCGATGTTAGGTCACTTACGTGGTGGCCCAGCGAAAGTAGCGGTAGTCTCTTCAGCAGTGAATGGCCTGGTCTCTGCGTCTTCCGTAGCTAACGTTGTAACAGGGGGTATTTTTACCATTCCCCTAATGAAAAAATCTGGTTATGGCGGTATTCGAGCTGGTGCGATTGAAACATCTTCTTCGGTGAATGGTCAAATTATGCCGCCTGTGATGGGTGCAGCAGCTTTCTTAATGATTGAATATGTTGGTATCCCGTACACGGAAATTATTAAGAATGCTATTTTACCGGCCTCAATTTCCTATATTTCCTTATTCTATATTGTGCATTTGGAAGCCCTAAAGCTAGGAATTGAACCAATGATGTCTGGTGGTGCACCTAAGACTGTCCTGCAGAAACTTGCAGGCTGGGGCATGGGTATCGCAGGTACATTCATCGTCATGGGTGGATTCTATTATATCGGTACAGGAATTCAAGCCTTAGCCGGTGATGCAGCTATGCCAATCCTCTTAGCCTTACTACTGATTGTCTATATTGCTTTAGTTCGTGTTTCAGCTAAGCACCCTGACTTGCCAACGGATATTAATATTACCAATCCTGTTCGACCAGAAACATGGCCTACCGTGCGTTCAGGTTTGTACTTCCTTATCCCAATTGGTATCTTAGTTTGGTGTCTGAGTGTGGAAATGCTCTCTGCTGGGCTATCGGCTTTCTATGCTTGCGTAACCTTAATCTTCTTAATGTTAACGCAACGTCC
>CAYFVY010000140.1:0-4802 GCA_964346715.1 uncultured Pelistega sp. | reverse complement strand
CAAACCAATAGCGAAGACCTAATTAGTGCCTTAGTGAAGTTATATAACGATAATGCGGCGACCTTAACACCTGATCCGATGCATTCGCGTTTCTACGATAGTCATCCACCTGCGAGTGTCCGTATTCAACACCTGCATGCTTCACAACACGCCTTAAGCAAGGCCTAAAAAATGAGTGAAATTATGCAAGGAAGAGTCATTACTGCTTATGGACGCCACTACACAGTGCAATGCGAAGATGGGCAAACACGTCATAGCTATGCGCGTGGTAAGAAAACCGGTATCTGCGTGGGTGACTATGTACGCATCCAGCTGCAAGGTCAAGATGAGGCAAGCATCGAAGAGGTATTAGAGCGTCGTAATCTACTTTATCGCTCCGATGAGATGCGCTCCAAGCAATTTGCGGCGAATGTTGATCAGCTCTTAGTGGTCGTTGCATTGAGTCCTGGCTTTAATGATGATTTGCTCGGCCGTGCCTTAACAGGCGCTTGGAGTGTTGGCATACAACCAACTATCTTGCTGAATAAAGTCGACTTACAAGAAGGTTATGAACAAGCACGCGCACGCTTAGCACCCTATGAAGCCTTAGGCGTTAAGATTCTCGAAACTAGTATTACTCAAGAAGATAAATTACGCCAAGACCTTGCGCCCTTATTAAGAGGGAAAACCAATCTCTTACTTGGCCAAAGTGCGATGGGTAAATCAAGTATATTAAATGTTCTTATACCTCACGCCAAAGCACATACACAAGAACACTCCGTTGCCTTAGGTGCAGGTAAACATACGACCACCACCACGACCTTATATGCGATGCCTGAGCTTAATGCCGCCTTGATTGACTCACCTGGATTCCAATCTTTCGGCCTTAGACACTTGGGCTTAAGCGAAGTCGTGCAAGGTTTTCCTGAGTTTGCACCGTACATTGAGCATTGCCGTTTTTATAATTGTACGCATTTACACGAGCCAGGCTGTGGCGTCTTACAAGCCCTTAAAGACGGAGCCATTACGGTTTCACGTCATGAGTTGTATGAACGTATTTTAAGTGAGAGTTTGGCACCACCTAAATATTAAGTATAAAGCAGATTTGCTTAGGATGGTTTATTAGGTGTGCTTAGGATGCTGCCTCGGGTGTACTTAGGAGCGTTTATTGCGAACACTTAGTATGATGTAGTGTATTGCGTGTGCTTAGCGATGGGTTACTAGGTGCGCTCAGCGATGCGCTGCTTGCTGTAGGCGGAAATAGAAATTGCGAATTACTGCTGCCGTGGCACCCCAGATATAGTAATCGTTCCATGGCATAGAGAAATAGCTCCGCACTTTACCATCCGGTAATTTTGCGGTATGTAAGCGATGGTGTGATGGATCCATTAAGAAGTCTAGGGGTACTGTAAAGACCTCTTCTACTTCGTCTTCATTAGCACGGAAAGTGTAACCTGGGCGCAACTCCGCTACATACGAACGCATTAGAAAACCCGTACCAGTAAAGAGATCAGGCATCTGCCCCAAAAGCTGTACATAATACGGCTCTACCCCAATTTCCTCATGAGTTTCACGCAAAGCTGCATTCGCTGCGGATTGGTCTGTGGCATCAATGCGGCCACCAGGAAAACTAATTTGGCCACTATGTTTCTTCAGGTGCTTCGCTCGGCGCGTTAAGACCATATGAATGCCATGCGGCGTATGAATCAAGGGCATCAAAGTCGCGGCTTCAATATAGGCATCTTGGCCATTAAATAAGAGCTTGTCATCATTCCAATCTTGGATTAATGGATCAACTTGCCACATAAAATTCGGCTCAAATGCCTTGAGAAGCAGCTGACTATTCAAAACCTCAGACGAAATAGCTGCTAAGCCTTCATTTGCGATAAAAAAAGGCTGCGTGAGTGGATCGAAAGAAGGCAATACTTGACCTTGCTTTATCACATAGTCCCCTTTTGACAAAATCTGCTCCTTATTATCTATCTGCTAATGAGTATTATGCCACTAAAGCGAGAACTACGGGTGTTGTAGACACAGCGCCTGAGTTCGATGAATAGTATGCTCTAAATTGCTAGGACTACGAAAGTAATGACTGTGTAAGTAGGCACCGATATCTTGCGCACACAAAAAAGCACTTATATTGCTATAAGTGCTTAATTTAAGTTAGTGCCCTAAGAGATATGACCGCTTAGCGCACTGACTTATGCTCGTAAAATAGTTTGGATTAAACCGCTTTACGAACCAATTTCTCTTTAATACGTGCTGCTTTACCAGATAGGTTACGCAAGTAGTAAAGTTTAGCGCGACGAACCGCACCACGACGCTTAACTTCGATAGAAGCAATTTGTGGAGAGTACAATTGGAATGTACGCTCAACAGCTTCACCTGAAGAAATCTTACGCACGGTGAATGCAGAGTTTAAGCCACGGTTACGCTTAGCAATTACAACACCTTCATAGGCCTGTGCACGCTTACGGTTACCTTCAACTACGTTAACGCTAACGATAACGGTATCGCCTGGGGCGAAATCAACTGCTTGTTTACCTTCAGTTAAACGAGCAATTTCTTCTTGTTCAAGAGTTTGAATTAAGTTCATTTCATTTCCTATAGACCATCATACGCAACTTGCTTATCAAATACACCGTGCTTATTTAAGCTAAATGAATATGGCATATAAATTCCATATTAAATTATTTTCACGGTATGAATCTACTTAACCACTAAGTAGATTCGTTGCCAGAGGATGGAAAAACTTAAGATTTCGATTATAGCTTAAATTCTTCTTAATTGACAAGAACTTAGCCGATGAAATGAAGCATTTTGCTTAGTAGATAAAAATCACATAGGTCAAAAAACAACAAGGCCAAAATATGGCTTGCAAAAAGTACTGTATAAATATACAGTAGTAACTGTCGTGAGCATAGTACGACACATCAGGTTAGGGTCCTGATACTCATCTACTTGCGATGATGTGCAAGGAGCAAGTCAGTAAGGAGACTTGCTGTACAAGCAATTGATTGACCCCAAGAGCTTGCCTCAGCACTTCATCCAAGTAGATGCCCCTTAGGGGGTTATTAGCTTCAATTATGGTTCAGCTTCATTCACAAACTTAAGCTACGAACTTAAATTACAGGACTCACCTTAGAATACGCATCAATAAGGATACGAACATGAATACTCACAGTAACACAAGTTTTGCGAAGTATCAAACCTATAATTTATACAAACAAGATACAAGCCATAGTAGCTATGCTAGCACTACACGCTCTTTTGATCTAAGTATTGCCCAATTAGAGAATTGGCAAATTCGCCCTAATCTCACACGTCGTAATGGTCCAAGCGGTCTGCGTCGTGATATTAAGCGCATTCTTAAGCTTATGAGTTCCTATGGGCACGCTACTGAGCAATTATCTAAGCCTATCATTACACCTAAAGTTGCGCCTATATTTAAAGCAGTGAAGTACACTCAGCAAGGTATTAAGCAGGCTGCTATGCTCCTTAATAGCAAGCTAGATAAGGTGCAGCTCAACCGTTCATCGATTGATACCGCACAGAGCGAGAGCACCGTCAATCAGACCAGCCCGATGCAACGTGTAGTGAAAACCAATCTTGTGAAAGATGGCCTTGCCGCCGCAGTTTGGATTGTTATTGCACCGACTGTGATGATCTTAGGCACTGTAGCTGGCTTCTAAGCATTGATAATTGTGGAATAAGCATCACCCGAACGTGGCTCAAGCGTGCTTCAAGTGTGAGCTAAGCGTAGAACAAGCATAAAACAATCGCTATTCAGCGCGGATCAGGCACAAACAAAATGGCTAGCCTATAAATAAATCTATATAGGCTAGCCAAGCTTTAAGACTTAAGTCTTGATGAGCTTAAACTTTAATGATCTTAAGCTTTAATCATAATTGCGCCAGTAAACTCACAAGCCTGTACAGTACTACCTAAGGCACTTGCACGCGGTAATAAATGAGCAGCATACATTAAGGCTGTATTTACTTTCTGCTCATAGAAATCCCCTGTCTTATCTTGGCAAACAAGCGCAGAGCGTGCTAAGTGCCAACCGCCATGCACATACCCAGCCAACATCAAGTAAGGTACGCTCGCACTGAAAGCTTCACGCAACTTGCCACCTGAAGCTAGGCGCAAGATAGTATTTAATGAGGTTTCATATGCATCTACCGCCTGGGTCAACTGTTTAGCTAAGAATTGGCAATTATCATTGCCTTCTAGTTGCACAAGCTGTGCTTGGGTTTCACGCATAGCTTGAATGAAACCCTTAGTCACTACACCACCATCACGTAAAGTCTTACGACCAATAAAGTCATTCGCTTGAATTGCTGTAGTACCTTCGTAGATCGGTAAAATACGGGCATCACGATAGTATTGCGCCGCACCAGTCTCTTCAATAAAACCCATGCCTCCATGAACTTGTACACCTAAAGAACTCACCTCAAGCGAAGCTTCAGTTGAGAAGGCCTTAACAATCGGCACTAAGTACTCTTGCATAGCTTTATGCTGAGCGCGAACAGTGGCATCTGGATGATGTGTAGAGATATCGTGCGAGCAAGCTGCAAATAAAGCAGTAGAGCGAGCTCCCTGAATCAAACCTTGCATAGTGCTAAGCATACGCTGTACATCAGGATGATTGAAAATAGCAACAGGTCCAGATGAACCCTCAATGGCATTACTTTGCAAACGCTCTTGTGAATAGGCTAAAGCATGCTGATAAGCGCGCTCTGAGATGGCAATCCCTTGAACACCCACATTAAAGCGAGCCTCATTCATCATTACGAACATATAGGAAAGACCAGCATTCTCTT
>CAYFVY010000139.1:0-4822 GCA_964346715.1 uncultured Pelistega sp. | reverse complement strand
GGCTACCAAGACTTTAGCCATATGCAATTGCAAACACGTATGGCCGATAGTGCTGAGCAAGTAATCACCTTCTTACGTGATTTAGCGGCACGCGCTAAGCCGTTTGCCCTAAAAGACGTTGAGGCTCTAAAACAGTTTGCCAAAGAGCAGCTGAATTTAGAGCAATTAGAGCCTTGGGACTATGCCTATGTCTCAGAACAATTGCGCCAAGCACGCTATAACTACTCTGACGAACAGATTAAGCAATACTTACCCGAAGATACGGTAATGCAGGGTTTCTTTGCCATAGTAAAAACCCTCTTCAGTATTGATTTAGAACCCGTCGATGTGGCAACTTGGCATAAAGACGTTAAAGTCTATTCCATTAAGGAAGCTGGCGAAACACTAGGTTTGTTGTATGTAGACTTGTATGCGCGTGCGGGTAAACAAAGTGGCGCTTGGGTAGGTTCAGAGCGTACACGTCAACTGCAAGGTGAGCAGCTGCTCACCCCGATTGTTTATTTAACCTGCAACTTTACACCGCCCACAGCGGAAAAGCCGGCGCTCTTAAGTCCTGATGACTTAATCACCTTATTTCATGAAAGTGGTCATGCTCTACATGCTCTACTCTCTAAGGTCGATGACCCATCTGCTTCTCCTTTCTCAAGTGTTGAATGGGATGCGATTGAATTACCCTCCCAGTTTATGGAGAACTTCACATGGGAATGGCCAGTTTTACAACAATTAACGCGTCACTGGCAAAGCAATGAGCGCTTGCCTCGTGAGCTTTACGACAAAATGCTTGCCGCTAAAAACTATCAAAGCGGTATGCAAACTGTGCGCCAAATTGAATTCGCCTTATTTGATATGCTGATTCATCAACGCACCGATACCTTGAGTATCGAACAAGTACTTGAAATTCTTAATGAAGTGCGTCAAGAGGTCGCTGTTATTATCCCTCCAAGCTGGCACCGTTTCCCCCATAATTTCTCGCATTTATTTGCCGGTGGATATGGAGCAGGTTACTATAGCTACAAATGGGCAGAAGTACTATCAGCGGACGCCTACAGCTTATTTGAAGAACATAGTACTGAACAAGAGGCAACCTTAATTCCACAAATAGGAAAACTTTTTAAAGAAAAAATTCTAGCCGTTGGTGGCACCAAGCCCGCTGCTGAATTCTTTAAAGATTTCCGTGGACGTGAACCTAATCCAACTGCCCTATTACGCCATAGTGGCATGTTAGAAACACAAACTGAGGATGTAACCCATGCTTAATCCTGTTTTGCCATCTCTACGTCCTTTACACTTAATGCGTAAAGGACTATTAGGTGTTGCAAGCGCTACACTTCTACTAAGTAGCCCACACGTTTTTGCGCAAGCCGACCTACCATTTGATCAAAAACCCACTGAGGTGTATGCCATCAGTGGACACTTACCTGATTTAAAATTTAAGCTCAGTCGCGCTGGCAATCAAACCTTAGATAATGAACAACTCCAAGGCAAAGTTGCCTTAATTTTCTTTGGCTATGCATCTTGCCCTGATATTTGCCCAACTACCATGGCAGAGCTAACTGATGTACTGGAAGAATTAGGCCCTGAAAAAGCCGAGCAAGTACAAATTGTTTTCGTCAGTGTCGATCCACACCGGGATACGCCTGATGTATTACAAGCCTATGTTGATGCGTTTGATAATGGTGCTATTGGTGTCACAGGTACGCCTGATGAAATCGCAGAAATTGCTCGCCGTTATCGCGTTTCATATCAAATTGAAAAACCAAAACCAGGTGCCGATTCAAATAACTATGAAGTCATGCATGCGCAAGGCGTTTATGTTTTTGACCAAAAAGGCAAAGCACGCCTACTCGCCTCAAACCTGAACTTTCCTGAAGAGTTCATGGCAAAACTCAAAGCTTTATTAAACTAAGTCCCTAAAATTAAAGCGCTTAGGTAAAGCAATTAAATTGCTTAGGTAAACTGATTAAATTGCTTAAGTCAACTAATCAAAGCCTAGTCACAGCACTTAAACTTGCTCACTCTTGCTTAGCAACATAGCTACTCACAAGAGTGAGCTTATTAATAAGCAGAATATTGTTATAGCTCATCATCTACGCTTTAAAAAACAGATAAAATAGACACGTAAACAGAAATTAACGATAAAAAGCTTCATTATCTATGGTTATCGCCTCAAGAATCAATGAACTACCTTACAATCTGTTTGAGTGGACCTACGGGTAAATAACAATCTACATTGAACACAATTTCAGCAAAGGAGTAATTATGATCACACTACATCATCTTGAATCATCTGGCTCACACCGAATTATCTGGTTACTAGAAGAATTAGAACTCTCCTATCAAATCGAGCGTCACCAAGTGAATCCCGAGACTGGTGCAGTTGATAGCGCTTTGCAAGCCATTCACCCATTAGCTAAGGCACCCGTTTTAGTCGATGAGAAACAAGTCATTGCTGGCTGTGGTGCAATTGTTGACTATGTATTGAATAAGTATGACCGCTCAGGCCTACGCCCTCCCATTACCTCGAGTGACTATAACCAATATCAACAGTGGATGTACTATAGTGATAGTCAGTTATTACCTTTGTTTCAACAACAAGCTCGTTACGAAAAGCTCGCTAATACTCGCGTGCCTTTTTTCGCCCGTTCAATCTTAAAAAAGGTCGTGAACGGTGTGCTCAGCGGCCCAATTGCCAGTGAGATTGAACAACACCTCAACTTTATCGAAGATCAACTCAGTGCTAATGGTTGGTCTAGCGGTAGCCAATTTAGTGCAGCAGATATCCAATTAAGCTTTGCTTTGGAAACTGCTAAGTCGAAGGGATTAATTGATGCAACACACTTCCCTAATTTAGACTCTTTCCTGAATTCAATAG
This sequence comes from uncultured Pelistega sp., assembly GCA_964346715.1. Taxonomy (GTDB): domain Bacteria; phylum Pseudomonadota; class Gammaproteobacteria; order Burkholderiales; family Burkholderiaceae_B; genus Taylorella. The sequence continues at coordinate 1,950 of CAYFVY010000139.1, read as the reverse complement.
CCGAGCGTCCCGCCTACCAAATCGCCCTTGAAAAAGCAGGTAGCAAAGTTTACGCCTTACCTGCCAGCACAGCACCTGAAGTGACTGAGGACGATGCGACTGAAACTCAGCAAAGCAATAGCAACGATGCTGAGACACAAGCTAATGAGGCAAGTGAGGCTAATAATGGGGCAAGTAGTGAGACTGGGATTGAAGCTGAGAACGGACAAAATCCACAGCGTTAATTGAGGCAAGCCACTCGTGATCGAATCACAATTGATTGAACCCTATTGACCGAACACTATTAATCGGCCATAAGAGATTGAACTCTATAGATTGAACTCTATTGCTTGTACCCTTAGTAATCGGTGACAATTAATTGAGAACTTGCTCTTCAATCCTAATTGTACAATCACAAAAATTAAGCCCAAAGACTAATGGACTGACCCCATAAAGTTGGACGTTAGTTTTTAAGCTAAGGACTGATTTCTGTATTGCACAGGACTCAGTCCTTTTAATTTGGTACTTAGTCTTTCATGATTATAGTAGTAGATATAATCATGAATCTGTTCTTCTAATTGGTCAATACTTGTAAATTTTTTGCGATAGAACAATTCACACTTAAGTGTGCCGAAGAAGTTTTCTATCACCGCATTATCCAGACAGTTGCCTTTCCTGGACATACTCTGCTTTACACCATGGTCAGCAAGGGTTTTCTGATAAGTAGCTAGCTGATATTGCCAGCCTTGGTCGGAGTGAAGAAGTGGTTTGTCAGTGGTGGCAAGCTTGCTTAAGGCCTTTTGAAGCATATCCTCCACGAGTTTGTACACGGGTCGCCTCATCACGCGATAAGCGATGATCTCTCGATTAAAGAGATCCATCAGCGGCGATAGATATAGCTTCTCGTTACCTACTCGGAACTCCGTCACATCTGTCACCCATTTTTGGTTCGGTTGTTCACACTCAAACTGTCGTGCTAAGTGATTCGGCGCAATATATCCTTGCTCACCACGATAAGAACGATATTTTTTAGGTGCGCGAATCACTGCTTTCAAGTTCAAGGTTTGCATTAAACGTTGAACTCTCTTTTTATTAATGAATTGCCCAATCTGCTTTAAGGCCAAGGTGATCCGTCGATAACCATAACACTGTTCATGCTGATGATAAAGCTCAACAATTTTATCACACAGGGGCTTGTCTTTGCCCGTCTGGATAATGCATTGCTGGTGATAATAGTAGGTACTACGGCTCAGGTCAGCGATGGTGAGTAAATCCGATAAGGTATGCTCTGCGCGTAGTTCAGCGATTATTTTTGCCTTACGTTGCTTTTCTTGATAGCAAAGGATTTTTTCTGGGCTTGAGCTTCTTGCAGCTCTAACTCGTTCAACTTTTTTAGATATGCGACCTCGGCACGCATATACTGTAGCTCACGAAGTAATTCTTCAGGCGTCTTTTCTGAATCAGGTTTGCGACGATCTGGGCGATAAACTTTAGTGCTCATGGTAGACGTTTCCTTTTTGCCATCAAGTAGGCCTCGGTCATATAAACGTCTCCATTGTAGAATAGTCGGGGAACTAATGTCCTCAAACCGAGCACTTGCTTGGGCTAGGGAGAGTGATTCATTCAACATCGTTTCAATCACGTGTTGTTTAAATGCGAGCGTACGTTGGATCGTTGGTTGTCGTTTTAATAAACCAGCATAGCCTTGAGAACGATATAGCCTCAACCAAGTTCTCACTTGAGTTCGATTAATCGAAAAGTGACGAGCTGTGAGCATATATCCCTCACGTGTCTCTAAATAGTGGCGTACAACGGCACATTTAAACTCACCGCTATATTTCTTATTAGCCATAAATAACCCCCAAAAAGTTTGGCATTCTTCATGTCCAACTTTTGGGGGTCACTTCAAAAGAGAGCGGGCTTTTTTCAAGAAAATTGGTGTTAATCCAGCAATCACCACCCTAGGGCAGA
>CAYFVY010000138.1:0-4843 GCA_964346715.1 uncultured Pelistega sp. | reverse complement strand
AAACCCCGAAAATTGCCCTATTTAGGGCAATAAAACGTAAAATACTAGGGTTAATAAATTTTAGATAAAGTATTTAGGAGAATTGAACATGGCATTAGTGTCAATGCGCCAATTATTGGACCATGCAGCTGAGCACGGTTATGGTATCCCTGCTTTTAACGTCAATAACTTAGAGCAAGTTCAAGCGATTATGGAAGCCGCTAAGGAAACCAATAGTCCAGTAATTATGCAAGCATCTGCGGGTGCTCGTAAGTATGCAGGTGAAGGCTTTTTGAAGTACTTAATTCAAGCGGCGGTTGAAAGCTATCCTGAAATTCCAGTGGTTATGCACCAAGACCATGGTCAGTCTCCAGAAATTTGTAAGGGCGCTATCGATCTAGGCTTCTCTAGTGTGATGATGGACGGCTCGCTAATGAGCGACGGCAAAACTATTGCTGACTATGAGTACAACGTTGCAGTTACTAAGGAAGTTGTTGATATGGCACACAAATTAGGTGTGTCTGTTGAGGGCGAACTCGGTTGCTTAGGTTCTTTAGAAACCATGGAAGGTGATAAGGAAGACGGTCACGGTGCTGATGGTAAATTGACCATGGATCAGTTATTAACTGACCCAGCGCAAGCCGCCGACTTTGTGCAACGTACTCAGCTTGACGCTTTAGCAATTGCGATTGGTACAAGCCACGGTGCTTACAAATTTACTCGTAAGCCTACAGGTGATATCTTATCGATTCAACGTGTTAAAGAAATTCACGAGCGTTTACCGAATACACACTTAGTGATGCACGGTAGCTCGAGCGTGCCACAAGAACTTTTAGCGGAAATCCGTGAGTTCGGTGGTGATATGAAAGAAACTTATGGTGTGCCAGTTGAAGAAATTCAAGAAGCCATCAAGCATGGTGTGCGTAAGGTGAATATCGACACCGATATTCGTTTAGCGATGACAGGTGCGATTCGTCGTTTCTTACATGAGAACCCATCTAAGTTTGACCCACGTGAATACAATAAACCAGCACGTGAAGCGGCTAAGCAAATTTGTATCGCCCGCTACAATGCCTTCGGTACATCTGGTAATGCTAGCAAAATTAAGCCAATCACATTAGTGGATATGGCTGCTGCTTATGCTGCAGGCAAGCTTGCACAAGAAGTTAAATAATTTCTTGTGACAGAAAATTTTCCCGCCCCGACTTAGGTTGAGGGCGGGATTTTGTTTTAATAATAGTAAAATACACAGTATCTTTTTTGCTTACCCATGAGGCCTGACGTGAATCCATTACATCAATCTAATCTCAATTCATTACCCTTACTTGCTCGCGGTAAAGTACGCGATATGTACGCAGTAGGTGATGATAAATTATTGATTGTAGCGAGTGACCGTATCTCTGCATTTGATGTGATCCTAGATGATCCAATTCCAGGCAAGGGACAAGTACTCACTGAATTAACTGAGTTTTGGTTGAAGAAACTAGCTCATATTATCCCTAACCATGAAACCGATGTGCGCCCTGAAGATGTAGTGGCGCCTGATGAGGTTGATCAGGTTAAGGGCCGCTCTATGGTGGTGAAACGCTTAAAACCAGTGATGGTTGAGGCAGTTGCTCGTGGCTATATTATCGGTTCGGGCTGGAAAGATTACCAAGCAACAGGTTCAGTATGTGGTGTGCAACTTCCTGCAGGTCTGCAACAGGCTAGCAAATTACCGGAACCGATTTTTACGCCAGCCGCTAAAGCTGAGCTCGGTGCGCATGATGAGAACGTTGATTTTGCGCATGTGGTGGACGTGGTTGGTCAGGAGTTGGCAGAGCAAATTCGTGATGTGACCCTACGCCTTTATAAAGAAGCGGCTGATTTTGCTGCCACTAAGGGCATTATTATTGCCGATACTAAGTTTGAATTTGGTTTGGATGATAATGGTGTATTACACCTTATGGACGAAGTGCTAACACCGGATTCTTCACGTTTCTGGCCAGCAGACAGTTACCAAGAGGGCATTAGCCCACCATCATTCGATAAACAATTTATTCGTGACTGGTTAGAAACTCAGATTTGGGATAAAACCCCACCAGCACCTCGCCCACCTGCAGAGATTCTTGAGAAAACTGCTGCGAAATACCGTGAAGCTCTAGATCGTTTACGTGCTTAAGGAGTCTGCTATGACCGTGGCTAAAGTTGGTGTAATCATGGGTTCTTCTAGTGATTGGGACGTTATGCAAAATGCTGTCCGTATCTTGGAAGACTTCGGTGTGCCCTATACCGCTCAAGTAATTTCAGCACATCGTATGCCACATGATATGGTGGAATATGGTGCTCAGGCTTTTGACCAAGGTATCCGTGCGATTATTGCTGGGGCGGGTGGTGCAGCTCATTTGCCAGGTATGATGGCAGCTTTAACTGAGGTGCCTGTTTTTGGTGTGCCTGTACCATCTCGTTATCTACGTGGTGAGGATTCTTTGCTGTCTATTGTACAGATGCCTAAGGGCGTGCCTGTAGCGACTTTTGCTATTGGTGAAGCTGGGGCTGCGAATGCTGCTTTACATGCGATTGCTACCTTAGCGATGGCAGATCCAGAATTGCGCAACAAGCTCAAAGACTTCCGTGCTAAACAAACTGAAGCAGCACGCGCGATGACGCTACCTGCGATTGATAAATAAGCTGTAATGAAAGAAAAAAACCTTATCTCACGTGACACGATTATTCAACCTGGTGACTGTTTGGGTATGCTAGGTGGCGGTCAATTGGGTCGTATGTTTTGTCATGCCGCTCAAGCAATGGGCTATAAAGTGGTAGTTCTTGAGCCACAAGCCGATAGCCCAGCGGGCAGTGTTGCTGAGCATAATGTCCTTGCTGCGTATGATGATGAGCAAGGCTTAAACGCCATGTTGGATTACACGCAAGTAGTGACGACCGAATTTGAAAATGTTCCTGCGGCAAGCTTGAAACACTTATCTTTTAGTGCGCGTGTGAGTCCTGCGGCTCCTGCTGTGGCGGTTGTGCAAGACCGCATTGCAGAGAAAGCATTTATTGCTTCACAAGGCATTGCTCTTGCTCCTTATGCAGAGATTCGTGAACTTGCCGACTTGGAGCAAGCTGATGCAAGCCTATTCCCAGGAATTTTAAAAGCTGCACGTCTCGGTTACGATGGTAAAGGTCAGGCTCGAGTGACGAATGTTGAGCAAGCTTTAGAGGCTTTCCGTGCCTTTGGCGAGGTGCCTTGCGTACTAGAAGCCATGCTGCCCTTGAAGCAAGAAGTTTCAGTGGTTATGGCGCGTGGTTTCGATGGTCAGACTGTAACCTATCCAGTGGGCATCAATACTCATATCAATGGCATTTTATCGAGTTCAGTAGTGATTCCTGGTCAAGTGAAACCAGAATTAGAGGCTGCTGCTCGTGCAGCTGCAGTGACCCTAGCCAATGGTCTGAATTATGTTGGCGTGATGTGTGTTGAGTTCTTTATTCTTGATGATGATAGCTTGGTGGCGAATGAGATAGCCCCACGTCCTCACAATAGTGGCCACTACACCATGAATGCTTGCGTAGCCAGTCAGTTTGAGCAGCAAGTCCGTGTTTTAGCAGGTATGCCATTGGCTGATACGAGTTTATTAGCACCAACTATTATGCTAAATATTTTAGGTGATAGCTGGTATGCGGCCGCTCAGGAACAAGGTTTACAATCAGATGAAGAAGCGCCAAGACTTGAACCTACCTGGAATAAAGTTTTATCGCTCCCTGGTGTGAGCTTGCATCTGTATGGCAAGGAAGAAGCCCGTATGGGACGTAAGATGGGGCATGTCAATATTGTCCATCCAGATCCAAACCAGCTATTGCTCTTGGCTCGTCAAGTTAGTGATATCTTGCACTTGAATGCACAAATTTAAGTGGATGTGATGATGAAAGATGCCACTCCGAACATAGACTCTCAGGAGATTCTCGCGGCCGCTGAGCGTTTAGCTCAGGGTGAGTTGGTGGCTTTTCCAACTGAGACTGTCTATGGTTTAGGAGCAGATGCAGAAAACCCTCAAGCAGTTGCTAAAATCTATCAAGCTAAGGGTAGGCCGCAGAACCATCCCGTTATTGTCCATGTTGCGCCCGATGCAGATTTACATTATTGGGCGGCACAAATACCTGAGGACGCGCAGAAATTAATTGATGCATTCTGGCCAGGTCCCTTAACGCTCATTCTGCCACGTGCTGCGCATATTCCAGACGCGGTAAGTGGTGGTCAGGCTAGTATTGGGCTTCGTTGTCCTTCTCATCCTGTAGCACAAGCTTTATTAAGTCGTTTTGCCGCTTTAAAGCCTTCAGGGCAGGGTGGTGTGGCTGCACCTTCAGCCAATAAGTTTGGTCATGTTTCCCCAACTTTAGCTGCTCATGTACGTAGTGAGTTCCCTAAAGAAATAGCACAAGGTATGCTCGTGCTAGAAGGCGGAGCTTCCGAAGTGGGGATTGAGTCAACGATTATTGATTTGTCTCGATATGATCAGGGAATAGCGGCCGTCTTATTGCGCCCAGGACATATCTTGCCAGAACAAATTGCTGCGGTCATTGGTTATATGCCAGCTCGTCCAGATCAAGCGGCGCCACGAGTATCTGGCTCACTTAAAGCACACTACGCACCGAATACTACCTTACAGTTGATTCAGACTGAACAATTAGCTAGTGATATTACGGCCTTGGTACCAGCGGGTGAGAAATGGGCAATGCTAGTTTTTCAGGCACCAGATTTTAAGCCAGAAGATGCTGTGCATTGGTACCAAGTATCCAACCAGGCAGGGCAGTACGCACATGAGTTATATGCTTTATTACGTCGCTTAGATACACTAGACTATGATCGAATCTGTGTTCAAGC
>CAYFVY010000137.1:0-4932 GCA_964346715.1 uncultured Pelistega sp. | reverse complement strand
ATGCTTTATTACGTCGCTTAGATACACTAGACTATGATCGAATCTGTGTTCAAGCCTTGCCACAAGACACGCAATGGGAAGCCTTGAATGACCGCTTACAACGAGCAGCGGCTGCCTTTGAAGCCTAGTTAGTTACTCGGACTTTAATCTAAACAGCCTAAGCTAAAAGCCTAATCTAAGTCTATTCTAAGGCAGACTTGCCGTATGCTACCTTATGATCTAAAAAATGTATAACTGAGCAAAATCGCTGCAATAATCACTAAGAATAAGGTCAGCTTTGGAGTGCGGTTTTGAGACGCTTTTTGGGTTGGCGTGATTTGTGAGACAATTTTTTGAGTTGCTTCAGATTGTGCAATTGACTGAGCGGCTGTATGCAGTCCGCTTGGGAGTGCAGAGTTAGCTTGTCCTACTTGCTCTTCTGGCTTGGCACTGAGTCGTAAGCGCTTTTCATGGCTATCAATGCCATATTCCGCTTGACTGGGGTTTGGCCAACGTCCCTTAAGCTCGCCGCCTAGAAGAATATAAGGATTGGTACGCTTGTGGCTGGCATAGTCTTCTTTGATTTGTTCCCAGTCTAAATATAAGCTGTCGAACTCCTCAATGACTTCGGGGTTCTTCGCTTGCTCTAAGCGTAGCCATTGACCATCACGTTCATTGATAATGCTGCTCCAATCTTGCATGCTATAGCTTTGGCTATCATCAAGAGGGCTAATATAGAGTCGAAAATAACCTGCTCCCATGGCCTCTTGAAGAAAGCGGGTAAAGTCCCGTATGACTTGGTGATCTTCTTCGGGGATAAGTGCTTTAAGTGCTTCTTGGCGAATAAACCAGGTATTTAGGATATCGGCCTTAGTGGCGAGTAAAAAGTGATGAGGCTGGCCTTCAGCATCATGCCATTCGACAAGATTTTGTCGTGTGAACAGAGCCCACCAAAATATCGGTGGCCAATAGGCACTGTGCAAGCGAATAAATACTTGTGCATCATGCTGTCCGAAAGTTGGGATGCTTAGGTCTTGAGTGAGTGTATTGTCTAAGAATAAAGCATGCATAGGAGCGCTCTCATGCGAATCAAAAAAGCACCTAGTATGACAAGATACTAGGTGCTTTAATCATAACGCTTTTCAGTAAGGAGTGCTATTAGGGATTAATCATGAGATGATTTACCCTAATTCTCGTTGTGAAAAGTACGACCTTATTAAGACCTAATAATTAAGGCTTAATAGCGATCTTTAATACGCCGTCACGTTGGTTAGCGAACATATCGTAAGCTTCAACGATATCGTCTAATTTACGCTCGTGAGTTACCAATAGACCTAAGTCAAGGCGGCTAGACTCAATCACGCTCATTAGGCGACGCATACGCTCTTTACCACCTGGGCAAAGTGCTGTAACAATTTTGTGATCACCCAAGCCAGCAGCAAATGCGCTTACAGGAATGACTAAGTCTTCAGAGTATACGCCTAGGCTAGATAAAGTGCCGCCTGGTTTTAATACACGTAGAGACTGCTCGAATGTTGACTGTAAACCTAAGCACTCGATTGATGAGTCAGCACCACGACCGCGAGTTATCTTCATAACTTCGTCAACAACGTCAACGTTGCGGAAGTTAAGTGTCACGTCTGCACCCATCTTACAAGCAATTGCTAGACGATCATCATTACCGTCAACGGCAATAATCGTTGTTGCACCTAATAGACGAGCACCTGCTGTTGCACATAGACCGATAGGGCCTTGGGCAAAAACAACTACGGTGTCACCGATACGGATGTTGGCGTTCTCAGCACCTTTGAAGCCAGTAGACATAATGTCTGGGCACATTAGAACTTGTTCGTCAGTTAAGCCGTCAGGAATAGGTTGTAAGTTGGCTTCTGCATCAGGAACAAGCACGTACTCAGCTTGTGTACCGTCAATTACGTTACCAAAGCGCCAGCCAGCTGTGGCCTTATAGCCGTGGCAAGAGCAAGTGCCATCCATGCGTAGATATGAACCGTCTTGAGAAGGTACGCCGTCTTGGCAAGGATAAGATTTAAAGCTTGGGCAGATGGCGCCAGCAATAACACGTTGACCTTCTTTATAGCCCTTAACGTTGCTACCGATTTTTTCGATAACACCAACTGGCTCGTGACCAACGGTTAGGTTTTTAGCAACTGGGTATTCGCCTTTTAGAATATGCACGTCAGTGCCACAAATTGTTGTGGTAGTAATGCGCATTAGAACATCATCAGGACCCACATCAGGGATTTTCTTATCAACAAGTTCAATACGACCTGGTTCAATAAAAACTGCTGCTTTCATCATTGCCATAATTTAGTTCTCCTTGTGAACTGAATTACCCTTGAGGGTAAATTGATATATGTTGCTACGACACGTCGTGCTTGTGCATATAGATGCCCTAGCATACTCTAACATGAGTATTCTACATGGCTTACTTTACAAGGATATGATGAAATATCAATAAAACCGAGAAATTGATAAAAATTGACTTATGCGTTAAGGGCGAACAATTAGTCCGCCCTTAGATTCGTTGAGTTTAGCTCTGAAAGTTAAAAAACCTAAGGCTTAAGCTTTAATTCTCCCCTTTAGGCTTAGCTTTAACTGCGTCTAAAACCACTGGTCGGCTTTTAAAAGTGTGAACAGCCCTAAAATAAAGAAAATTAAGGCGGCAATACTATGCACTAAACGCATAGGAATACGATTGGCAAATTTCTCACCAAGATAGACGGCAGGGACATTAGCAATCATCATACCTAGGGTCGTGCCGATAACGACTAACAGCATATTGTCAAAGCGAGCGGCCATGGCAATTGTGGCAATCTGAGTTTTATCACCCATTTCGGCAATAAAAAAGGTCACTAAAGTAGCGCCAAAAACGCCAAATTTCTGGATAAGCTTGGCATCATCTTCTTCGATTTTATCGGGAATTAAGGTCCAAATCGCCATCGCAATAAAGGACAGACCGAGAATCCAGCGTAGAGTCTCAGCATTCACATTCTGAGTGATCCATGAACCTAACGCACCAGCTAAACCGTGATTAAGCAGGGTGGCAATTAAGATACCGAGGATAATAGGGACAGGTTTTTTAAAGCGAGCAGCTAATAGGAAAGCGAGCAGTTGGGTCTTATCACCCATCTCGGCGAGGGCGACAACGCCAGTAGAAACTAATAATGCGTTCATTGAAAATACCATAGCCGGAAAGATTAAGACGCAATTGATCATCACGTAGCTTCCGGCTTCAGAGCTAACGTTATGACCAAAGGTCTTGCCAAATTGTGTTATTACAATCGTTTACGCCATAGCCAAGAAGGGCCAAGTATGTTGACGTAAACCTCTAGATGAGCGGCTACTCCCCAATGATGTTGGTTATTCTAGTGAGATGCTACATGCGGGTCAATAAAAGGCCTAGTGTTGTTGTGGTTTATTAGCGTCAAAATACAGTTTTTTGTAAGAAACTTATTTTTTATAGGGTCTTTTTAATATTTAAAGACTATTATTTCTATGCGGAGATAAGAAAAAGCTATTAAGTTTGATATGGCTCAAACTTTATTGTGAAATTCACTGTAACATCTGTTTATTGAAGTGCGGTTCCGTAGGAGCTTGCACCATAATTTGAACCTTGAAAAAAAGGAGTTAAGGTTATGAAGTTGAAGTCGACAATGTTCTTATCAAGCGCTGCTCTTGCTATGACAATGGCATTTGGTGCGGTTCAAGCACAAGATAAAGCAGCCGAACGCTACAAACCAAATAATGAATTAATCCAACCGATTGAAGCTGCCAAGGGTCAGAACCCAGCAGAAGTAGAATTAGGTAAAAAACTATTCTTTGATCCACGTCTTTCTCGCTCAGGCTTTATTTCCTGTAACTCTTGCCATAACTTATCGATGGGCGGTAGCGATAACCTACGCACATCAATTGGTGATAAGTGGCAACAAGGCCCAATTAACTCTCCAACCGTATTGAACTCTAGCTTGAACTTTGTTCAGTTCTGGGACGGTCGTGCAAAAGACTTACGTGAGCAAGCTGGTGGTCCTATTGCTAACCCAATGGAGATGGCATTTACTCACGAATTAGCGGTAGATATCCTATCGTCAATCCCAGAGTATCGTGAAGAGTTTAAGACAGTCTTTAATGAAGACAAGATTACGATTGAGCAAATCACCAGTGCTTTAGCAACGTTTGAAGAAACCTTAGTAACACCGAACTCTCGCTTTGACCAATGGTTAGCGGGTAAAGATGATGCCATTACTGACCAAGAGTTGAATGGTTACTTATTATTTAAGAACAGTGGTTGTGTAGCTTGCCATAACGGTGTAGCGGTTGGTGGTAACTCGTTCCAGAAGATGGGTGTGGTTGAGCCGTACGTAACTGATAATGAATCAGCTGGTGTGGCAGGTGTAAGCGGCAATGACGTTGACCGTATGCGCTTTAAAGTTCCAACCCTACGTAACGTTGAGTTAACCTACCCGTACTTCCACGATGGCGCAGCACAGACCTTAGGTGAAGCAGTTGATATCATGGGTCGTCTACAGTTAGGTAAGAAATATTCTGAACAAGAAATTGCTGATATTGTGGCTTTCTTGAAAACCTTAACGGGTGATCAGCCAGAGTTCAAAATGCCAATCTTGCCACCTTCGCATGACAGCACACCTCGTGCTAACCCATGGGCAGAAACAGCAGCAAACTAAGTCTTACTTAAGATTTATTTAGTTAAGCATAAGGCCTCCTTTTTAAGGGAGGCCTTATTATTTATATCATATAGTTTGTGGGTTTATTTCATAGAGATCGTGGTGTTAACACCGCGTTCATGATGTGACCAACGAGCAGTGATGGATTTGGTTTGTGTCCAGAAAGATACCGCTTGTTTACCGTTAGGACCTAAGTCACCTAGTTTTGAGGCGCGCGAACCAGTAAAGCTAAACCATGCCACTGGTACAG
>CAYFVY010000136.1:0-5067 GCA_964346715.1 uncultured Pelistega sp. | reverse complement strand
CTTACGAGCTTATGCATGCCGAAGGTGACCATGCTACCTATAATGGCAAGGATGAGGTGATGCACTTAATTGGCCACGCTATTGTTACACGCATGGTGTGTGGTAAAGCCGTAGATACCGTACGTGGCGAAACCGTAATTTACAATAGCAAAGCCAATACCTATCATGCTGTCGGAGGACCGACTGCACCCGATAACGGTCGAGTACGTTCCGTCGTGCAACCACGTAGCAAGGCTGATGCTGCTGTTGAAGCGTGCCGCAAACAATACGGTGGCAAACCTATGCCAAGTCAGATTAAACCAAACTAAAAGCACTATGCCAGATTCTTCAAGCTCTCTTCACACTAGCCAACTTGGCACACCCAAAGGTCGCTTAAGTGCTATCGGCTTACGCAAAACATACGGCAACCGTACGGTTGTTCACGACGTTAGCCTTGAGGTTAGCAGTGGAGAGGTCGTCGGTTTACTTGGCCCTAACGGTGCCGGTAAGACCACCAGTTTCTATATGATTGTTGGCTTAATTCCAGCCGATTCAGGGCGAATTGAGATTGACAATACCAACATTACCGCCTTACCGATTCATCGTCGCGCACGTATTGGCTTGTCTTACTTGCCACAAGATGCTTCAGTATTCCGCCGTTTATCCGTAGAACAAAAGATTCGCGCTGTGTTGGAGTTACAAGAAGACCCTGAAAGCGGTAAGCGCTTGAGCAAAGAGCAAGTTCAAGAAAACCTAGAAAACCTATTAAACGAGCTACAAATCACACATATTCGCACCAACCAAGCGCTTTCTCTCTCTGGTGGCGAGCGTCGTCGTGTAGAGATCGCTCGTGCTCTGGCGACTCACCCGCGCTTTATCTTGCTGGATGAACCATTTGCTGGTGTTGACCCAATTGCAGTGATTGAAATTCAACGAATTATTCGTTTTTTGAAGAACCGCAATATTGGCGTCCTCATCACTGACCATAATGTACGTGAGACATTAGGAATTTGTGATCGCGCCTATATTATTAGCGAAGGCAAGGTCCTAACCAATGGCGCTCCTGCTGAGATCGTACAAAATCCCGATGTACGTAAAGTCTACTTAGGCGAGCATTTCAAGATGTAATAGCGTTTTTTAAAGCTTTTTAAAAACTTTTAAAAAAACCTATTTCTGCTAGCGTAAATTTGTGACAGTTTGATGGCAAATACCACTTGCTAAAAAAAATAATCGGTATACACTGAATAAACAGCTTAGCTATTTTTATCAGGAGGTCACCGACACACAATAACTCAGCTTTACAGGTATATGCGTTTTAAGCAGTTCACATCTTTAGGAGCACAATATGAATTTAAACATCTCAGGTCACCATTTAGAAATTACACCTGCTATCCGTGAATATGTCATCAGCAAATTTGCTCGTGTACTACGCCATATTGATAACGTTATTGATGCAAGTGTGATCTTATCGCTAGAACCACTCAAGCATAAAGCAGAGGTTACCCTGCGTGTTCCAGGGAAAGACATCCACTGCGAAGCTCAAGAAGAGAATCTTTATGCAGCGATTGACCTGTTAACAGACAAAGCTGACCGCTTGGTTCTTAAGCACAAAGAAAAACAACAAGGATTTACCAAGAATACATCAGCGAGAGAGCTTAATATGAGTGAATAAGCAGGCTAAATTAGCCAGTGCTTGAAAAACCCGACTATGTTGTCGGGTTTTTATATGTTGCAGTGCCATATTTTTACCACACACCAAGCAAGCTATTCCATCAATTTGTGTAAAAAAGATAACAATTTCTAAAAATAATCATATAATTACACCATGAACCAACTATCCTCTATTTTATCTCCAGAGAATATTCTTCTGGACATTAACGCGACGAGTAAGAAACGTGCGTTTGAGCAGGCAGCATTATTGTTTGAAAACAATAAGGGTATTGCTCGCTCAACTGTTTTCGACGGTTTGTTTTCTCGTGAGCGCTTAGGCTCAACAGCCTTAGGGCATGGCGTAGCCATCCCACATGGCCGCATTCCTAAATTGGATAAAGCATATGCAGCATTTATCCGTCTGAGCAATGCGATCCCTTTTGACGCTCCCGATGGACAGAACGTCCAACTCCTCGTCATTTTACTAGTGCCAGAGAGTGCAACGCAGCAACACTTAGACTTATTAGCGCAGATTGCGCAGAAATTGTCTGACGAATCGGTGCGCCAACAACTTCTGAGCTCCGATGACCCTCAACACATTTATAACTTGTTGAGCTCTTAAATTACATGGTTATGCTGTCTATCCAAGAACTCATTGATGATAATACCGAATCGTTAAATTTTACTTGGGTGGCGGGTCAAGCAGCGTCTGAACGCCTACTGCCTGAGTCGAATACAGCCGCGGCTGATCTTATTGGTCACTTAAACCTTATTCATCCAGCACGTATCCAAGTCTTCGGCAAAGAAGAAATCATTTTCTTTACACGGCAAAGTGGTGCTAATCGCGCTCGCTCCTTAACAGAGCTTGCTGAAGGTCGTGTACCGGCCATGATTGTGGCCGAAAACCTAGAAATCCCCCCTGAGCTCATCAGTTTCTGCCAACGCAGCAAAATCCCTCTTCTCTCCTGTAATGAGGATGCGGCACAACTGATTGATATCTTGCGTGTCTACCTGGCTCGCCGCTTTGCCCCAACTACGATTGTCCATGGCGTATTTCTCGATGTGCTTGGCCTAGGGGTTCTGATCACAGGCGAGTCTGGCCTTGGTAAAAGTGAGCTCGCACTCGAACTTATTTCTCGTGGCCATGGTCTCGTTGCTGACGATGCTGTGGAATTTTCGCGTACAGCTCCAAACTTTATCGAAGGTCAATGTCCTGACTTACTACGCAACCTGCTTGAAGTTCGTGGCCTAGGTTTGTTAGATATTCGCACAATATTTGGTGAGACATCTGTTCGTCGTAAAATGAGTTTAAAATTAATTGTGCACCTTGTTCGTGCCAATAACGATAAATTCGAGCGCCTACCGATTCAAGATCAGACCCAAGACTTACTTGGTTTGCCAATTCGTCGTGTCATGTTACAAGTCGCTGCAGGACGCAACTTAGCTGTTTTAGTTGAAGCCGCTGTGCGCAATACCATCCTTAAATTACGTGGTATTGATACGCTTGGTGAGTTTATGGAGCGTCAAGCACAAGCTATACTAGAGAATAGTAGCCTCTAAATACCCATATCGTGCTTATCATCTGAAGATCTGGGTATTTAGTCAACGCCAGCCCCAATTATAGGATCTCGTCATGACTTACCATATCAGCACCCATCAAAACAGCACCGGCCTATGGCATTGGTCGATCTATTCTGATGATGATCTGTGTAAATCTGACACAAGCACAGGCTACCCAAGTCAAGATAAAGCCCACCAGGCGGCTTCTGCCGTCCTACAAGAGCTGCTTGACGAGGCAGATACAAGCCTACAAGCCCTGAGTGATTTATCCCTAATTTTAATCACTGGCATCTCCGGCTCCGGCAAATCAGTCGCCCTACGTCAGCTGGAGGACTTAAATTACAATTGTGTTGATAATTTACCCGTTGCCCTACTACATGAGTACGTCGCCCAAGCACGCGAAGAAGGCCTGAGCCGCATCGCCGTAGCAATCGATGCTCGCGCACCTGGCGGGCTAGAAGATTTACCAAATATTATCAACCACTTACGCTCTATGGGCATTAAGATTCAGGTGATTTTCTTAGAGGCGAATGATGAGGTTCTGTTACATCGTTACTCAGAATCTCGCCGAGGCCACCCACTGGCCCAAAGAATCCAACAAGAAAAGGGCTATTACCCCTCTTTAGAAGAGTGCATTCAGGCCGAAAGAGAGATTTTGTCGCCAATACGCGACACTGAACATGCGATTGATACATCTAATCTTGCACCTAGCCAGTTACGTGCATGGGTCAACGATTTGAGCGCTGTTGAGCCGGGCGAAACGCTCTTGACTTTTGAGTCCTTTGCATTTAAAAAAGGGGTGCCAAGTAGCGCTGACCTAGTTTTTGATGTAAGATGTCTTCCTAATCCTCATTACGATGCTAACTTACGTCCCTTAACTGGACGAGACGAAGCAGTAGCAAAATGGCTGTCTGAATTTGACAGTGTTCACGAATTAATTAACGATATCTCTGCATATATTAGTAAGTGGTTACCACGTTATATGCAGGACACGCGTAGTTATCTCACAGTCGCAATAGGCTGTACCGGCGGGCAACATAGATCTGTCTATGTTGTTGAAGAGTTGGCGAAGCGCTTTAACTCACACCGTCCTCTACGTGTAAGACACCGTGCCCAAGCACATTTATAGCAGGCCCTTATGAAAAAATTAAGCTTAAGTGCCTTTATTCTTGCCAGTAGTTTGAGCTCTATCGCTCTAGCGCAAAATAATGGTACCGAACTTGACTCTAGTAATACGCTTACACAATCTACAGTCAAACAGGAAGACAACAACTTCCGTATTACAATGAATGGTATTTTCCCCGAATCAAGCGTGGGAGATGCCTTCCGTAGCGAGCTCTATAACTTAGAGCCCGAAGAAGAAAAAACTCCTGAGGTAACGACTCTCAGCAGTTCTGAACTAAAAGCAAATAACGCACCCGGCCTTAAAGCCGATAGCACACACGGTCGTCGTGGCAAAGCATACACCGTACGTGGCAAGCGTTATGTGCCTTTTGCAAGCATCAGCGAATTCTCTGAAACTGGTCAAGCCTCATGGTATGGCCCTGGTTTTCATGGTCGCCTGACCGCTAATGGTGAGCGCTACGACCAGCACGAATTAACTGCTGCACACAAAGAATTACCGCTTAACAGTGTGATTCGCGTCACTCGCGTATCTACTGGCAAAAGCATTGTTGTGCGCGTCAATGACCGCGGCCCATTCCATGGTAATCGCGTACTTGATCTATCTTATGGCGCTGCCAAGCAATTAGGCATCGTCCAAAAAGGTTCTGACAAGGTCAAAATTGAATTGATTTCAAGCAATAGCGGTTCAAGCAAAAAGGCCAAACAGCGTAAAACTACGATGTAATTTATACCCGATATGGCGAAAGTGACTAA
>CAYFVY010000135.1:3752-5142 GCA_964346715.1 uncultured Pelistega sp. | reverse complement strand
GAGTCTTACGACCGAACGTGGCAAAATGTCAATTGTTTTGTGAATTCTAGATTTTTCATAGTATGAGCACCCATAATCCTGATATCCCTGTTTCTAATTTTTTACGCACTATTATTGAGAATGATCTGTCAGCAGATCGTTTTCAAAATAAACGCTGGGCGGGTGTTCCTGGCCCAGCAGCAGTGCAAGACAAAGGCTCGAAAGACCCTGCCCGTATTCGTACGCGCTTTCCGCCCGAGCCGAATGGTTACCTACATATTGGTCACGCCAAAAGTATTGTATTAAATTTCGGCCTTGCCAAAGACTACGGTGGCCAGTGCCACTTACGCTTTGATGACACCAACCCCGAAAAAGAAGAGCAAGAATATGTTGACTCTATTATGGATACCGTCAAGTGGTTGGGATTTAAGTGGAAAAGCAAAAAGAAAAATTACAATAATCTCTATTTTGCAAGTGATTATTTCGACTATATGTACGAATTTGCCTTGGCCCTCATCGATAGCGGTGATGCCTATATTGATGAGCAAACCGCAGATGAAATTCGTCAAAACCGTGGCACCTTAACAGAGCCTGGCGTCAACTCACCTTGGCGTGATCGCCCTGCAGAAGAGTCACGTCGCTTATTTATCGAAATGCGCGAAGGGAAACACCCTAATGGTGCTATGTGCCTACGCGCTAAAGTCAATATGGCTTCGCCAAACATTAACCTGCGCGACCCAGTGATTTATCGTATCCGTCATGCTGAGCATCATCGTACAGGCAATACATGGCCAATTTACCCAATGTACACGTATGCCCACCCGATTGAAGATGCGCTTGAAGGCATCACGCATAGTTTCTGTACCTTAGAGTTTGAAGATCAGCGTCCGTTCTACGACTGGACTCTCGAAAAACTCGCTGGCCTCGGTCTATTAAACGAGCCACTACCGCGCCAAACTGAATTTGCCCGCCTTAAGGTTAAACATATTGTGACCAGTAAGCGTAAGCTCCTGTCATTGGTTAACGAAGGTCACGTGAATGGTTGGGATGATCCACGCCTGCCCACCATTGCCGGCTTGCGTCGTCGTGGCTATACTCCTGAATCGATTCGTTTATTCATTGAACGTCTGGGCGTTTCCAAAGCAGACTCATGGATTGATTACAGTATCTTAGAACAGGCATTACGTGATTCCTTAGATCCTATCGCTGACCGAGCTGTAGCGGTACTCGACCCCATTAAGTTAGTGGTTACCAACTACCCTGAAGATGCCGAAGAACTTTGCTATGCTCCGAAGAACCCGCACGACCCAGAGGCAGGTAAACGCGAATTTCCATTCACACGTGAAATGTGGATTGAACGTGATGACTTCCGTGAAGAACCACCGAAAAAATACTTCCGTTTATTCCCTGG
>CAYFVY010000135.1:0-3652 GCA_964346715.1 uncultured Pelistega sp. | reverse complement strand
GATAAGAATTTCTTAGACTATATCAACCCACATTCAGCAGATGAAGTGCAAGCTTGGTTAGAACCAGGTTTAGACCTAAGCATTGGCAATCAATGGCAGTTCGAGCGCCTTGGTTACTTTATCGTTGACCCTGACTCTAGCCCAGAGAAGCCGATTATTAACCGTAGCGTAACGCTACGCGACTCATGGATCTAAAGGAAAAGCAGTGAGTAATCGTTCAGATTCACATATTTTAGAAATCAAAAATACTAGTGTCATGGCTATGCGCTTAGTGCTTAAGACTACGGACTATAGTGCCGTGGCCGAAGCCATTGAGCGCAAAATGGCACAGGCAGGTGATTTTTTCAAGGGAGAAAGCATCATTATTGATGCGTATGGCATCATACAACCCCTGCCTTGGGATAAGTTGATCCCTTTATTAAAAGGCTATGGCCTAATCATCTTAGGCATTTACACCAATGAACGCCTACTGCCAGGTGCCATTGAAGCTGGCTTAACGCCGATCAGCTTGAGTACGGCCAATAACAAAACGGTAAGCCCAACAACAACTACAGCGACTAGCTCAAGCACGGCAAGTCCAGTGCAAGTACAGGCTGCTCCGGCACCAGCGCCAAGCACAACAACAAGCACAAGCCAAGCCAAATCTGCAGGCGCTACTCAAGCCACCATGGTTATTAAACGCCAATTGCGCTCGGGCCAGCGCGTTTATGCCAACGACAGTGACCTTATCGTCATTGGTAGCGTTGGCCACGGTGCGGAAATCGTTGCGGACGGCAATATCCATGTTTATGGAAGCTTATTAGGCCGTGCTATTGCAGGCGCCAAAGGCGATCAATCCGCACGTATTTTTACGACGTATTTAGATCCAGAGTTAGTTGCTATCGCAGGCATCTATCGTTTATTTGATGCTGACTTTAAGCCAGAAAGCCTACGTAAAGCAGTGATTGTTGAATTGGAAAATGAAACACTGAGCTTCAATGAAATCAGTGCTTAAGACATCCCCTCTTACATTGCTTGTGAGAGGGAAAAACCCAATCGTAAGATATCGTAAAAAGCTGAATACACAACGCACAAAAATCACTTTATGCGTTAAGATAATAGAATTAATTGAATCATAGGAAGAATGTTTCATGGCTCGTGTCGTTGTAGTTACCTCCGGTAAAGGTGGTGTTGGTAAAACCACCACAAGTGCAAGTTTCGCATCTGGTTTGGCCATGCGTGGCCACAAGACAGTCGTTATCGACTTTGACGTCGGCTTACGTAATCTTGACCTTATTATGGGTTGTGAGCGTCGCGTAGTTTATGACTTTGTTAACGTCTTACAAGAAGAAGCGACACTGAATCAAGCCTTAATTAAAGATAAGCAGCTTGAAAACCTCTTTATTCTTCCTGCCTCACAAACTCGTGACAAAGAAGCCCTAACACGTGAAGGTGTAGAGCGTGTAATTAATGATTTAAGCGCAATGGGTTTTGAGTATATTGTGTGTGACTCCCCTGCTGGTATCGAAGTTGGCGCCCTCATGGCAGCCTACTTTGCCGACGATGCGCTTGTCGTCACCAACCCTGAAGTTTCATCAGTACGTGACTCTGACCGCATCTTGGGCATCCTTCAAGCCAAGACACGTCGTGCCGAAGATGGCAAAGAACCCGTTAAGGAATTCTTGGTTGTCACTCGCTACAATCCGAAGCGTGTTGCCGATGGTGAGATGTTATCGATTGAGGATATCAGCGATATCCTACGCATCCCACTCATTGGTGTAACACCAGAATCTACAGATGTTTTACAAGCATCCAATACTGGTATTCCTGCCATTCATATGACAGAAACCGAAGTTGCTCAAGCCTACGCTGATATTGTAGACCGTTACCTTGGTTCTGAAATCCCTATCCGTTTCACAGAATACGTCAAGCCTGGCTTCCTGAAGAAACTATTCGGAGGTAAGTAAGATGTCTTTTTTAAAATTTTTTTTAGGTGAAAAGAAAAAGAGCAATGAAGTCGCCAAAGACCGTTTAAAGTTAATTTTAGTACGTGATCGTGGTGATGATGCTGCTCCGGACTTTTTGCCTCAGTTGCAAAAAGAATTAATTGAAGTCATCTCCAAATACATTAACGTCAATCCTGACGACATTAAAGTCAATCTTGACAAGCAAGACTCACTCGAAGTTCTTGAAGTTAAAATTGAAATGTCACCAGAAGAAATGGCTGCTGCTCGCTTAAAGTAGACTCTACTTACATATAGCAAACACAAAAAACCGTTGGTAAAATTACCAACGGTTTTAAATTTGCTGATTCACGACTATTGCATCTTTCCTAACTCACTAAGCCATACCGGCAAGCCAATTAGAAACGCCTGATTCAAATCGACGAATTGAGCTCTTACTTACCTACTTGGTTACCAATGATGCCACCAACTGCAGCGCCACCAACAGTACCTAATGCGCTACCACCTGTTATAACAGCACCCGCCGCACCACCAATCGCCGCACCACCAATCGTACTCTTATCGCGTGTAGAAAGATGACCGCAAGCAGTCAAACTAAGACTTAAGGTACCAAGTAAAACAACTTTTGTTAATGATTTCATTTTCATAATATAAGCTCCTTGTTCATCAACGAAATTTAAACTTACTCAAAGATTAACAGAACTTTGCAGTCAAACCTAGAGTAGAAATAATTCATTTGTATCAAAATATCTATCGCGAGCCATATTATGGCAAGGCAAACAAATTTTTGTTACATTTCATGATTTATATCTCAACATTCGCATACCATTCAGCACCACGATAAGGCTTGTTCCTACATCAGCAAACACTGCCATCCACATACTCGTTAAGGAAAATAGCGTTAAGACCAAGAACACAAATTTAATTCCCAAGGCAAGACTAATGTTCTGCCATAAGAGAGAATGTGTTTTCTTCGATAGATCTAAACTCGTCACGATGGATTGCAAATCATCGTTCATGACGACAATATCTGCTGTTTCCATAGCAATATCCGTACCCACGTTACCCATGGCATAAGCGATATCCGCTTGAGCTAAGGCAGGCGCATCATTCATACCGTCACCAACCATAGCAACCGTACCATAGTGTTCACGCCATTTTTGGATAAAGCGTAATTTATCTTGTGGCAATAAATGCCCTTGCGCCTCTTGAATACCTGCTTGTTGTGCAACCACTTGAGCTGTTTGAGGATTATCTCCACTTAGCATAATAGTTCGGATGCCGCGTGCGTGTAATTGTTGAATCGCTGCTGCGGCATTCGGCTTAATCGTATCCGCTACAACACATAGCGCTAATACCTCCTGCTCACGCACAAAGGCACTTACTGTCTTACCTGCTTGCTCTAAAGCATTGATTTGTGTGTCCAAGGCATGGCTGTTTAGCCCTCTTTCAACTAAAGCACGATGATTAATTAAGGCATATGTCTGACCCTCAAACACCCCTTGGATACCACGCCCACTTAGCTGTTCTACCTTAGCCAGTGGCTGTACATCCAAGCCTAGTCCAATAGCAATTGCTTTAGAAACTGGGTGATCCGAACTGCTGGCAAATATAGCGCATAACTCACGGATGCGTTCATCGTTCTTGAGGGTAATAAAGTCTACTAATTTTGCTTGCCCTGAAGTGATGGTCCCCGTTTTATCAAAAGC
>CAYFVY010000134.1:3974-5251 GCA_964346715.1 uncultured Pelistega sp. | reverse complement strand
TTACTTTAGGATTCACAACGATGACGAGAGGAGTGATATAAGCGACACCAATAGGCTTAATATCGTGTTTTAGGTCATAAGGTGATTTAGGTAGAATAAAAGGCGCAGTCAGACTTGGTGCAGCAAGACTAGCAATGGTATAACCGTCGGGTTTGCTACGAATTAACTGGTTTATGCCGATCGAGCCAGATGCCCCTGATTTGTTTTCTACCACAATATTTTGCTTTAGAACCTTACCCATCGCATCAGCCATTACGCGGCCTGCCACATCAGTTGGACCACCTGGTGGGAAAGGAATAATATAGTTGATGGACTTGTTAGGGAAATCGTTATTTTGTGCTGTCGCAACTTGTGCACTAATGAAGGGGCTCAGGGCAACGACAGAGATTAAGGATAATTTAGTCAGCAATTTCAAGATAGTCTCCTATAAAGAGGTGTGTTTACTAGGATAGAATATCTTGAAAATGCTTTTTTAAGTGTTAAGTCGGTGGTCTTCTGGGGGTATTCCCTAGAGAAGTATTTACTACCTCATTAATGAGTGAGTTAATACTGCTAGCAATTGGCAATAAATTACAACTCATAATCCTTGGCTAATCTCACTACAGTTACCCCTGGCAATAATTGTCTTAGCGATGGCATAATCAAGGTGCAATTATCGTAAGGTGTCACTACTGCTTGTCCATCAGCCCAAGCAATGACTTCTCCTGATTTTTCTAAGCGCTCTAAGCCTTGCCAGTCCTGGGAAAATTTTACATCCATTGACGGGGCGACAATCGCATGAGTTACTTCGAGAATGCGTTGTTGCTCAGGATCGGGTAAAAACCATTGTGCAGGTATATCATCTTTATCGATAATATCGGCCGTGACTAAGATACGTGCAACTTGATCTAGAGCGACATCTAAAGAGCTTGGATCGCCATGGAATCCACACTCAATTAATAAGGCACAGGCGTCTGAGTCTGTAGGGTCGCCATAGCGGCCATAATCACGCATACGTACGCCATCTTTATGACCAGCATCAGCGATAACATGTGCGGGTGAGCCTAAGCGCTTGGCTAACTCTATGTTTCTCGGGAGCATGCCTGTCATTAAAAGTGGTGCACTAGGCTCATGCATCGAGTGTATATCTAATAGCCAGTCACTACGCTCAAGCCAAGGTAGTATTTGTGTAGCGCGCTGACTTTCTTGAGTCTGTGCTTGTAGACGAGACTCGGACCAGACGCGGTTCATATCCTCATCGACAAAACGTGATTTATCATGTGCTTCTGGATTGAATG
>CAYFVY010000134.1:0-3898 GCA_964346715.1 uncultured Pelistega sp. | reverse complement strand
TCAAAAGCTGCCAAATTACAAAAAGCTAATGTCAACGCTCCACGTCGTGGACGTAAGCCCGACTCCAGTATTTTCTTTAAGGCCCATGCGCCACATAATTCATTCCCATGAATTAAGGCAGATATCATCAGTGTCTTACCTGGTAAGCCAGAGTCAAAGTGCCAGACACCAGGGGTATCTGTATTGCCAAGACGCTCTTGAGAAATATCGGGAGTCGGTAATAAAAACATAATTATTCCTGTAATGCAGTCAGCTGCTGTTAAATTAGTTAGCTCTTAAACCAACCAAGTCCACGAGGCGGCCGTATTTTTGAGTTTCATCTTTTTGAAATTGTACGGGATCGATACCCGCTTCATATACAGTAGCACCACTTTCTGCCATTTTCGCGCGGAATGTCTCTGATGCTAAGCTGCTTTCTAAAGCAGCACGTAATTTCGTTACGATTGATTCTGGTAAGTTGGCGGGTGCATAGAGACCGAACCACACATTAATATCTACACCTTCAAATCCTGGGGTTTCGGCTAGGGCTGGGATATCGGGAGCAACTGGAGAGCGCTTTTTCTCGGTTACACCAAGTGCCACTATTTTATCGGCTTTTACTTGAGGTAGGCCAGATGATAAAACTAAGACACCGTAGTTAAGCTGACCGCTGATTAAATCGGTGACCAGTGGTGCAACACCACGATAAGGTACGTGCTCAACGTTCATTTTGGTTGAGTCATTAATCATTTCACCGGCTAAGTGTAAGGTCGTGCCGACACCCGAAGAACCAAAATTATAATGTCCAGGAGCGGCAGCTTTTACTTTGTCCATATATTCTTGAGCATTATTGACGCCCATAGATTTAGAGGCGGCTAATAACATGGGTTGAGAGGCAATCATTCCAATCGGGGTGAAGTCTTTTTCCCCATCGTACGTGACAGCCTTATTAATCATTTTGGCAATGACCATCTCATTAGTCGAACCAACAAGTAAGGTGTATCCATCGGCGCGAGATGAAGCTACACGCTGTGCTCCAATGGTACCGCCAGCACCACCAAGGTTTTCGACAACAATACTCTGATTAAGATGCTTGCCTAATTCTTCACCGATTAGGCGAGCGGTCAGGTCAACACTACCACCAGCAGGGTAGCCTACAACAATTGAAATAGCCCGCTCGGGGTATTCCTGGGCTTGCGCAGCGAATGGGGTGAAAAAGGCACAGCTCAGCGCCAAAGGGCGTAATGTATGGCGAAATAAGGTTGAGAATTTCATGATTTGACTTCCTTAAAATGTTTATCTTGTGTGAGTCAATCTGTCTCCATAACTCACGCTTATTGCAAGGACTAGTCATTAATTGTGGCACTGAACGCTATGCTGCATGTGCTTTTTTAGCACATTGATGTGCTATTTTTGTAAGATGCGAGCTTGTGTTTGAGTTTGTGCTTATTAGATGCTTAGGGTCTTGTTCCAGACGGCTTCAGCTAAGGCCGAAAGCGTTCCTTTGGCTCGATACAGGCGCACTTCAAATGCAATCTGCTCATGACGACTACCTAAGACAATTAACGACTTTTGACGACAATCACCGACGACCATGGACCAAGGTAGCCAAGCAATACCCATACCATTGCGCACCGCGCCAAGCGCAGTATCGAGGGAATCACATTGAATAAATGGTGTGAGCGGATAGGCTAAGGTTTGTATACGATCTTTTACGATATTAGCCATAGAAAGACCACTGGAGTAGGAAATTAGAGGTAGTGAGCTATTTGCTTCTGTTAATGGGAATAAAGCCTGTCCTTGATTATCAGTTTTGCATACTGGAACTAATTTATCTGTGCTTAGAGTAATGTGCTGATACCCTGAAAGTCTTAAGCCGCTAGAGAGTGCTGGATGCTCATAGCAACATAAGAAATCGGTTTTACCTTGCTCTAATAAGGACGCCATCTCAGCCATCATTCCCGTCACTATTTCGACTTGTGTTTCTTGATGAAAAATGACAGGCTTAGTTTTGCCTAGACGAGTTATCCAGTCTGCGACTAGCGTACGCGCTAAGCTACGACCAGTTGCAATACGGATTGTGGGCTGGTTACCGTGAACTTCTTGTTGCATCGTGAGGCGGGTGCGCTCAAGCTGCTCGATAACTTGAGCAGCGGTTTTAGCCAATAACTCACCTTGTGGAGTAAGAGTAATGGGTGAATGAGAGCGGTCGACAAGAGGGACGCCAGCCCATGCTTCCAGAGATTGAATACGCCGCCCAAATGCAGGATGGGTCACATGCCTTAGTTCAGCTGCTCGTATAAAGCTCCCCGTTTTTGCTAAGGCGATTAAATCGGCTAGAAGTTTGAGTTGTGCCATAAGCAGGATATTTTTAATATATCTAAAAAGACCAGTCTATATTCTATAGGACAGCGGGCGTAAAATCCTGATGCAACTAAACCATGCTCCCACGCTCAATATCATCAAGAATCACACAATCTGCTTGTTCATCCCCAGCACAATTATCCGCAGAGTGCTGTAGAAGTGCGACCATATCTTGTAGCTGTGTAATTTTCTTATTTAATTTATCAATATGTTTTAGGGCAAGTTTTTTAACTTCAGCACTGTGGCGATCGGTGTCTTGCCAGAGTGAGAGGAGTTCTTTCATCTGTTCCGATGAAAAACCGAGATCACGTGCATGCTTAATAAAACTTAAAGTACGAAGCTCACGCTCCGAGTATATGCGATAGCCTGCGTCGGTGCGCTGTACGTTATTCAATAAGCCTATTTCTTCGTAATAACGAATCATCTTAGCTGATATGCCCGATTGTTTTGCGACTTGGCCGATATTCACTGTTGTGCTCCTCCTGTGCCTTTAAAGTATTTTAAACGCAAGGCGTTGCCGAGAACAAACACCGATGACAGAGCCATGGCTCCAGCGGCAAAAATTGGTGAGAGTAAAATTCCCCACTTGGGATAGAGCACGCCAGCAGCTATCGGAATTAACGCAATGTTATAGATAAAGGCCCAGAACAAGTTCTGGCGAATATTGCGCATGGTTGCTTTACTTAAGGCAATCGCATTCGATACACCTTGTAAATTGCCTGACATCAAGACTACATCGGCTGCTTCAATGGCGACATCGGTACCTGTGCCAATGGCTAGGCCCACATCGGCTTGTGCCAGAGCGGGCGCATCGTTAATGCCATCACCGACAAAAGCTACACGTCCATGTTCTTGCTGCAATTGTTTTAAGGCCTCAACTTTACCGCCAGGTAGGACTTCGGCTTCTACATGATCGATGTCCAAACGCTTGGCAATCGCTTGTGCTGTATGGCGATTATCACCAGTAAGCATCGCAACTTTTAAACCTAATTGATGTAAGGTAGCGATTGCGGTATAGGTGGATTCTTTAATCGGATCGGCAACGGCAATAATTGCCGCTAAGCGTCCATCGACCGCCGCATACATGGGTGTCTTGCCTTCCTCACCTAAGCGCTGAGCTTCTTGCGCAAATGATGTCACATCAATACCTAATTGTTGCATATAGCGATCAGCGCCGACCTCAATACGGCGTCCTTCCACATATGCCTTAATACCTAGTCCTGTCAGCGCTTCAAAGCCTTCAGCTGTGGCAAGATTGATTCCTTGTTCTTGGCTCGCTTGCACAATAGCCACCGCAATAGGGTGTTCGGACTTGCTTTCGACAGCAGCGACTAAGCCTAATACATGGTCGTGCTCAAAGCCTTCTTGTACGAGAAAGTCAGTCAGGCTAGGTTTGCCCTCGGTCAGGGTTCCTGTTTTATCAACGGCAACCACGTGCACTTCTTGTAAAAGTTGCAAAGCTTCGCCTTTTCGAAATAACACACCCATCTCAGCGCCACGCCCTGTGCCTACCATAATTGAGGTCGGTGTGGCAAGTCCCATGGCACAAGGGCAA
>CAYFVY010000133.1:0-5361 GCA_964346715.1 uncultured Pelistega sp. | reverse complement strand
ATCTAAAAGATCTATTTCATCATTTGTTGTATTGCGTGTTAGAGAGCTATTGGGCTCAGACATATATACCAATCCTACAATTATAGTAAGCAAGCCTTAATTAAGTAAGGGCTTGCTTATTATAATATAGAAAAGATAAGCTTGCTTTATTTCATGTTAGATGTAAATAATCGCATACACAATCATATATATGATTAAGTGTATTTTTACACCTTTTTAAAGATAGAAATTCATAAATATGAACTTCTCACTTTAAAATCAAACACCCGCTGCATGTGCTTGCTGGTCAGCATGATAGGAAGAGCGTACCATGGCGCCTACTGCGGCATGGGTAAAGCCCATCTTATAGGCCTCATCTTCGTACATCTTAAAGACATCAGGGTGTACATAACGCATCACTGGCAGATGGTGCTCTGAAGGTTGCAAATACTGCCCAATCGTCAACATCTCGATATCATGAGCGCGCATATCACGCATCACTTCAAGAATTTCCTCATCGGTTTCACCAAGGCCTACCATTAAGCCTGATTTCGTTGGAATTTCAGGATGGCGAGCTTTAAAGTCTTTCAAGAGTTTTAAAGAGTGCATATAATCCGCACCTGGACGTGACTGCTTATACAGACGTGGTACTGTCTCTAGGTTATGGTTCATAACGTCAGGGAGACCTTGAGCAAAGATATCTAAGGCCTTATCGAGGCGACCACGGAAGTCAGGTACCAGCACCTCAATTTGCGTTAAGGGTGCACGTTCACGGATTTCATTAATACAAGCGACGAAATGCTCAGCTCCACCATCGCGTAAATCATCGCGGTCAACCGAGGTAATCACGACATACTTCAAGCGCATCTGAGCAATTGATTTCGCCAAGTTAATCGGCTCATTCTGATCTAATGGGTCTGGACGGCCATGACCCACATCACAGAAAGGGCAGCGACGGGTACACTTATCACCCATAATCATAAACGTCGCGGTTCCCTTACCAAAACATTCACTAATGTTCGGGCAAGAGGCTTCCTCACAGACGGTAAACATCTGATTATCACGTAGAATTTGCTTAATTTCATCGAAACGTGAGTCACGCGGCGCAGCTTTAACACGAATCCATTCGGGTTTCTTTAAGCGCTCAGTTTGCACCACTTTAATCGGAATACGCGAAGTTTTCTCGTATGATTTTTGTTTCTTCGTCGCATCGTAAGCAACGTCTTTATGAATTGGGATTACAGTTTTGTCGGTCATAGTGCTTCAGTGCTTCAGTGCTTCCCTTGCAGCTTAAACATAAGCGCAAGCATAATAAATATGATTGAAGAATAACTTCAACATTGTACTCCTGATTTAAGGAAAACCTAGAAAAACCCTAGTTTTTACAAGAAGAGTTCCTTAAGTAATCGGAGCGTTAAGTATAGAGGTGATAATCACCCACACAAGAGTCATAACTTAAGCACATAACTTAAGCAAACGCCTTGTGTAGGTAATGCGTGCAATAGTCGGCTACCTCCTGCCAATCCGCCTGCACGCCCATGCTTTGCATATCAACCGTACGCAGACCTTCATAGCCACAAGGGTTGATGCCGTCAAAAGGCGCCAAGTCCATCGCCACATTAATCGCTAAGCCATGGTAGGTGCAGCCATTGGTGACTTTAACACCCAAAGCGGCGATTTTGGCAAGCTCGCCGTCAGGCATCGGCACATAGACACCGGGCGCACCGTCTTTGCGAGTCGCCTGTGTTAAGCCAAAATGCCCCAAGGTCTGAATAATCGCTTCCTCTAGTGTATGGACGTATTCTTTGACGAACATCTTGGCGCGACGCAAATCAATCAAGGGATAGAGCACCACTTGTCCAGGACCATGATAGGTCACTTGGCCGCCACGGTTACAATGCACAATCGGGATATTGCCAGGATTCAGAATATGCTCTGGTTTGCCTGCTTGCCCTAAGGTATACACTGCCGCATGCTCAACTTGCCAAATTTGATTGCCTGTGTCTGGGGTACGACTTTCAGTAAACTCACGCATGGCTTGCCAAGTCAATTCATACTCAGCCAAGCCAGGTAAGCGAACGATTTTCATAGTCTTCACTTCAAGCTACTTATAGAACGACCTTGACCCACTCGTGTGCATGCAAAGCACGGTAAACATTATCGAGTTGTTCGCGCGATGTTACCCAGACATTGAAGGTCAGCCCCATATAGTTGCCCTTAGAGCTTGGGCGAATTTCCACTGTCTCATGGTCAAAATCAGGATCATGCAAGCGCACAATCTCCACGAGTGTTGGCACTAAGTCATCTTGAGTCACCGCCATCACCTTAATCGGAAAGCGCGATGGATACTCAATTAATGATTCTTCAGGTGGGATTTCTTTCAGCCCTAATAAATTATCTTTGTCTTGACTCATAATGCTGCAATTACCTCATCATATGCTTGACGCAATTTCAAATATACTGGACCTGGTTTACCTGTACCCACGGCCTGCCCATTGTGTTGCGTAATCGGTAGGACTTCCTTGGTAGCCGAAGTCAATAAGAGCTCATCCGCTTGATTGACCGCCTCTTCCGTGATGTTACCCGCCTCGAAGCGAATTCCACAAGCTTGCGCGAGTTCTTCCATTAGGCCGTAACGAACGCCTTCGAGAATCAGATTGTTCTTAAGAGGTGCGTGTAAGACACCATCCTTAACCACCCAGATATTGGCCGAAGACCCTTCCGTTAAAAAGCCATCGCGAAACTGAATCACGTCATGTACCTTATGCTCGACCGCATACTGCTTGGCCAAGACATTACCTAATAGGGACACCGACTTAATGTCACAATGCAACCAGCGGCTATCTTCCATACGCACAGTTGAATAACCCACATTACGGTCGGTCTCTGAAGGCCGTACAAATGGCGAACTCATTAAGAACACTGTTGGCTCTACAGGAGGATTCGGGAAAGCATGATCACGCTTAACGACACCACGGGTAATTTGTAAATAAATAAAGCTATTATCCCAAGGGGCACGAGCCACCATCTCACGCATCAAGTTTTCCCAATATTGGCCATCCTTATGCGTGATTAATTGGATTTTATCTAGGCTACGTAATAGGCGCGCCACATGCTCTGTCAGCCGAAATGGCTTGCGATTATAGGCAGGCACCACTTCATAGATACCATCACCAAAAATAAAACCGCGATCTAGAACTGAAATCTTCGCCTCACTCAAGGGCAAGAACTCACCATTCAGGTACACCTGACTATCCACTGTATAACCGGGAATCACAATGACTCTACCTTCAAAAATTACGTATTAATAAGCTTGTTCAACTCTGCAAGAACGACACTATGCCCTCATTGCACACGATAAAGTACTTAGAAATTAGAAAGCACCCATTAATTTATCCCACATACGACCGAAGAAGCCTGCTGGCTCCACAGCGTTCAGTGCGATTAAAGGGTCTTGCTTAAGAATCTTACCGTTCAGCACAAACTGCACTGAGCCCACGACCTCACCCTTAGCGATAGGTGCTACTAATTTCCTATTAAGTTGAGTGAGAGTCTGTACATTCGCCTCTTCGCCACGCGGCACAGTCACTGCTACACCATTCTGCGCACCTAGGTCAATGGTCTTCACTGTACCCTCGTAAATGCGTGGCGATAATAAGGCTTGACCTGCTGGCGCTAAGACGCGATTACTAAAATTCTGATAGCCCCAGTCAAGTAAAGTTTGGCTATATTGCTCACGTTCACGCACCGTGTTGGTACCTAGCACAACCGATAAAATACGGCGTCCATCACGTACCGAGGTCGAAATCAAGCAGTAACCTGCATCATCCGTATGACCAGTCTTCAAGCCATCCACACCAATATTGCGGCTTAATAAACCATTGCGGTTAGTTTGGCGAATCTTGTTATAAGTAAAATCCTGCTGACTAAAATAATGATAATACTTCGGGTGATCGCGGATAATATGTTGGGCTAAAAGCGATAAATCACGTACCGTTGTATACGTATCAGGCGATGGCAAACCTGTTGGGTCAGCAAAGCGTGAGCTTGTCATACCGAAAGCCTGGGCTTCTTTGTTCATTTGGTCAACGAAGACCTCAACACTACCCGCCACTACCTCGGCCAATTGAATCGTCGCATCATTGCCCGACTGTACAATCATGCCCTGTAATAAGTCAGCGATAGATACCTGCTTATTCACCTCAATAAAGGTACGCGAACCACCTGTCTTCCAAGCACGCTCAGAGACGGTGACTTCCTGATCTAAGCGTAAGCGATTATCATCTAATGCAGAGAAGACTAAACTTGCCGTTAATAGCTTGGTTAAGGAAGCTGGCGCCATTGCTGTGTCTGCTTCATGCTGAGCAATAATCTGCCCACTTTCCATATCCATCACCATCCAAGCCTTAGCGCCAATACTTGGGGCGATACCATTCGAGAAACTCAGCACAGTCGGTGTATTAGGATTGGTGACTGCGATGCCCGATAGGCTAGACGTAGTACCAGTTGAAGCAGCGCCTGTTTCGCCAGTGACAGCACCAGCAACATTAGCTGGTGTAGCCGCTTGATTAGCTGGCGTAGACTTATCGCCAGATACCGCCAAATAAGCACCACCAGCAGCAACCGCAATTAATAAAACAATCAGAGGGAGACGACGTGACATAAAATTCGCAATCTAAAAATTCAAAAAATTAGGCTTCATTATAAAGCCCAAGTCTTATGGATGACACCAAAAAACCACTCTCTTACAATCTAAGCAGTAATTCTTACATTATTATGCATCACTGCTGGTGTATCAACAGTACCATACAGGCGCCAGCTCTCATTCCTAGAGACGCAGGCTTACATTCTCTCAAGTTGAGATTGAACAATTTTCTTCAAAAGCACCAACTTGCCATGGAAGAAATGCCCCGCGCTTGGCACCACCGTAATCGGCAGATTCATCGGCGCTAACCAGTCGAAGGCTTCTTGTAGGGGCACGACATCGTCTTTTTCACCATGTACAATCAGGGCATTCTCGGGCAGCTCGACTTCGCGATACAGAAAGCGCCATGCCGCTGGTCCCGCAAGAATCATCTGTATCGGCAGGACAAGATGACGATCTTGGCGTTCCATATACAGCTGCGTCGCCACGGCGGTGCCGAAAGAGAAACCTGATAAGACCCATGGCATTTGTGCGATTTCTGGGAAATTCTCAGCGAATTGCTCAAGGAGTAGCAACATATCCACAGTCTCGCCCTGTGAGTTATCAAACTCGCCTACGGATGCGCCTACCCCACGAAAATTCGGGCGTAAGGTGACTAAGCCAGCCTGATTACAGGTACGTGAGATCGTGGTGACCACCTTATTGGTGTTCGTGCCTTCATGCAATGGATGAGGGTG
>CAYFVY010000132.1:0-5411 GCA_964346715.1 uncultured Pelistega sp. | reverse complement strand
GTACCTACCATACCTGATGGTACGCGTAGTGAAGTGTCTTTAACGTCAGAGGCTTTTTCACCGAAAATTGCACGTAATAGCTTCTCTTCAGGTGTTAACTGAGTTTCACCTTTTGGTGTTACTTTACCAACAAGAACGTCGTCTGCACGAACTTCAGCACCGATATGAACGATACCTGAATCATCTAGACGATTCAGTTGAATTTCAGCTAAGTTTGAAATATCGCGTGTAATTTCCTCGTTACCTAATTTGGTTTCACGAGCCACTACCGATAATTCTTCAATATGTACGGAGGTATAACGATCATCGGCTACGATTTTTTCTGAAATTAGAATCGAGTCCTCAAAGTTATAACCGTTCCATGGCATAAAGGCGATCAACATATTCTGACCTAATGCCAACTCACCTAAGTCAGTTGAAGCACCGTCAGCTAATACGTCACCACGTGCAACATGGTCGCCAATCTTCACGATTGGACGTTGGTTGATATTGGTGTTTTGGTTAGAGCGGGTATATTTCGTTAAGTTGTAAATATCCACACCTACGCCGCCAGTCGTATTCTCATCGTCATTTACACGAATCACAATACGCTCAGCATCAACGTAGTCAACTAAACCGCCGCGTGTCGCTTGTACAGTCGTACCCGAGTCAACCGCCACAGTGCGCTCAATACCTGTACCCACAAGTGGTTTTTCAGGGCGTAAGCAAGGCACTGCTTGACGTTGCATGTTGGCGCCCATCAATGCACGGTTGGCGTCATCATGCTCTAGGAACGGAATCAATGAAGCCGCGACCGATACAATCTGTGAAGGTGCCACGTCCATGTATTGGACTTTATCAGGTGACATCAACATGGTTTCGCCCGCTTCACGACATGCGATCAAGTCATCAACAAAGCGATGTTCTGCGTCTAATTCCGCGTTAGCCTGAGCGATAACGTAGTGGCTTTCTTCAATTGCTGATAAGTACTCAATTTCCTCAGTAACTACACCGTCAATAACTTTACGGTATGGTGTTTCAAGGAAACCATAGTTATTCAAACGAGCATAAAGCGCCATTGAGTTAATCAAACCAATGTTTGGACCTTCAGGTGTTTCAATTGGACAAACACGACCGTAGTGTGTAGGGTGTACGTCACGTACCTCAAAGCCTGCACGCTCACGAGTTAAACCACCTTGACCAAGAGCCGATACACGACGCTTGTGGGTAATCTCAGAAAGCGGGTTAGTTTGGTCCATAAACTGTGATAGTTGGTTAGAACCAAAGAACTCTTTAATCGCTGCTGAAATCGGTTTAGAGTTGATTAAATCGTTAGGCAATAGATTATCTGCTTCAGCTTGGCCTAAGCGATCTTTTACTGCGCGCTCAACACGTACTAAACCAGCACGGAATTGGTTTTCTGCCAACTCACCCACACAACGTACACGACGATTACCTAAGTGGTCAATATCGTCAATAACGCCACGGCCGTTACGTAGATCTACAAGGATCTTAATCGTGTCTAAGATATCGTCATCGGTTAAGGTCATTGGACCTTCGGTGTCCTCACCACGACCCAAGCGACTATTCACTTTCATACGACCTACATTCGATAAGTCATAACTTTCTTCGCTGTAGAATAGACGTTGGAATAAGGCTTCAACCGCTTCTTCGGTTGGTGGCTCACCAGGACGCATCATACGGTAGATAGCAACACGCGCAGCCATTTGGTCGGCGGTTTCATCCGTACGAAGAGTCATTGAAATATAAGCACCTTTGTCTAATTCATTAGTGAAAATAGTTTCAAATTGCTTAATTTCGGCAATACGTAAGTTATTTAATAAACTTTCAGTGATTTCATCGTTAGCATTCGCTAAGATTTCGCCTGTGTCAGGATCGGTAATAGTTTTCGCGATAACGCGGCCAACTAAGAAATCCTCAGGTACTGATACAGTTTCAATACCAGCGTTACCTAAGTCACGTAGATGCTTAGCATTCACACGCTTATCTTTTTCGATGATAACTTTACCGCTCTTATCGGTAATATCAAAGCTGATCACTTCACCTTTTAAGCGCTCAGGAATAAGCTGCATCACGGCGCCTTCGTCTTTCAGATCAAATGTATCTGTTTCAAAGAAGGTCGCTAAGATGCTATCAGGTGTCATACCAATCGCTTTCAATAGGATTGATACTGGCATTTTACGGCGACGGTCAATACGGAAGAATAGAATATCCTTCGCATCAAACTCAAAGTCTAACCATGAACCACGGTAAGGAATCACGCGAGCAGAAAATAATAGCTTGCTTGAGCTATGGTTTTTACCACGGTCATGTTCAAAGAACACACCTGGTGAACGGTGCAATTGAGAAACAATAACACGCTCAGTACCGTTAATAACGAAAGAACCTGTATCAGTCATTAGGGGAATATCACCCATATAGACTTCTTCTTCTTTCATTTCTTTAACGGTAGGCTTGCTAGCTTCGCGGTCATACAGCTCTAGACGAACTTTGGCGTAGAGCGAGGCAGCATAGTTTAAACCACGTAGTTGACATTCTTTAACATCAAAAACAGGGTCACGTAGAGTATAGTTAACAAATTCTAACCGCGCCATGCCATTGGCACTAACGATCGGGAAGATTGAATTAAAGGCCGATTGCAAACCATCATTAATACGGTCTTGCGTAGCACAATCTTGTTGCAAGAAAGCACGGTACGAATGCAATTGGGTTTCTAACAAGTAAGGAACATCCTGAACTTCTTCGCGCTTAGCAAAGCTTTTACGGATACGTTTTCTTTCTGTGTACGAGTAAGGCATGAGCACTCCGACTCGAGAGGTTGTGGAATTATGGCCGATTCATAATTCTAGGGATTTACGGCTTCAGAAAAAATCACTTTTTCCAGGTGCCATCGCAGCGATTTGGATGGGCTTAAAATGTTTTTTTCGGAAGACACAAAAACCCGAAGGGAGTATAAATACTCTCTCCGGGTATCCTAAAGAACGAATTACTTAAGTTCGACTTTAGCGCCAGCTTCTTCAAGCTTTTTCTTAGCTTCTTCAGCTTCAGCTTTAGCAACACCTTCTTTAACTGCTTTAGGTGCACCGTCAACTAGGTCTTTAGCTTCTTTCAAGCCTAAACCAGTGATTTCGCGAACAGCTTTAATCACGTTAACTTTAGAAGAACCTGCTTCAGTTAGAACTACTGAGAATTCAGTTTGCTCAGCAGCAGCAGCACCAGCGTCGCCACCAGCTGCAGGTGCAGCAACAGCAACAGCGGCAGCAGCAGCTGACACGCCAAATTTCTCTTCCATTTCTTTGATCAACTCAGACAATTCAAGCACAGACATGCTAGCAATTGCGTCTAGGATTTCAGCTTTAGTAGCCATTATAAGAACTCCAAATATAAATTTTTAAATTAATGCCAGGGTTTTGTATCGCTTTGTCTTTAATGACAAGTCCAACCACTGCTTACGCAGCTTCTTTTTGATCACGTACAGCCGCAAGGCCACGTACGAATTTAGTTGGAACTTCATTAAGCGTACGCACAAATGTTGCAATCGGTGCTTGCATAGTACCCAACAATTTTGATAACAACTCTTCACGAGATGGCATTGTAGCCAAGGCTTTAATACCATTAACGTCTAATACTGTACCTGGTAAGGCACCAGCTTTTAGAACGATTTTATCGTTAGTTTTAGCAAAATTTGATAGTACTTTAGCAGCTGCTACTGGGTCTGCACTAATCGCGTAGATTAATGGACCAGTTAATTGATCGCTAATACCTTCAAATTCAGTACCAGCAATCGCGCGGCTGACTAACGTGTTCTTAAGAACACGTAAATACACACCAGATTCACGTGCAGTTTTGCGCAATACGGTGACAGACGCGACGTCAATACCACGGTACTCAGCAACAACCATTGATTGAGCATTAGCTACTTGAGCTGATACTTCTTCAATAACTGCCGCTTTCTCATTACGATTGAGACTCACGGTTTGAACACTCCATCAAATGACACGGTCGAAAGGTTTTCGTTTGTGTCGTTCCATATGCGGCGTACCTGGTCGAGCTCATTATGAATTCTTCCATGGGACGCCATCTACGCCGGATCCACTTTACTAGCTGATTTTAAACCCTTAAAGCAGGGTTCCTGCGGTCTTTGACGGCAGCACTCGCGGCGCTTTCGCTAAGCGAGTACAGCCCAAAGTTCTTTTTAAGTTTAGACGCTTAGAGAAGCGACTTCAACTTTAGCACCACCACCCATTGTTGATGATACGGCAATCTTACGTAGGTATACGCCTTTAGCAGCTTGTGGACGTGCTTTGTTTAACGCATCAACTAAAGCATTCAAGTTTTCTTGTAATTGCTCAACGTTGAAAGATGCACGACCGATAGTTGCGTGGATGATACCTGCTTTGTCTGTACGGTATTGAACTTGACCAGCTTTTGCGTTTTTAACAGCAGTCGCTACGTCAGGCGTTACTGTACCAACTTTAGGGTTAGGCATAAGACCACGTGGGCCTAAGATTTGACCTAAAGTACCAACAATACGCATTGTGTCTGGAGAAGCGATCACGATATCAAAGTTAAAGTTACCTGCTTTGATTTCGTCCGCTAAGTCTTCCATACCCACGATTTCAGCGCCAGCTTCTTTAGCTTGCTCAGCTTTTTCGCCTTGTGCGAAAACAGCTACGCGTACTGATTTACCAGTACCAGCAGGAAGCACAACTGAACCACGTACGATTTGGTCAGATTTCTTAGGATCTACACCTAATTGAACTGCTACGTCGATTGACTCGTCAAATTTAGCAGTTGCACACTCTTTTACTAAAGTGATAGCTTCAGTAATAGGGTAAAGCTTAGTGCGATCGATTTTTGCAGCAATAGCGGCTGCGCGCTTACCTAGTTTCGCCATGATTAGATACCCTCAACATTAATACCCATGCTACGTGCAGTACCAGCAATAGTACGTACAGCGGCATCTAGGTCAGAGGCTGTTAAATCAGGCTCTTTAGTTTTAGCAATTTCTTCAGCTTGTGCACGTGTCAATGTACCTACTTTATCGAGGTGTGGACGTGCAGAACCTGATTGAATGCCAACGGCTTTCTTGATCAGAATAGTCGCTGGAGGGGTTTTCATCACGAATGTGAATGATTTATCTGCGAATGCAGTAATCACTACAGGAATCGGTAAACCTGGTTCCATGCCTTGAGTTTGGGCATTGAACGCTTTACAGAATTCCATAATGTTTAGACCGCGTTGACCTAATGCAGGGCCAATCGGAGGTGATGGGTTGGCTTTACCAGCTGGTACTTGCAGCTTAATGAAGCCGACGATTTTCTTCGCCATTGTATGCTCCTTACGGGTATTTGCGCCTTACGGCTCCCCGGGGTTAAAAATCAGATTGTTTTCTCAACCTGGCTAAAATC
>CAYFVY010000131.1:0-5458 GCA_964346715.1 uncultured Pelistega sp. | reverse complement strand
CCTTCTGTCGTTCAGCTCTGAGCGCGTATACGCCACAAGACTTTCTTGCTCTCGTGCGCAAGCATCGAATTGCCTATCATGAGAAGCATCGGGGCCAATTATTCTGTGATGAGTCTAGTGAACAGATCATTGCCATGCTTAAGCAAGAATGCGATGAGGCGGGCGTAAATTGGCGTATGGGCTGTCAGGTGGAGAGTATTGAACGGGTTGAGGGGATTGAGCGCCTAGATCCGTCAGGAGCGAGTGAGCAGGCGTCAGGGGTGAGTGAAACAAGCGAGATGAGTGCTGCTGTTGAGAGCAGTAGCACTGCGCTTAAAGCGGATGCTCATGCGGCTGAGACAGTTAATTCTGCCGCTTTTATCATTGATACGAGTTCTGGTGAGTATCGAGCACGTAATCTTGTGATAGCCACGGGTGGTATGGCGATTCCACAGCTAGGAGCGAGTGATTTTGGCTTGAAAATAGCTCGTCAATTTGGCTTAAAAGTCATCGAACCTAGACCTGCCTTAGTGCCTCTGGTATTTGATGCACAAGCTTGGCAACGCTTTGCGGACCTATCAGGTGTGTCTTTAGAGGTGATTGTCAGCTGTGGTCAAGGTAAGCAAAAGACTGAATTCTTAGAAGATGTGCTATTTACCCATCGTGGTTTGTCAGGACCGGGGATTCTACAAATTTCCTCTTATTGGGATGGAGTTGCGCCGATTCGCCTAAACTTGGCACCTAATGAAGATCTGGCACAGTCGCTTTTAGAGGCTAAACCAGGCAATAAACAGAAGCTCTTAAGTGTGCTTTCCACCCTATGGCCTAAACGCTTAGCGCAGTCGTGGATGGAACAGCAAGGTCTGAATGAGGACTTGCGTCTTGCCGATATGCCCGATAAACAGATTCGTGCTTTAGCGCAGCAAATTCATGAGTGGTCTATTGTGCCGAGCGGGACTGCTGGCTTTAAAAAGGCTGAGGCCATGAAAGGTGGCGTGGATACGGCACTCATCAATCAAAAAACCATGCAAGCCAAGCGTGTTGCGGGGCTCTATTTTATTGGTGAGGTCTTGGATGTGACGGGATGGCTAGGAGGTTATAACTTCCAATGGGCGTGGGCCAGTGGTGTGGCTTGCGGGCGCGCACTAGAGTAGCAGCAGAGTAGCAGTGCCTATAATCCAGAATTGCAGTGCCTAGACTCGTGAGTACCTAGGCTCGTGAGTTGTGGGGCAAACTATCTAGAATTGCGAGCTAGGTGATAGTTGATATACTCGCTGAGCTCAGCTTCTAAGTTCAACGAGTATTAAATTTGGTGGTCTATCTTAGTTTTCGGTCAAGTCAATATTCGCCAATTTGAAGGCGTTAATCACAATCTCTTTGCCACTTGGTGAGTAGCCAGTCATTTTAAAACCAAAGTCTGTACTTTCACCGATTAGCGACAAATCAAACGCTTCGTCTTTTGTACCAAAAGGTTCATTATTTTGATCTGAGTACGCGTGAATCTTAAGATTCGCCACGACTTCTTGACTTGGGCTTAGGGAAATTGTCCCTGAGTATAAGTACTGAGAATCACCACCACGAATGCAAGAATCTTCAATCACGGTAATGCCAGCACGAGCTTCTGAATCAGCAATCTTAGTTGCGTAAAAACCATTGTCCATAAACTGCTCCTGAATATATATCTATAATAGTTTAAGCATAAAATGGGTGCAGTAGTCTAAGCTAATCTGCATTTCACCCCAAGCACACGATAACAGAACTTTAATGACAAAAATGTGACAAATGGCAGCAAATAGAAAAAATTAATAGAAAAAGCGCGTCAATTACAAGAAATTAATACTAGAAAACCACAGTAAAAACACTAGAAATCATGGGTTTTGGGACTATCTTTGGGTAAAACCTATGGTTTATCCCTAATCCACGTCTAAGCCTATACTTAAGAGGTCTATATCTTTATTCCTCTAGGGGATTTAGTGGATTTTTTTTGGCTTTACGGTTATGCTAGAGCTTCCTAGAAAAGTGCAGGAGAGAACAGGTTTGTGGCCTGTCACCGAAGGCGCAAACCCCAAGAATCGCTCAGGTAAAAGTACTGTACTCAGCACTTAAGAATAAGCAGGAGACATAGTAGAGTCTGGCTGATGAATTTATCGTCATACCGACTGTGCTACAAGAATGTTTACAACACTAAGTGCATAGGTACTCTGGAGAGAGCTGCAACATGCGGCCGCCGAAGGTGCTTACCTGAGAAACTACGTATCACGTTCCTCATGGTATCTAAAACTCTCAGGCAAATGGACAGAGGGGCGTGATTAACACAACAGTAAGTTAAGTCATGGTGAGGGCTTTTTGCGTTCGCTAGACTTTGCTTTTTAAATTAATTTACTCTGTTAAGGTTGCCCTATGTCTACAGCTTCATTAAAACATACCCCGCTGTATCAAACTCATCTTGACTCAGGAGCCAAACTCGTTGACTTTGGTGGCTGGGAGATGCCGATTTCTTACGGTTCTCAAATTGAAGAACATCACGCCGTACGCACTAAGTCAGGTATGTTCGATGTATCACATATGCTGAATGTGGATATCTCTGGTGCAGATGCACTTGTCTACCTCCAAAAGCTGATGGCCAATGATGTGGCTAAGCTACTGAATAATCCTGGTAAGGCTTTGTACACCTGCATGCTTAATTCCCAAGGTGGCATTATTGACGACTTAATCGTTTATTACTTTGCTGACGATCAATGGCGCTTAGTACTTAACGCGGGTTGTGCAGAGAAAGATCTTATCTGGTTAAAACAACATGCGATTGACTTTGACGTCTTGATTAGCCCTCGCTTTGATTTGGCAATGGTAGCTGTGCAAGGTCCTGAGGCACGTGCTGCTGTGTGGCAAGTACGTCCTGAGTGGCAAGCCGCTGCTGAAGGCTTAAAACCATTTAACTCAGCAACATTTGACGGTGATGTTATGGTTGCTCGTACAGGTTATACCGGTGAAGATGGTGTAGAAATTGTTGTGCCTGCTGATCAAATCGTTCAGCTCTGGCAAGATCTTGCAGCTGCGGGTGTTCAACCATGTGGTCTTGGTGCTCGCGATACCTTGCGTCTAGAAGCGGGCATGAACTTATACGGTCAAGATATGAATGAAGACATTCAACCGTACCAAGCTGGTCTAGCTTGGACCTTAGCCATGAAAGACGAGCGTGACTTTATCGGCCGTCAAGCCTTAACCGACAATCCAGTACGCAACACATTCCTCGGCATTCGTTTAAATGACCGTGGTGTTCTACGTGCGCATATGAAAGTACGTGGCCCTAGCGGTGAGGGTGAGATTACGAGTGGCACGATGTCACCAACATTAGGTTTTTCAGTTGGCTTTGTACGTATGCCAGAAGGTGCCCAAGCGGGTGAAGCAGTTGAGGTGGAAGTGCGTGGTAAGTGGCTATCTGCCGTGCTAACTAGCCTGCCTTTTGTGCGCAATGGCAAAGCATTAGTTGAATAAGACTAGCTTAAGAATTTACAATATATGTCACGTGTGCAACGTGGCTTTTAAACCAAGGAGTTAATAATGAGTTTACCCCAAGACCGTAAGTATCAAGCCTCTCACGAGTGGATTCTTAAAGAAGGTGATGTATTTGTTGTCGGTATTACCGATAACGCTCAAGACCAATTAGGTGATTTAGTCTATGTTGGCGATGTTGAAGTAGGTGCAAACCTATCTAAGGGTGATACAGCAGCTGTTGTTGAGTCTGTTAAAGCTGCTTCTGATATTTACGCACCTGTTGATGGTGAGATTGTTGCCTTTAACGAAGAGTTAGATAGCAACCCAGCACTGATTAATGAAGACGCCTACGCGAACTGGATCTTCAAAATCAAACCAAATAATCCGAGTGATTATGATGGCTTATTGAGCCCAGCTGATTACGAAGCGCAAGCTTAATTTTTACATTATCTTTTTATTCGGAACCTTAAAACATGTTGCACACACATATTGAAAAAGCGGAAGAATTTGTCGGTCGCCATATTGGTCCTAATGCTGAACAACAAGCCCATATGCTCAAAGCAATTGGTGTAGACTCTCTTGATGAGTTAGTCAAAGAAATTGTTCCTGCGAATATTTTGCTTCAAGAAGATTTAGATCTTGACCCACCTCGTTCTGAGGCGGATGTTCTTGAAGATCTGCGTGAAGTTGCTAGCCAAAACCAGTTATTCCGTAACTATATTGGTCAGGGCTATTACGGCACTCACACACCTAATGTTATTTTGCGTAATATTCTTGAGAATCCAGCTTGGTATACCGCGTATACCCCTTATCAGCCGGAAATTTCTCAAGGTCGTTTGGAAGCCTTATTGAACTTCCAAACTATGCTTACTGATTTAACGGGTTTAGATGTTGCCAACTCATCATTACTTGATGAAGGTACCGCTGCTGCTGAGGCGATGACCTTAGCGCGCCGTTCATCTAAATCGAAAAGCAATGTTTTCTTTATCTCTAAAAACTGTCATCCACAAACTATCGAAGTCGTGCGTACTCGCGCAGAGCCGCTAGATATCGACGTGGTGATTGGTGATGAAGAAGAGGGCCTACCTGAGTGCTTTGGTTTGCTATTACAGTACCCACATAGCCTAGGTTCAGTAACGAATTACGAAACACTTTGCCAGCAAGCTCATGCACAAGGTGCTATTGTTGCTGTTGCCACTGACTTACTTGCCTTAGCCGTCCTTAAAGCACCAGGTGAATGGGGTGCGGATATTGCGGTTGGTAATAGTCAGCGTTTCGGTGTGCCATTCGGTTTCGGTGGGCCACATGCAGGCTTTATGGCCACTAAAGACGCGCTTAAACGCACCATGCCAGGTCGTTTAGTTGGTGTTTCAGTGGATGCCAAAGGCAAACATGCGCTACGTTTAGCACTACAAACTCGCGAACAACATATTCGTCGTGAAAAAGCGACCTCGAATATTTGTACCGCTCAAGTTTTACTCGCTGTAATGGCCAGTATGTACGCAGTATTCCACGGTGCCAAAGGTATCCGTAGCATTGCTGAGCGTGTCTACTCAAGCACAGTGCTGTTACGTCAAGCCTTGGTACAACTTGGTTTAGAGGATATCAATGAAACCTTCTTTGATACCTTAACAATTGAATCTGAGCATGCGCAGAACATTCTTAAGGTTGCCTTAGACCGTGGTATTAACTTACGTAATGTAAGCCAGACTAGCGTAGGTATTTCTCTAGACGAAACTGTTACCTTAGCCGATGTACAAGACTTAATTGACCTTGTTGCGGATGCTATTGGTACGGATAGCATTGATTTAGAAGATCTTGCCGATGTGGAAGACATCGCTGTGCCTACTGAGTTTGCTCGTGAATCAGCTATCCTAACGCACCCAATTTTCTCAAGTGTCAGCTCTGAAACTGATATGTTACGTTATATCCGTGCCTTATCGGATAAGGACTTGGCTTTAGACCGTGCCATGATTCCACTAGG
>CAYFVY010000130.1:0-5480 GCA_964346715.1 uncultured Pelistega sp. | reverse complement strand
CGTGTCTTCGAGATTAACCGCAACTTCCGTAACGAAGGCGTGAGCCCTCGTCATAATCCAGAATTTACCATGATGGAATTCTATGCGGCATATACCGATTATCAATGGATTATGAACTTTACCGAGCACTTAATCCGTGAAACAGCGCGCCGTACAACAGGTTCAGCTAAGTTAACACACCAAGGTCGTGAGCTCGATTTAGAGTCACCATTTGAACGCCTAACTATTGTGCAAGCAATTACGAAATACGCTTCACAATACAATGAAGAGCAACTAAAAGACGAGGCTTTCTTACGCGCTGAATTACGCAAATTTATTGGTAACGAAGTTGATGGTCCTGTGCTGAAGAATGCTGGCCTAGGTGCTCTACAATTAGCCTTCTTTGAAGAAACCGCTGAAAGCCATCTGTGGAACCCAACCTTTATCATTGACTACCCAGTTGAAGTTTCTCCATTAGCACGTGCTTCAGATACTCAAGAAGGTATTACCGAGCGCTTTGAATTATTTATTACAGGTCGTGAAATCGCCAACGGCTTCTCAGAGTTGAATGACCCTGAAGACCAAGCTGAGCGCTTTATGGCTCAAGTAAAAGCTAAAGACGCTGGTGACGAAGAAGCCATGTACTATGACGCTGACTATATTCGCGCTTTAGAGTACGGTATGCCTCCAGCGGGTGGTTGTGGTATCGGTATTGACCGCTTAATTATGTTGTTGACCGATAGCCCAAGTATTCGCGACGTTTTACTCTTCCCTCACCTACGTAAGGAAGACTAAGCGATAAACGTGAAGAGCCACCCTACGGGGTGGTTTTTACTTTTTAACTAATCCTCTCTCTCGAGCCTACGCATACATTCGGCCATACCCACTTCACCGCGACACTCCAGTTGCTCAATCACAGCATCGGAATCACTCTTAGTATCAATCTGACCAAGCTTAGATTTCGCTAAGATCTTCGTAATCACCACATCGAACGCAATAGTCTGATCGACTAACTGCATAATATAGTCGGGAGGCGCATCCGACATCTTCCAGGCATCAGGACCATTTGTTTGCTCTTCAATTTGCTTGGTTAAATATCCAATTGCTGCAAGTCTTGAGCGCTGGTCTTCATGAAATCGAATCTGACCATAGACATGAATCACCTGGTAATTCCAAGTGGGCACATGCTTGTCTTTAGCGGCTTTTTTCGGATAATAATTGGCCGAGATATAGGCATCTTCTCCTCTGAAGATACACATCACTTCTTGGTTTTTCTCTAATAATGCAGGGAGATTATTATTCTTAGCAATATGACCCACAAGATACTTATTGCGCTTTAGAATCAGCGGCACGTGCACAGCAGTCAGTCCCTCGGCCGTATTAGCGACAACACTGGCAAAAGGATATTCTTTAATAATTCGCTCAATTTCTTCGACTCTGATTTCTTTAAAAGCCTCAGGGATATACATACACGTACTCTTCACAATTTATGCAATATGTTCAGAGCTTATTACCGCATAGTTTATTAAGTGAGTCAATTAAGCCCTGATTGCGAGTGGCTCTAATATGGGCGCTTAATAAAAGCTTTAACATCTTATTGATAAATTGTATTCGAAAGAATACAATTAACTGAGTATCAAGTTATTCAATTAGCTAAACAACTGGAAAACTATCATGATTAAGCTGACTGATTTAAA
Source organism: uncultured Pelistega sp. (assembly GCA_964346715.1). Classification (GTDB taxonomy): domain Bacteria; phylum Pseudomonadota; class Gammaproteobacteria; order Burkholderiales; family Burkholderiaceae_B; genus Taylorella. The sequence continues at coordinate 3,804 of CAYFVY010000130.1, read as the reverse complement.
GCCATTTGATATGGCTGAATTTATTAACACTGAAGAAGATATAAGAAACTATCTAAATATAGTCATAGAGGAAGGCGATGCTGCTGAACTCGCTCATGCCTTAGGTGTAATCGCTAAAGCACGTGGAATGACTCAAATCGCCAAAGAATCAGGCATTGGCAGAGAGTCTCTCTATAAGGCTTTACGCGAAGGTGCGGACCCAAGGTACGAAACCATTTCTAAAGTTCTTAATGCCCTAGGATTTAAATTGACTGTTGTTGCAAAACAAGAAATGGCCTCTTCTAGTTAAATAGGTGACGTAATACCATTCTAAAAGACTATATAGAGGCCAATAACTACTAGAAATCCTATCAATCCCCGCTAAACTTATGTTGGACTGAATTCGCATATCGAACTAACATCAGCATTACTGGCACCTCAACCAACACACCTACCACGGTGGTTAAGGTAGCTCCTGAGGATAAGCCAAATAATGAAATCGATACGGCTACCGCTAACTCAAAGAAATTCGATGCCCCGATCATGCCGCAAGGAGCAGCAATAGAATAAGGTAACTTCATCTTATAAGCCACATAGAAGGCCAGCGCAAAAATTAATAAAGTTTGTAAAATCAGCGGTATGGCAATCAGAGCAATATCCAACGGTTGGGCAATGATTTTTTCCCCTTGGAACATAAAAATAATCACCAAGGTTAATAATAGGCCCAGCATAGTATATTTATTGAAAGAAGGGATAAACACCTCATTCAAATACGCTAAACCCTTACTCTTAATAACGAGGTGACGTGTCAGCATACTGAATATCAAGGGGATGACAATAAATAAGACAACGGATAAAGCGAGCGTCTCCCAAGGAATGATGATATTACCCATCTTCAATAAGAAACTCACAATCGGTACAAATGCCACTAAAATCAATAAGTCATTACTCGCCACTTGAACCAAGGTATACGCCGAATTACCGCGTGTTAACTTACTCCAGACGAAGACCATCGCTGTACAGGGCGCCGCACCCAAGAGCACCGCCCCTGCTAAGTATTCATTGGCAATTTCAGGTGATAAATAGCTTTGGTAGATATAGAAAAAGAATACATACGCAATGCCATACATGGTAAATGGCTTGATAATCCAGTTCACAATCCAGGTAATAAATAGGCCACGAGGATTCTTGCCGATATCCTTAACCGATTTAAAGTCAATTTTTAAGAGCATCGGGTAAATCATCACCCATAACAAAATTGTCGTTGGTATAGAAACATTATAAAACTCAAGTTTACCCAAGGCTTCAGGCATTGCTGGGAAGAAATGCCCGAGCAACACTCCTAGGGCCATACAAATTAATACCCATACCGTTAGATTACGTTCAAAGAATGAAATCGCTTCTTGATTATTCTTCATTTATCTTGCCTTATCCAATACATCAACACATTAAAATACATTGATGTATTAATTAAAATAATAGCCGCTAATAGTAGACGGTCTAAAGTTAATAGAATTTTACCCAGGCCTGCTGAACTGGGTAATTTAGATACGCATCAGTGAATTTATATACTTACTAGCTAGCTTCTTGAGCCTGTTCAAGCTCCAAGGCTAAGCGCTTAGTAACCCAATCTATTAAGACTGAGTTCTCCGTAGGTTTTAAACTATAGTGCTTCCAGACACCTGCAGAGCGTTCCTTGATTAAATCTGCATCGGATAAAATCTTCATATGGTAGGACAAGCCAGATTGCGATAAATCCAAATCTTCCAATAAGTCACAGGCACAGATTTCTTGCTTATTGTCGAGTAAGCGTAAGATTTCTAACCTATTCTTATCTGATAGTGCTTTAAACACCTTAATTAATGGATCATATGACAAAACCAAGCACCTCTCATAATTCTTAATATAAGCACAGCCAATAAATCAAAATATTTTGATTTACAGATAATAGCATTAACAAGCTATTTCTACCAATAGATAATTCGACAATCGTTGAATAATTGCAATTTACTGTGGCTTTACTGCTTTTCTTCTTATCTTCTGGCCTTATCTAACAAGTTAAGGCCATAACCCGAGTCCTTAGATGAACGTACTTAAATACAATAAGGATTTAGCATGTATTCAATGTATTAAACATCAACAGTAAGGTGTGATTGCTCAACACGTTGCAGTTTCATAAAAGACGACACCACAAGATAAACCACTAATCCCACAATCATACCAACCACAAGATCAGCTAAAGTCAGACCAATAAATGAATCACCTACTAAACTCACTACCAATGAATGCAACCAAGGCCAGTTATGGGTAAAGATACCACCGCCCACTAAGAACATGGCCACAGTACCGATAACCGCCAACGCACTCATTAACTTCGGCATAAACGAAATCATGATACTCATACTGGCCACTACGCCCATAGCGATAATAATAATTTCTGCAGATAGGATAAAGTCCGTACAAATCGCCCCACGGATCTTAGTGCGCTCTTCCTACTGTATTTCTTCGGCAGTTTTACTGGCTGATGACTGCACGATATTCGCCACTCTCTCCTCTTCGCTAGGCTTATGAGCAAAAGAACGATAGAGTACGTGATGCAACACCTTTTCCATACCTTCGAAAGCTAAGTAAGCACCACCGACTAATAAGAGGACTGTGATCATCACAGGGAAGAAATAAGAAATCAGCAAGGCCGCTGGAATAATAATCGCCATCCAAATTTGATTTCGAAGAAAATATTATAAAAGGCCTTTATGACATGACCAAGCACTAACTTTCAGTACTAAATAAAAATTTACGCTTGAAGGCTTTTAATGACGTGTATATCGTAGAATTCGACCCTTAAACGGAGCTATTTCATCTGGGCTAAAGGCTACAGGAATTTCCTCAAGCTCGAAACCAAGATTCTGCATAATGCGACTAAATTGGTTTTTATAACCGCGTCCAGGACATGTTATTAGGACTTTGCAGGCAGGTTCAGACATTTTTTTAATGGTTTTACCGAGCAGCTCTGGCGTCCCTGGGTCGTAGAGAACATCACTGGCAATGATCAGATCATATTTATCAGTACTGTCTGGTGCGTCCCAATCTAATTGGATAAAAGGAACTTTCTCCAAGTCATTAGCAGCACAGTTGCGCGCCAAGAACTTGCGGCTCACTGGATGATAGTCACTGGCGGTAATATCCGCACCACGATACTGCAATGTAAGACTTGGCAGAGCCAAACCACAACCCAGCTCAAGAATACGACCGTCACGTAACTCAAGGGTTTTCATATACTTGGCCAAGACCGCACTGGCATCCCATAACTGGCCGAAAAGACTCCAACTAGCGTCACAGATTCCCGCACGCTCAGCCTCACCATCGGGATCGGAAAATTGATTTTTATCTTTAAGCGCGTAAAGAACGCCCTTAAACGCGCCAATCTCAAAATTTAATTGGCGAGTTTTAATATCTAGCACCTCTTACTCCATAGTAGTAAATCAAGTATTCATCAGGCATACAGGATAGTTTGTGCCCTATGAATGGCCTATAGCTTAACACTTTACTAGGTGATAGGCAAAAAACCTTTACTATTCAAGGATTTAGATCGCTCAACACTCGCCTTGAGTAAGGACTTAATCCCTTTCAAATCAGGGCTACGTCTCAAAGCCACGACAACCGGAATCACAATCCGGGACTCTGGCTTAATCCCGTTCTAAACACCAAACTCATACCAATATCGCAAGCTTGCCACGCATCTTACTTCTAGTCATACTTTTCACTCAAAAATCGCTTAAACTCTAAAACAATCTCTCATAATTTTGTGTCCTTTCCGCCCATGGC
>CAYFVY010000129.1:0-5536 GCA_964346715.1 uncultured Pelistega sp. | reverse complement strand
GTGAGTTGAGGTGAGTTGAGGTGAGTTGAGGTGAGTTGAGGTGAGTTGAGGTGAGTTGAGGTGAGCTAGCTTGAACTGAGGTGAGCTGGCTTGAGCTGAGGCGATCTGGCTTAAGCGGTGCACTGCTGGGCACTTATAGGTCGTGTGGGTAAGTAGTCGCATTTCAGAATTAATACTCAAGTTGTTTAGTAGTTTTAAAATGAACATATCTGCTTGAGCTTATGGCGTACACCACGCCCATGTTCAGAACTATATGGTCGAAAAATCACAAAAAACGACCACGTTATTAGAATATGGTCGAAAAATCACAAAATTCGACCACATCATTGGAATATGGTCACGTGACGACCATATTACATACCATATGGTCAAAAAATCACAAAATTCGACCATATAGGTATATATATGGTCAAAAAATGCTAATATTTGACCATATAAACCAATTATTGTGAGGATATAGGATGGCTTTTAATCCGCAGATTCCCTATAACGATCTTCCACGACTACCACCAGATATTAATAGTATTGAAACCAAAGAGATTTTAAAGCAATGCACAGTCTCAAGAGTTGCGTTACAGGAGTTATTGGGTGAGGCAAGGTTAATTCCTAATCAAACAGTGCTGATTAATACAATCCCTATGCTTGAAGCTCGTGCCAGTTCAGAGATTGAAAACATTGTCACAACAACGGATAAATTATTCCAGTTTGCTCATGAAGGTTCCGAGCAAGATGCAGACCCAGCGACCAAAGAAGCTTTGCGTTATCGAGCTGCCTTATATCAAGGGTTTTTATCATTACAAGAGAGACCTGTAGTAACTTCAACAGCAGTGAATATTTGCCGCGCCATTAAAGGTGTTGATATGGATATTCGCCGAACCCCAGGAACAGCTTTATTTAATGATATAACAGGTAAGGTAGTTTATACCCCGCCTGAAGGTGAGAACTTAATTAGAAATTTATTAAGTAACTGGGAACAGTTCGTAAACAATACTGATGACCTTGATCCTCTTATCATAATGGCCATTGCCCATTATCAATTTGAAGCAATTCACCCATTTACAGATGGTAATGGCAGAACAGGAAGAATCATAAATTTATTGATTCTAGTTGAGCAAGGGTTATTAGATCTGCCCATCTTATATTTAAGTCGTTACATCATCCAAAATAAGTCGGAGTACTATAGACTCTTGCAGAACATTACTCTTAAGAATGATTGGAATGCTTGGGTAATGTATATGCTGCTTGCTGTTGAAAGTACAGCTAAGTGGACAAGTGATAAAATTCGCTCAATACGTGCCTTAATGGATACAATAATAACTTCCTTACGTACTCAGTTACCGAAAATTTATTCAAGAGAACTTGTCGAGCTTATTTTCGCCCAACCGTATTGTCGGATTGCAAACTTGGTTGAAGCTGGACTAGGTAATCGACATACATCCTCGAGAATACTGAAGCAGTTAGTTGAACAAGGCGTCTTGCAAGAGACCGTTATAGGTAGAGAAAAACTCTTTATAAATCATCAAATGATGCGAGTACTTATGACTGACTAAGTGGGAAATCATGAAATTGAACTGTAATAAGTGAACTCACGAAGGTCGAGCCTATGAACCCTAATCAACCCTTACTACTTGAAACTCACAAGGGCGAAAGTAAAACGATTGAGATGAGTATTGGGGGCTAAAAGGCGATGCAGTTTGCCATTTCAGAATTAATACTCAAGTTGTTTAGTAGTTTTAAAATGAACATATCTCTCCTCGAGCTTAGTGCATAAGGGCCCCGAACTTAGCACATAAGGGCCTCGAGCTTAGTGCATAAGGGCCCCGAACTTAGTACATAAGGGCTCGAACTAGTGTACCTGTACCCCTAAGCCCAGACACCCCCAAAAACACTCGCCCCTAAAACAACCATTCCTCAAGTTGCGCCAGATTCTTCACCACAATCTGCTGCGCCTCCGCCCGCGCCTCTTGCTTATGCGGATCAATATTGAAAGCCTGCAGCATATACGGCACCAACGCAGCCCGCGTCGCAATGCGCAACTGCCCATCCACCATGCCATAGTCACACTCAATAATCGCCTGTTGCTCCGCACTCAAACGAGAATCAGGACAGACAATAATTTCAATTGCCTTTTGCCAACGTACATCCTGCTCTTGCGTAAACTCCGACTCATTGAGTAGCCCCGCCTCATCGCGAAAGCGGCTTAAGACAAAGTCCCGATAGTCCCTCTGTTTCTCACAATACGCCCGAATATGCCAGCGCAGTGGCGTACAAACAATCGTATGCGGCACAATAATTCGCGTCTCCGCCACAGGATTCGACAAAGATATGTAGCTTATCTCCACACGTTTGCGCTGCCTAGCCGCCTGAATCAGCACCCGCAAAATCCGCGGCTCAATATTACGTACCGGCACACCGACCACCTCCGTATGCGCAAAACCCAGATGCAAGTTCTCAAACGTATGTGCAATATGCTTATCTCGACTCAGCAGGTGCAGATACTCATCCGCCGTCCCCGTGGTGAAATACGGCCTAAACTCAGGCGTCGGCTTATAACCCTTCAGGTGCTTGTCATAGACCAGATTCCCTTGCCCTTGCCCCGCCAAATACGCATTAATATCCTTAGACGCCTGCTGCCGCCCAATCCCTAGACTCGTGCACAAGTGATTCGTCGTTAAACGCCCCTCCCATTGCGCAATAATTTCAATAATGCGATAGCGAAACAACAAATCCCACCGCATGGGCCAGTGATCTGTATCTTTGGACATAAGAGAACTCCATGAAACCTGCTTGAAAAAGCGACCTATATATGTACACAGTATCGACATGTCGCTAAAAATTAGTTTTAATGAGTATAAGGCAGAAAACTTAAAAAGCAAAGCAGAAACAAAGCAAAAGACCCACAGCAGCGACAAGCTTGCCATTGCAGATATTTTTAATCGTATGCCATAGACTTTAGTTATGTAATTTTAAAGAAAACTATAGCCGTAAAGACACAAAGGGACTTGATTAAGGCAGCGAAGACTGCCAATTCTATCAAGAGTGTGAGCTTAGAACATAGGAGTGTGAGCTTAGAACATAAGCAATATTTAAATGAGAATATTATGAAAAACCAAAGCATCAGCATGCAAGAATTCCTATTGAGCTTAATGCTTATCGTAAGCGAGCCAGAGTCAGTAGAGCTCCCCCTGGGTAAGGTCTTATCTGAAGAGAACCGCGCCCCAAACCCAGAGACTGGCGAAGTGATCCAGCCAGGCCGCCTGTACTTTAAGCCTGTAGCAAAAGGCGTAGACGTACAGCAAGCCTTAGAGAACCTATTGGATGAGCCACTGATCACCCAACACTACGTGCGCCAGGCCATTGTCACCGACTATATCTATATCGTCGGCTACGACCGTCTACGCGCAGAACATATCAGCTACTCCCTAGCCGAGCTACTACAAATGAGCGAAGACGAGCGAAATGAACCAATGAAATTCTTCTGTAGTTTGATGGGTTTGGAGCGGGAGATGTTTCCTAGTGCGCGGGAGGCTTAGTGCAACGAAAACCCTAAGCGCTAGGCATAATTTATTGAGCACTGGGGATAAGGAACTGAGCACTGGGGATAAGGAACTGAGCACTGGGGATAAGGAGGTAATCTTGGGGAAATAAGACAATCCTCGCCTATAATACAGACACAATAAGTTACAGCTTGTAGGCTTTCTTTAGTATCATTATCAGTACATTCATTCAGGTATAGGCACGCAATGTCAGTTAATCAAACAGAACTTTATGATGGTTTAGAGCAAATCGCTGCTAGAGCAGATAAAGAGAATTATATTTATGAGTTTTTGAGTTTGTTTGGTACGCCGAATGCCACCATTACACGCTTACGTAACCCAACTAGTGATTACAATGCAGCGGCTCATCCTGAGCAAGGTGAAGTCGCGCAAAGACCGCGTGTTTACTTTAAGCCAGTTGCTAAGGGGCAAGATATTTTCGATGTCATGGATGAGTTGCGTGCTTCACCGAGAATTGCCTCGAATAGTATTCGCTTCCTTATCGTCACTGACTTTAATGATCTTGTCGCCTACGATACGCGAACTGATGAGACGATGGAATGTACTTTCCTAGAGCAGCATAAGGAATTAAGCTTCTTCTTACCACTAGTCGGTTATGAGCGTAGCCGTGATTGGGCAGAGAATGAGGTTGATGTACGTGCTGCCGAGAAGATGGGGCGCTTATTTGATTTAATCCGCGCTAATAATACGATCGAAACTGCAGAGCAGGCGCATCATCTGAATGTGTTTTTGACACGTTTGCTCTTTTGTTTCTTCGCAGAAGATACGGATATTTTCGTTAAAGGCCAATTTACCAAGGCTATCAGTGAGAATACCTTGCGTGATGGCAGTGATACCGCAAGCTTCTTCGAGGTGCTGTTTGATATCCTGAATGCAGCTGATAACTCGGCCTTACGTAAAAAGGTACCGAATTACTTAAGCGCTTTTCCCTACGTTAACGGCGGCTTATTTAAGGACAAGATTCAAGTTCCAAAATTCACCGCACGAATTCGTCGTAATTTGTTGGACTCCGCACGCCTAAATTGGTCAGAAATTAACCCTGATATCTTCGGCTCTATGTTCCAGGCAGTGATAGATCCTGAGCAGCGTAGTCATCAGGGACAACATTACACCTCCGTGCCGAATATTATGAAGGTGATTCAGCCCTTGTTCTTACAACCCTTGTATGAAGAGTTAAATCGCATCATTAGCTTGAAGGACTCCGCCAAGAAATTAAAGGCACTGCATCAGCTATCCATTCGACTCGGTGAAATTAAAATCTTCGACCCCGCCTGCGGCTCAGGTAACTTCCTGATTATTGCCTATAAGGAGTTACGTCTGCTTGAGATGGAGATCTTTAAGGCCATTCGAGAACTAACCCAAGAAGATACTTTCCTACTCAGCACCATTAGTCTAGATCAGTTCTATGGCATCGAGATGGATGACTCCGCTCAAGAGATTGCCACGTTGTCCTTATGGCTGGCCGAGCACCAGATGAATGTGAAGTTTAAAGAGCTATTTGGTAGTGTTCAACCGACTTTGCCTTTAAAAGCCAGTGGCAATATTGTTCATGGTAATAGCTTGCGCGTAGATTGGAATGAGGTATGTCCTAAGTCTGAGACGGATGAGGTGTATGTGGTGGGCAATCCTCCATTTGGGGGGGCAGGGAACAGAACTGCAACTCAGACAGAAGATATGGAGTTAGTGTTTGATGGATTTCCAAAGTTTAAATACCTAGATTATGTTGCTTGCTGGTTCTGGAAAGGAGCACAATACATTCAAGATACACAAGCTAAATTGGCACTAGTTTCAACTAACTCTCTTTGTCAAGGCGAGCAGGTGGCCATGCTATGGCCATATATTTTTGATTTACATGTCCAAATTGACTTTGCTTATCAAACTTTCCCGTGGCGAAATAATGCTCGAGATAATGCCGCGGTACATGTAGTGATTATTGGTCTTGCTAATTCGACAAGCACAACTAAGACAATTTATCGTCT
>CAYFVY010000128.1:4371-5632 GCA_964346715.1 uncultured Pelistega sp. | reverse complement strand
TTAAGCTTAATTGCTGTTGAATAGCCTGGAACTGACTGAGCTTACGACCAAACTGGCTACGCTCTGCAGCATACTGCACAGTCATCTCTAAGACGTGGCGCATAGCACCAACACTGGTGGCAATCGAGCTTAAGATAGCCAAATCATGTAACTGCTTAATAGACTCAGCACTCACTCCTACAGTTTGTGCGCCCTCAAGATTTAACTTCAACCATAAAGCATTGGCATCACTATCGACTGATTCAGTTTGATAGGCGCTCGCATCCACTAAGTAAACTTGATCACCTGCTGCTAATAAAATATGTGTCGTCGCATGAATATAGCTCTGTGGCTTTAGACCAATCGTAATGAGGCCATTTTTTTCATTAGCTGCAGTGACGCTCTCAATGGCCACAACACCACCAGGCAAGTGCAAACCACGTGCTTGCAACCAACTATTCGCAAGATTGGTACTGCTTAAGGCAATCGGTAAGGCATACGCACCTTCTTGTAAAAAGATCGCTAAGCTTTGTTGTAGATCCAGCCCTGCACCACCTAAGTCTTCAGATAAGAGCAGATTAAAAAAGCCTGACTCCTGGAGCATCTCAGCCAAACTACTTAATTGTTCTATCGATAAGTTCGCTAAAGTCCCATTCTCTTGATGGTCATTCAGCACATCATTAATCGCCTCTAGTACGGCTTGTTGTAAAGTATTGTCCATTATCTTCTCCTTAAATCACTTATCTCAAGCCTAAACCACGAGCAATAATGCCACGCAAAATCTCACGTGTGCCCCCACGTAATGAATACGTTGGGCAAATCTGGCTGACATAATTTAAGGTATTAATAAAATCCACTGAGGGTTGCCACTCAGGGTTACGTCCATAGTGATTGGCAATCAATTCAGGAATATCTTGCTCAAGTTGCGTGCCGTAATCCTTAACGACTGAAGCCTCTAGAGCAGGATGCTCGCCTTGATTTAACTTGGCGGTAATCGATAAAGACATCATGCGTAGTATCGCTAAGCGTGCGGTAATCCCACCCAGGACTTGCTTGGTGATCGGATCATCTAAACCCGCTTCACGGCATTCCTTAACAAAACTCTCCACCAAGCTCATGCTGGAATAGATGCGTTCAGGCCCGCTGCGTTCAAACGCCAACTCAGCATTTACCTGCTCCCAACCACTACCCTCAGTACCGATTAAGGCATCTTCCGCTAACTCAACATCGTTAAAGAAGACTTCGGTAAAGTGCACATCACCCATGGCATCTTCAATCGGAC
>CAYFVY010000128.1:0-4361 GCA_964346715.1 uncultured Pelistega sp. | reverse complement strand
CAGTTACTCCAGGCAAAGACAAATCTACAATCACTTGCGATAAGCCCTTATGACGATCACTACTCTCACCTGAAGTACGCACTAAGGCAATCATATAATGCGATTTGTGCGCATTCGTGGTCCAGATTTTTGAACCATTTAACCGCCAACCCTTATCAGTTTTGACGGCTCGACTACGAATACTTGCTAAGTCAGAACCTGAGTTCGGCTCACTCATACCGATACAGAAAAAAGCCTCAGCACGGCAAATTTTAGGTAGGTAGAACTGTTTCTGCGCTTCCGTACCATAACGCAAAATTAAGGGACCACTTTGGCGATCGGCGATCCAGTGCGCTGATACAGGAGCACCTGCACAAAGCAATTCTTCTGACATAATAAAGCGGCTAAAATAACCTCGCTCAGCACCACCGTATTGCTTAGGAATGGTTAAACCAAGCCAGTTTTTCTCAGCCAAAAGACGGCTGAACTCCTCGCTAAAGCCCATCCATGAACGCGCACGCTCACAATACGATAGCTTCTGCACATAATCCGTCGCTAATTGTCGCACCTCCTGACGGAAAGCCTGTTCCGACTCTGAATAGTGGCGACTTTAAAAGCATCAAATAACATTTTTTTAGCCCCTTTATTATCCTTTTTTCTTTCTACGTTCTTCTGTCTACGTTCTGCGTTCTGATTTCCTAAGTTGCTCAGACTTAAACGAGTCCTTCTCTTGTGGTGACAAGGACCCATCTAAAGCAACTATTTACTCACGGCCTGCCAACATGCGAACGACATCATAACTAATCACGACTTCATCACGTTGATTCTTAACATCCACATGAGAGCTCACCACCGCACGATTTTTCTTCGACGTTGGTTTCACACCCGTGATCGTCACTTCCGCCCAAACCGTATCTCCAGCTACAACAGGGGCAATCATTTTCTTATGCACTTCGAGTAGTGCTAAGCCTGTACCTTGCACCATAGTCTGCATCAATAATGCCGTAGGTTAAAGCACCAGGCGCAGGACGACCTTGAATCGCACCGCTGTAGGTTTTATCAATAAAGATAGTTTCCAACATACCTGTCGCTGAGATGAAATTCACAATATCGGTCTCAGTAATCGTGCGACGCATTGTGTGAAAAACTTGGCCTACTTCTAAATCTTGCCAGTAAAAACCAATACCTAAAACTTTGGGTGTTGACATCATAATCTCCTGTATTTGTCATCTGCCTCTCTTGACGATAAGGCGGAGTATTTATTTAACAATATTGTTTGAATATAAAGAATTTATCTTATCGTCAGAAAGACCTAGTGACGCTAAAATACCTTGCGTATGCTCACCCAAGCGCGGTGGCATCTGCACATCGACCTGTGACTGCTCCATACGCACGGGGTTACTCATAAACGAATACTGACCACTTGTATCAGAAAGCGTTTGGAAAAAGCCCACCTCTCGTAAATGTGGGTCCTCACTGATTGACGCTAAGGTGTTCATGGCCGCATTCGGAATATCATGTTCTTCAAAAAGCACCAACCATTCCTGTGTCGTACGGGTCAACATAATCTGACCGACAATATCGTATAGAACATCAATATGTCGCGTGCGCTCTGCAATATTGCTAAAGCGCGGATCATCAGCCAAGTCAGGATGGCCTGTAGCCCTAAATAAGGTCTGCCAATGCTTGTCGGTATACGGCATCACGCAGAGATAGCCATCGCTGGTGGCATAGGGCTTGCGATGCTCAGACAGTACACGCGCATAGCCTTGCTTCAAGGGTTCTAAATCGGCTAAATGCTGATCATAATAATGCTCTAACATAGTAAAGCTGACCATCGACTCAAACATCGGAATCTCAATAAACTGCCCTTGTTGAGTACGTGTACGCTGGAAAAGCGCCGCCAAAATAGCATGCGCAGCCACTAAAGCACAGGATTTATCAGCCGCAATCGTTGGCAGATAACGTGGCGTGCCACTTTGCTTTAAGATTAAATCAGGTACACCGCTCAAGCCCTGGATAATATCATCATAAGCTGGGCGACCTGCATAAGGACCATCCGAACCAAAACCATATAAGCCAGCATAAATTAAATTCGGATTTAATTGTTTTACATCATCGTAGCCAAGACCAATCTTAGCGATCTTCTGTGGACGAATATTATGCATAAAGACATCACAGGTCTTAAGCAAGTCCTGCACAACCTCAATACCTTCAGGCGTCTTTAAATCAACAGCGATACTTTTCTTATTGCGATTTACACCCAAGAACATTGCTGACATACCCTGTTCTTGAGCAGGACCCGTATAACGAGTTGAGTCGCCCGTAAAGCTTTCAAGTTTAATTACTTCGGCACCATAGTCCGCCAAGACCTGTGATGCATACGGTCCAAAAATTACCGTCGTTAAATCCAGTACTCGAATACCGTCTAAGGCCGCCATGTCTCTCAATCCATTATTAATTTATTCTGTGATACATCAATCGTATCAACTTAAGTCCTAGCTTAATTTTTTCTTTAATAGCTGTCTAATATTATTTTTTAATTAATTGATACTGATTTGGTATTACTGAGGATTCTTATTTATAGCAAGCACTTACTATTTATTTCACATGCCAACATTGATTCTACGAGTCGCCACTTATTTGCAGGCGCACGTGTAGCATGTACACCCTCTTCAGCAAAGCCATATTGACCCTTCCGATAAAAGCACGCATAATCATTAGCAAAATCTATACATATACAATACAACGACTCCGAGACTATTCTGCTATGAATGCGCCATTGCCAGCTAATGAGATACCTGATGCCAATAATTTAAGCATCAAGAAACTCAAAGTTATCTTATTTTTTCTCTTATCTGGCTTCGTCTTGAGCCAAGCCTACCGCACCTTAGGGGGAATTCTCTCAGTCCCCTTGCGCGAAGAATTTTCATTAGATAACCATACGCTCGCGTCAATCGTTGGCTCCTTTCATATTGCCTTCGGTGGTTTGCAATTATTGGCGGGGATTTTTGTCGACTGCTTTGGCATCCGTAAAACCATTCTGGCACTATCCCCCTTCACCATTCTCGGCACACTGCTCTCGGCCACAGCCACCTCTCCAGATATGCTCCTGGCTGGACAGATTATGTTGGGCTTTGGTTGCGCTCCGGCCTTCTTAGTATGCATGGTATTAATCGCCAAACACTTCCCTGCCAAAGATTTCGCCCCTATGTATGCCATCGCTTTAGGTACTGGTAGCTTAGGACTGATTTTCACCTCAACACCCACCGCATGGATTAGCGAAGTTTATGGATGGCGCACATGTTTTTATATCCTTGCTGTTGCGAGCACCTTATCGTGGCTATTAATTTATTTTGGTGTTCGCGATATTGACCAACATATTGAACAAAGTCGTACAAGTTTAAAAGAAAAATTCTTAATGGTACTAAAAGCGATTTCAGGTTATAAAGAACTCCTGAAAATTCCCGCCACTCCGGCTATCTTGTCACTCCTGTTTGTGAACTATGCTGCATTTATTACACTGCGTGGCTTATGGCTTGGCCCATTACTGGTAGAGCGCCACCAAGAGAATCTGGTATTTGCAGGGAACTTGGCCTTAGTCTTATCAATTGTTTCCCTTTTTAGCCCCTCAATTTTTGGTCGTTTAGATCCAGGCACAGGTAAGCGCTATCCCTTTTTATCAGCCGTGCCATGGATTATCGTGATCGGATTTATTGTCTTAATTTTTAGTCAGAATGTCTGGTTAACCGTCGCGATGGCTATCATGATCGCCATCGCTACAAGTAACTCCGTATGGCAATTGGCCGATGCCAAGGATGTCTACCCAGCGAGTATGCAAGGCCGTGCCTTGGCCTTGTGTAATACTTCAATGTTCTTAGGCATTGCATTTATGCAGGGGGTATCAGGACAGGCGCATAATGTATTGCCGTTTAAAGGCATTGATATGTATTCATCGGTGTTCTTAATGTGCGCACTGGTGTTGGCAGTGGGTACGACGGTGTATATGTTGATGCGTAGGCGATAGGCACTCAAAAACATTTCGCCCAAAATAGGAAAGCCCCTCAAGTAGAGGGGCCATTTATACAGTCTTCGGATACCTATCGCTTACGCCTGGGAATCGAACCCAACCAGACTTTGTCGTCAATTAATTATAATATCAAGTTTATAAAAAAGCAAATCTTTGAATAATGTAACAAAAAAGGCGTGTATCCGCATAATAGTTGGGGTATGCTTTTTTCAACTTATTTCTATCAGAAGATGTAATTAAAACAACGTCTAATGGAGCACCCGCCCTAATCTGATCCTCGTATCTTTTATATACTGAACTAGCATTTTTAAATTCAGACGTTAAAAACGGACGGACTCGCAATTTTTTCTCA
>CAYFVY010000127.1:2652-5722 GCA_964346715.1 uncultured Pelistega sp. | reverse complement strand
TTCATATCAATAATTTAGCATTACACAAGGCTACGGCATCTTACTGCGAGTTTACAACAGAGCAAGGTAATATGTTGCGCATTGAGGCGCACGCTAGTGGCGTCTATCGCCTGCGCTGTGGTTTGCCCAAGAAATTGGATGATACGCAGTTAAATCCACGTGCTCAACAGCGAGCCGAATTACTCTTAGCCCGTACCGAAATTAGCAGCGAATTCGATTGTGTAGAGACTGAGGGTGGCTGGCGCTTGACGCAGAACAATACGAATAGCACCTCCTTACTGATCCAAACCAATCCTTTACGCCTTTCTTTTTATCAAGAAGAGCGTTTGGTCTTACAAACCGCTGAAGATTTTGATGCGTGTTTAGCAGCACAAGAAGACGAAGAAGAACAAGCTCAAGCCTGGTCTTTAGTTCTACAACTTAGAGATGATGAAGCAATTTATGGCTTAGGCCGTACTGATGGCGGCTTTAACCGTCGTGGTCAATCTCTGGTCTCTGATTTAAGTCAGTTTGCCTATTTGCCACTTGCTTGGAGTCTAAGTGGCTGGGGCGTCTATGCGAATAGTTTACAGCGAGTAAGCCACCATATTGGCAGCGAAGACCCTAATACCTACCGCTTGCAACTTGAAGATCAGGCACTTGATGTCTTTTTCTTTATTGGTGAGCCAAGTGATATTGCTAATCAATATAGCGCCTTATGCGGACGTGCTGGCCAACCGCCACTGCGTGCTATGGGCATGTGGTTGCAGCAGCAAGAGGGCCAAAGCCTAGAACAATTAGGCGCTATTCACAAGCAATTGGCGCAAGAAGCCTATGCGATTGATACATGGTCATTAGCAAGCCCTTCCTTACTGCCTTTTCAATACGATAAGTTAAGCATTGAATGGGATGAGGAGCGCTTGGGTGATAGCCGTCGTTTCGTGAATGATTATCTTAAGGGTGAGCGTCATTATTGCTTGCCAACCTTCCCAGGCGTGCTTGCAGATACCCCTTTATTTGCAGAGTTAGAAGATAGGGGTTGGTTACTGATTGAAGAATCTGGTAAGGCCTTTGTCTTTAAGCATCAGAAGCAACGGTATGGTCTGTTGGATTTGACTTATCGTGATGCTTATCGTTTATGGCAAGAACGCCACGAGCAACTTTTAGAAGAGAGTGATACGGCCCTCAGCCTGGCGATGCCGATAGAGATTCCTGATGGTGTGTATGCCCGTCAAGAAGAGACTGGGGCTCAGCTGCGCCAACTGTATGCACTTTTACTGGAGCAGTCTTTATTTGCGGCTTCTTCGTATAATCGTACACCGACAGAAGGCTTGGTCCTACGTCATAAGCTCTCACTTAATGCACAACGCACACCCTTTATTAAGCAAGAGTGTGAGCAATCTTTTGCCGGCTTACAGCAATTGTTGCGTCATCAATTAAGCACTCAAGCTTCTGGCGTTGTTGGCCTAATGCATGAATTACATGCGGATAAGAGCGCGCCGAATCTGTACTTGCGTGCTTTAAGTCTTGCGATATTTAGTTTGGGCTTTATCTTACCTGCCGATGAGCAAGGCCTGCCAACGGTTTTTGATCAAGCGACACAAGCGAAGATTAAGGATTTACTAAGCTTGCGTTATCGTTTAGTACCTTATGTCTTAGGCATTATTGAAGATGCTACACGTACTGGTTTGCCAGTGCAGCGCATGATGCCTTTGGCCTTCCCGAATGATAAAGTTGCCCATGATTATGAGCAGCAGTTTATGTTCGGTCCATCACTATTAGTAGCGCCTATCCTTGATGATAGCGATGAAGTCTTAGTTTATCTGCCTGAAGGTGAAGCCTGGTGGGATGTGCATACCAGCACACGTTACGAAGGTGGCCAGGTTCTCCAGTATCAATGCGATAACCATAGTATTCCCGTGTTTGGTCGTGAAGGACATATTCTATGTTTAGGCCCGACCTTGAATAATTTGAGTGAATTTAACTCGGCACGAATCTTGGATGAGGTCTGGATGTTTGGTATGCCTGAACATAACCCAGTTGTTATGCGCAATAAGATTCGCGTGATGCAGATGCAAGGTTCAAGTTATATTAAGGGTCTCGAAGGCCTACGTATCTTGCAGTCTGAAGGCCTAGAAGTAAAGCGTCGTGGCGCTGAGGTGCGTATTTCACGCGAACGTTAAGAGCTCGCGCTCAACAGCTGTAGGGAAGGTAGTATGAATATCGTGAATAAGTCATCAGCTCAAGTCGTACCCGTTTTAATGTATCACCATGTGACGCCAAGCGGGGGCTCATTAAGCTGTAGCGTGCGCAAATTTGAATCGCAGATGAAAGCCTTGGTGAGTCGGGGCTATACCACCTTGAGCGCCGAGCAATTCGCTGGTTTTTTAAAAGGCGCTGCTGTACCTGAAAAGTCCGTGCTGTTAACGTTTGACGATGGTTACTTGAATAACTTCACCTATGCACATCCTATTTTGCAGAAATATAATTTGCAAGCCATGATGTTTTTAGTTACCGGTTTAGTGCATGAGGGTGAGGTTCGACCTATTTTGGGAAGCGGCCAAACCTTGCCTGCTAGCCCTAATCATCATGAGTGTAAGCGTATGCTTGCTGATGGTCGCGCTGATGAAGTGATGGTGCGCTGGAGCGAGGTGCATGAGATGCAACGTTGTGGCACTTTTAGCTTCCATAGTCATACGCATACACATAAGCGTTGGGACGTTATGGATGCAAGCACTAAAAATACAGCGATCCACGAAGATTTACGTCAATCCCAGGAACAGCTTTCATTGCATTTAGGTTCAGTCAGTGATCATTTCTGCTGGCCACAAGGCTATTTTGATGAGGACTATGTACGGATTGCACAAGAGCTAGGGTTTGCGCATTTATATACGACTGAGCCATATGGTTTTAATAGACCTCAGGGAGATAGTGCTCATATTTACCGCATTGCAGCTAAGAATAAGCGTGGATGGTGGTTGTTGCATCGCTTGTGGTGGGCTAGGCATCTACAATTTGGCCATTGGTATAACCAGCAGAAATTGAAAAAACGCTTGAAAAAGCAAGCAGCGCTTGGCGTGTCAGCTTAAGG
>CAYFVY010000127.1:0-2552 GCA_964346715.1 uncultured Pelistega sp. | reverse complement strand
AATGCAACTGTTGTGCCCGTTCTGATGTATCACCATGTGACACCAGCAGGAGGGGTTTTAAACTGTACACCTAAGAACTTTGAGGCGCAGATGGCTTTTTTAGCCAACCATGGGTATATGACCTTAACTAGTCAACAATTTGCTGACTTTTTACAGGGCGAAGCTGTACCTGAGAAGTCTGTTGTGATTACTTTTGACGATGGCTACTTGGATAATTATGTATACGCCCATCCGATCCTCAAAAAATACAACTTAAATGCCCATATGTTCTTAGTAACTGCTTGGGTGCATGATGAAGTTGCACGCCCCTCCATTGATGGGAGTCGAGCTTATCCCTTTTGCCCTCCACATGAAGAATGCAAGCAACGCTTAAATCATGGACGTATTGATGATGTGATTGTGCGTTGGGATGAAGTGAAAATCATGCTTGAGCAGAAAACATTTGAGTTTCATAGTCATAGCCATACGCATACGCGCTGGGATAAACAACTGAATCAAGAAGGTAAGTTAGCGGCTATCTTACATGAGATGGAGCAGACCAAGGAAGCATTTCAAGAACATCTAGGAGAGGTGAGCGAGCACTTCTGTTGGCCCCAAGGCTATTACGAACCTGACTATGTACAAATAGCGCAGGAACAGGGGTTTAATTACTTGTACACAACTGATAGCAATGGCTTTAATGTGCCAGTTGTGCAGCAGGAGAGTATGGGAGAGCGGCTTGGCGCAGCGGATGGGCGAAAAGACCTAGCAGTCGATCAGAAGGATTTGGCACGTGATGAGAGTGTTCTAGCGGATGAACACGAGAGCCAAGCTGATGGACGGGAAATCCTGATCTATCGAAATTGGGTAGGGAATTTAGGGTGGATGCGCTTTGCCTTCAAGTTGTGGATGCTAAGACATCCGCGTATTGGCAGTCGTTATAAGAAATTAAGCCAAAAAGGACGACTGCGTAAAGCTGAAAAACTGAATGCTAATCAGGCTTTAAGTTAATTTTTAGAGCACATTTGTAGGCTATATACTTTAAGAAGCATATAAGGGGTCTATGGAAAAAGGCTTTACTGTGCTATTTCGGCTTTGCTTCTGTTCCCAAAGGCTATATTTTGTTTGTAAATTAAGCCATGTTGTAGCTTTACCAATACCTGCTTCTTCAAGGCTGAGAGCCATATTGGCAGTCATTGGTGTCTTACCGTGGCATAAACGAGAAAGAGTTTCTCTTGAAAATCCTAAATGCTCAGCTAAGTCTTGTATCTTAATATGATTTGGAGTAATAAATCCATCATATAAGACAAATCCTGGGTGCGATGGTTTTCTCATACTATTATCTCCTGATACTAATGATAATCCTCATAATTAAGGATGTAGACATTACCCTCTTTAAATTCAAACGTAATTCGCCAATTGCCACTTACTGTCATTGAGTAAACACCTTTTCGGCTTCCTTTTAATTCATGGCAATGATAAAACGGCATAATGGCATCAAGTTCTTCTGCGCAGTCAAGTAGATCTAAAATACCATCGATTTTTCGCAAGTGACTACTGGGTAATCCATTACTTATCCCAGTCTCGAAGTATTTTTTTAACCCCTTATGCTTAAAACTTTTTATCATGCCGTAGAAAGATAATATCTATTTATGTGAGGTTATTGTATCACATAAAATCTCCTGGAGCCTGTAAAACTATCTAAGAGGTTTGTTGATATAGGCTAGGATTTAAATAGCTTTTTTAGGACTTCTTTGTATTTTGAACAGTGTGCAGAGCCTCAGAGCAAAATTGAGCTTTGCGAAGTGGGGATTCAGGGCGGTGGCTTTTATGTACATTTTAAAACTTGTCAGTTAGTTGACAAGTAATGAGCAAATAACAAGCAAAACTTGTCAATGAGTTGACGGATTTTAAAACGCGTATTACCCGAGTGACATTGAGTATTGCGTATCGGGACGTAACGGAAGGATTCGAACTAGCGACCTGCGGATTAACAGTCGGCCGGTCAAGGCCTCATCCTCGCTTAGACAACGCGCATTTTAACGCAGTTTCTCACGATTTACCGCGATTTATCGCGAATTCTCAGCCCCAAACAGCTTAGGCATGCCATATAAATAAATAGGTAAAAAACATAACTCAACTAGAGTTTGGGTCAGAATTACCGCTGGTATAACTGGCATGCCACCAGGGACAGCCAGTGCTATCGGTAAGAGGATTAGGGAATTCCGATACGAAGCGGAGTAGCATACGGCTTTCCCTGCAGTCGTCTCCAAATTAACAACTTTAGTGACCCCGCGAGCGAATATGGGCGCTCCAATGGCATAAGCAATGTAAATTGGTAGCGCGTACACAGCAGCTTCACGTGCAAGCCCAATCTGTGGCATTAGTGAACTCAGTACGAGTAAAAGTACAAGTGCAGTGGCAGGCACAGGCAAGACTCCTAAACCAACACTAATTGAGCGCATCAGTGAGCTGTAGCGGCAAAGAAATTGTACCGTTGCTGCAGTGATTAGAGGCAAGGCGATAAACCATATGAAAGCCCCGATAAAGGGGGATGCATCAAGTAGGCTAGT
>CAYFVY010000126.1:0-5819 GCA_964346715.1 uncultured Pelistega sp. | reverse complement strand
CTCAAGCGCGCGATTGACGCGATCGGATAAAAAACCCACGCTACTCACCGCTGCGACCGCAATGACTAAGGCAAGCCACAAGAGGCGCAACTCGCCCACGCGCCAATCTCGGATAAAGGTCTGCCAGGCAAATTTAACTATATTCATGTCATTATCGCAGGAGAATTAATAAGACGGTAGCATACAATACACCGGCAAATATGCGCTTTAATAAGATTTCAGGGAGACGATAGGCCACCATCACCCCATATTTCACACTCAATAAACCACCGATAGCCATCGCCGAACCAATCCACCAATCAACGTTACCGCCATAAGAATAGGTAAATAAAGCAACGACTAATCCTGGTAGAATCATCGCCAAGGCAATTCCTTGAGCTGTGGTTTGACGCAGGCAAAAATACACGGTTAGGATGGGGACCACAATTAAGGTACCACCCACCCCAAAAAGCCCACCAATACTGCCTGAAGCGAAACCAAGCAAGATATAAGCCAAAAGAGTCAACGGTCGCTCTTCACGCTGAACAGAGGTTTTTTTACCTGTGGTTTGCCAAATATAAAACGTCGCGATTAAAGCTAGAAAAACCGCAAACAAATCACGCAGTAGATTTGAATCCATCATTTGCGCAAGTAAGGCGGCAAAATAAGTAGCAATCATATTCGTGATAACGACTATCGCGACTTTTTTAAAATCAATCTTATTGCGTTTATTATAAGAATAAATAGCGACAAGGACATTACCAACAACCATCAGTAATGCGGTACCTTGGGCTAATTGCTGGGTCATCCCAAACACCAGCCCCAAGACAGGAATGGCAATTAAGCCTCCGCCAATACCGACCATCGCACCGACAAAACCAATGGTGGCACCTAGGAGAAAAAACAGTGGCAGCATCTGCCAAGAATCAAGAAGGCCTGTGAACATGATGTATCGTATTGCTACGCGGTAATTGAATTGATTAACGTAAGTAGTTTAAAACTTCTTCTAGCCGTGAAACGGGCCAGATGGTTAAGCCTTCTATATCTTGCTTGGGCATATTATGTTTAGGCACCATCGCAATACTAAACCCTAATTTGGCGGCTTCTTTCAAGCGCTCTTGTCCACGCGTTGCAGGGCGAACCTCACCTGCTAAGCCCACCTCACCAAAAGCAAATAAGCCCTTGGGTAAAGGACGATCACGTAAGGAGGAAATAATCGCTAATAGCACGGGAAGATCTGAGGCTGTTTCACTAATTCTTACCCCACCCAC
Source organism: uncultured Pelistega sp. (assembly GCA_964346715.1). Taxonomy (GTDB): domain Bacteria; phylum Pseudomonadota; class Gammaproteobacteria; order Burkholderiales; family Burkholderiaceae_B; genus Taylorella. Next base: position 4,569 of record CAYFVY010000126.1, on the reverse strand, counting down.
AGCGTTAATAAACACATCTTGGTCGAAGGTGGCAACCCCTGCATGACGGTGTAAGACGGCCAAGAGCATGGCTAAACGCCCACCATCTAAACCAAGCGTCAAGCGCCGAGGATTAGGCACATGGGCGGTGTCGACTAAAGCTTGAATCTCCACCAATAAGGGACGCGTCCCCTCTTGTGTGGCCATCACACAGGAACCTGAAACTTCTTCATTATGTTGTGAGAGGAAAATCGCTGAAGGATTACTGACGCCTTTTAAGCCTTTATCGGTCATGGCAAACACACCGAGCTCATTTACCGCACCAAAGCGGTTTTTAAATGCTCGAATTAAGCGATAACTCGAATCAGTTTCCCCTTCAAAATATAGCACCGTATCGACAATATGCTCTAAGACACGTGGACCAGCTAATGTGCCATCCTTAGTCACATGACCAATCATGACAATGCTGATACCCTTTTGTTTGGCCAAACGGGTTAATTGTGCGGCACACTCGCGCACTTGCGAAACCGAACCTGGTGCGGCACTTAACTCGCCTGAAAACAGGGTCTGAATTGAGTCGATGACGCAAATCTTAGGTTGTTCTTGTTCAAGTCCTTGTTGAATTGACTCAAGTTGAATTTCGGCGAGCAATTTCACATTGCTGGTATCTAACTCTAAGCGATGCGCGCGCATAGCCACTTGTTCCGCCGACTCCTCACCCGTGACATAGAGTACAGGCGTATGGCGTGATAAATTGGTTAAGGCTTGCAGTAATAAGGTTGATTTACCAATACCGGGGTCACCACCAATTAATACCACTCCTCCTGCTACCAATCCACCACCTAAGACACGGTCTAATTCTCCCATACCAGTACTAATGCGTGGGATTTCAGCAGTTTCAATCTGTGCTAATGAACGCACAGGTGCACTGGCGGCCAGATGAGCAAAGCGGTTCGTTTGGTTAGTGGCTGGTTTTTCAACAAACTCATGCATGGTATTCCAGCTACCACAATGTGGACACTTACCTTGCCACTTCGTACTAACACCGCCACATTCCTGACAGACAAAACTGCTTTTGGCTTTGGCCATTAGGCTCCCCTTCTAACGTGGCAATGCAACGCCACCATCGACGCCTAAAATCTGACCTGTAATCATATGCGCTTCATCACTGAGCAAGAAGGACACTGCCGCGGCCACGTCCTCGGGGCGTGAGAAGCGCTTCATAGGAATACTTGCAAGCATCTGCTTTTCAATATCACTACCCACAGGCACACCGTAGCGGAAAGCATCAGTTTCCACAGGACCTGGAGATACGGCATTCACGGTGATTCCGTATTCAGCTAATTCCCCTGCCCAGGCCTTAGTTGCAGCCGCTAATGCGGCTTTGGAGCCTGCATAACTGGTGTGATACGCGCCACCCAGAGCGAGCTGGCTTGTAATGTTCACAATACGCCCTTCACGACGTTGCTTCATGGACTCGACAAAGGCCTGCGTCACTTGTACCGCTAGACGAAAATTCAAATCATATAATTGGTAAAGATTGCTTAGTGAGACTTGGCCAATAGGTTCAACATTAAATAAACCCGTATTATTAACGATCATATCGACAGGGTACTTTTCGCGAATAGCGCGTAACACATCCTCTGTCTGACCGGCATCACTTAAATCACATTGGTATAAGAAACCAGGAAAATCAATTTCACTCACGCTACGAGCAACACCAACGACAAATGCCCCTTGATCCGCTAAGCGACGCGAAATTGCCCACCCGATGCCTTTGGTTGCACCTGTTACCAATACACATTTACCTTTCATTTACGCTCCTAAGCTAAGTAGTCTTCTCTATTCTTCGTGTTCTTCTCTATTGTATAGGCAACTCAGAGCAATTACACAATAATCTGTGGCACACGCTTGGTTAAGCCGCACATTAACTCATAGCCAATACGACCCGATGATTCGGCCACAGTATCAATACTCGGACCGCCCTCTCCCCACAAAACAGCACGAGAACCGACTCCGGCTTGTGGCAGATGAGTTAAATCAACTGTCAACATATCCATTGAGACGCGTCCAAGTAAGCGACTTGCCTGTCCATCAATCGTGACAGGGGTACCATTAGCGGCGCTACGTGGATAGCCATCGGCGTAACCACATGCCACGACCCCAATGCGGGTTTCTTGCTCAGCGGTAAATGTTGAACCATAACCAACACTCTGTCCGGCCTTAATGGTTTGTACCGCCAGTACTTTAGCACTTAAGGTCATAGTTGGCTTTAAGTCTATGGCTTGATCATCAGCAATATCGGTGGCAAATGGTGTTGAGCCATAAAGACAGATACCTGGACGTAACCAGTTTTCTTGCCCTGCAAACGCAAACTGAGGATAACGCAAGGAGGCAGCTGAATTACAAATACTCATCGGACCCGCATACTGATCACGCACTTGCATAATAGCCTGATAAGCATCATTAACAAAGTCCGCACCCAAATCCGCATTGGCAAAGTGCATCATATGACCAATACGCCCGACTTTACCAGCACGTTGAAGCGCGAGTAACTCCTGCAGCTTCTCAGCACCGTGTTCAGGTAAAAAACCTAAGCGATTCATACCTGTATTAATTTTTAAGAAGACATTAACGGGCATACCCGCTTGCGCCTGAGCAAGCATGGCAATCTGTTCATCTGAGTGAATCGCCGTCATCACACGCTGCTCTTGTAAGACAGCAATATCACGAGGTTCAAAGAAACCTTCGAGTAATAGCAAGGGTTTGCGCCACCCTGCTTCTCGGCAGATGACAAGATCTTCAACGTCAATCATGCCCAAGGCATCAGCCTGAGCAAAACCTTGAATAGCATTGACGGTCCCGTGACCATAGGCATTGGCCTTGATCACAGCACAAATAAACTGTTGAGTATGTTGAATAGCAGGATTATTTTGAGCTAAAGATTGCTGAATTCGTTGAATACGAGCACGAACTTGGGCAACATTATGCGACATAGCGACCGTTGAAATTTCGGCCTGAATAGGACGTGGCACGTTAGGTTCCTTTGGTGTGAAAACTGTTAATTTTTAGCAGCATTATAATCCTCCTGAAAACTCCTAGTATCAATAAGCTTAATCTGACAGAAAATCCCCCATACGGCTACAATACGAGTTTAATCGATTTCTTTATGAGTCCATCTCACGTATGACCACTGTTGACCACTATAGCCAAGAAAAAACCTATAAACCAGGCTCAGCCAACCATTACGCCTATCTGTTTCTCGCTGAACCGACTAAATCCTTAATCATGGTTTTGCACGCGCTACATCATGAACTGAGTCAAGTGTTATTGATTAATTCTGACAGCTCAGTGGCACGCATTAAACTTGCTTGGTGGCGTACTGAAATTGATCGACTATTTACAGGGAGTCCGGAACACCCTATTACACAATCTCTAGCGAAATTCGAAGAATTTAAACGTTTCGAAAAGCGTTCCTTCTATCAAATGATTGATGCCGTTGAAATGGATTTAGAGCAAAATCGGTATATGGATTGGCCAGAGTTTGAAAATTATTGCCGACTTAACTCATCGAGCTTGGCCACACTGATTGCTCAGACATTAGGTGTTCACGATGAAGCACAAATTGCTCTCGTGCAAGAGCTTGGTATTTGCTTGCAATTGATTGAGCATATCCGTCGGATTGGCGAAGATGCCCGTCAAGGTCGTATTTACTTCCCTGTGAATACTCTACAAGAATATGATTTACGCGCTGCAGATATTTTAAATAGTAAGTATAGCGATACCTTTACCAACTTTGCGCAGTCTCAAGCAGATAAGGTACGTAAGCGTCTAGTGAACTGTATTAGCCAGATGCCGCAGCCAATGCGTAAGCAATTGCGACCTTGTTTGATTAAGGCCCAACTTAGTCTTACTCTGCTTAAGGTCCTTGAACAAGACAAGTGGCAGATTTTAGATCATCGAACCAGCCTAACACCTGTACGTAAATTAATGATCGCCACGAAGATTTGGTTAGGCGGTGGACGCTCTGTGCCCAAAGCATAATATTGGTACTACCCTGCCCGACTTATTACTACCCCGCCCGTCTTAATTTATAGTACCTACTTAGCACATACCTAATAGCGCCTACCCACAAATTTAATAGTATCCACCCACAAATAAGCCCATTCACTTCACTTTGAATGGGCTTATGTTTTACATACTATGTGCAAGGAGTGGATAAAGCCATTCAGACTTTATCCAAGGTACTTATCGATTGCACTCAATAAGTCATAGGTTCAATCAACCTGGCTTACCATCAGCACGTGGCTTAGTTAAGATCGGTGCAAATTGCCAGAGGTATAAGATAAAGGCAAGAATCCATAAGCTTGCGGTGATATGTAAACTACCCATCGCATTCCCCGTAGCAAGCGCAACGATACGGAAAACAGCCGCCGCAATCATCAAGACATAACTTGCCACCATTAAGCGACTCGCTTCGAGTGGACGCCCTGTATGGCCCAAAGCCGTACGTGTAATCATACCCATAATCATCACTGCAAAACCACCCATGCCAATGATATGCACAAAGGCGGCAGGACGTAAATTCAT
>CAYFVY010000125.1:0-5907 GCA_964346715.1 uncultured Pelistega sp. | reverse complement strand
CAAACCTAAATTATTGAGTGTATCAAGACTGCTCGCTAAGCGCGCATCAAGATTCGCTAATAACCAGGTCCAACGGTCGCGTGCACTATGTATGACTTCACGTGCACTACGAATACGAGAGCCGACCACTTCTTCGCGGGTATGCTCTTCATCTAAAGCATCCATGGACTTATAAATTGGTAACTCCGTATCTAAAAACGCATCAAGCTCATCCATCAGCTTGATTTTGTTTTCTGTCGAGAGTTCAATATTTATACGCTCAATCTCGTCGGTATACTCGCCCATGCGTTCTAAGGGGATAACCACGTCTTCATTAATCTTAAACGCATTGGTATGACGAGCAATAGCAGCAGTACGTGCACGGTCTAACCAGAATTTCTTACGCGCTTCAGGTGAAACTGCAATAAACCCTTCACCACTACGTGCATTTGCTAGGCGCACCACTTCGCTTGTTGCACGCGCCACGGCTTCTTCATCATCACCAACAATATCACCGAATAGCGCCATCTTCGGGAAGTCTTCGCGCTTACTCTTGGTCGAGTAACCAACGGCGCGCAGGTAACGCTCATCCAAGTGCTCTAGGCCGGCAAGAATCGCTCCTTGCGCCTTACCCTCATTATCCAGATAGTCTTTAATTTCAACAATCGATGGTACGGCTTCACGCGCTTGGCCAAAGAACTCCAAGCACACTGTACGTGTGTATTTTGGCATGCGGTGTAAGATCCAGCGCGCTGCCGTAATTAAGCCATCACAGCCTTCTTTCTGCACGCCTGGCAAACCCGCTAGGAATTTATCGGTAACGTCTTTACCGAGTCCGACTTTACGGAAAGTGCTGCCTTTGACTTCAATCAGTTTACGACGCAACTCTTGTTTGCCAGGAGCATAACGACCGTCATACCATTTGACTTCAAATGTCACTTTCTCCGCATCATGAATTTTGCCAAGGTTGTGCTCTAAGCGTGTTACTTCGAGCCAGTTACCTTCGGGATCAACCATACGCCACCAGGCTAGGTTATCAAGTGCAGTGCCCCAAAGCACAGCCTTCTTACCCCCTGCATTCACGGCCACATTACCACCAATACAGGAAGCCTCCGCCGAAGTCGGGTCAACCGCAAAAACAAGTCCTGCGGCTTCAGCGGCCTCAGCCACTCGCTTGGTTACTACCCCAGCACCCGTTAGAATCGTGCTGACGGCCTGCTCTACCCCAGGTAGATAGCTCTGCTCAACAGCACCAATTTGATCAAGCTTCTCGGTATTAATCACAACCGAGCGCCAACTCAGCGGAATCGCCCCACCGGTATAACCCGTACCACCACCACGCGGCACAATCGTGAGTTTTAACTCAATACAAGCACGTACCAAGCCGGCCATTTCTGCTTCTGTATCCGGGGTTAACACCACAAATGGGTATTCCACACGCCAGTCGGTTGCATCAGTCACATGCGAAACGCGTGAGAGACCGTCGAACTTAATATTATCGGCACGGGTTAAGTCTTGCATGCGCTTAGTAATTTCACGACGCAGCAGACGAGTATGCTCAAAGCTTGCTTCAAACTCAATCACAGCACGGTGGGCCGCACGTAAGAGTTCTTGTACTTTGCTATCATTCTCTGAACCGATATCACGACGCTTATCGATATCGTTCAAACGATGATAAAGCGCATCAATTAATTGTTGTTGACGCTTAGGGTCTTGCACTAAGTCATCTTGCAGATAGGGATTACGACGAACTACCCAAATATCACCGAGCACTTCATACAACATACGCGCAGAACGGCCAGTTCGGCGCACGCCACGTAGCTGATTGAGTAAATGCCAAGCATCTTCACCTAAAAGACGCTCCACCACTTCTTTATCAGAAAGCGAGGTGTAGTTATAGGGAATTTCGCGTAGACGAGTTTGCTCCGCCGGCTGAGATTGGGCGAAGACTTCGAGATTGACTGCTTGATTCATAAGACTATTATGTAAAGTGAAAACCGTGATGCGTCATATCGCATTAATTAAGATATTAGTATTGTAAAGCCAAGTATCGGGAAATGTTGCACTTTTTTATCGCAGTGCCGCAAAAGGTGATAGTATTTAAAAATTGTTATCACTCTTTTGTCCTCATCTATCACCACTATCATGCCAACTGACTATTTAAAACGCATTCTTACGTCCAAAGTTTATGAGGTTGCTAATGAAACACCTCTTGACCACGCTAAACTGCTTTCAACACGCATTAATAATAAGGTCTACTTAAAGCGCGAGGATACTCAACCCGTTTTCAGTTTTAAAATTCGTGGGGCCTACAATCGTATGGCTAATTTAAGTGAAGAGGAGCTGAAGCGTGGTGTGATTGCAGCCTCGGCTGGTAACCATGCACAAGGAGTAGCTTATTCAGCGAAAAAACTCGGTTGTCGTGCGGTAATTGTAATGCCAACCTCAACCCCACAAGTAAAAATTGATGCTGTCAAGCGTATGGGCGGTGAAGTCGTATTGGCTGGTGATAGCTACTCGGATGCTTATGATCACTCTGTGACTCTACAGAAAGAACAACAATTAACCTTTGTCCACCCCTTTGATGACCCTGATGTGATTGCTGGGCAAGGCACGGTGGCAATGGAAATTCTACGTCAGGCACCACAACGTCCTGATTATATTTTTTGCCAAATTGGTGGCGGTGGTCTGATTGCCGGCGTTGCAGCCTATATTAAAGCACTCGACCCAGAGATCAAGGTTATTGGTGTACAGACTGAAGACTCATGTGCCATGATCCGTAGCGTACAAGCGAATCGCCGCGTGAATTTAAATGACGTTGGTTTATTCTCTGATGGTACGGCGGTAAAACAGGTCGGTGTAGAAACCTTCCGCCTGTGCAAGGAGTTCGTTGATGACTACATCACGGTGAACACAGATGAGATATGCGCGGCCATTAAAGACGTCTTCCAAGACACTCGTCATATCCTCGAACCCGCTGGCGCACTCTCCCTCGCAGGGGCAAAAAAATATCTCACCCAACATACCATCAAAGAGAAAAACGTCGTTGCTGTTACATCCGGTGCGAATATGAACTTTGACCGCCTACGCTTTGTCTCTGAGCGCGCAGAAGTGGGTGAGCACAAGGAGGCGGTCATTGCGGTAACCTTACCCGAAGTCAAAGGTAGTTTCCGTCATCTCTGTGCCGCTGTTGGCAATCGTAATGTGACAGAGTTTAACTATCGTATCTCTGATCCGAATATTGCTCATGTATTTGTCGGTGTGCAAATCAGTAATTTAGCTGAGCGCGAGAAATTCAAACAACAACTTGAACGTAAAAAGTTTAAGGTGCACGATTTAACCGATGATGATTTTGCCAAAACTCACTTACGTTATATGGTCGGTGGCCATTCTGATTTGGCGGTGAATGAAGTGCTCTACCGTTTTGAGTTTCCGGAGCGTCCTGGCGCCCTCTTGCGCTTTTTAAATGCCATGAACCCTGAATGGAATATTAGTCTCTTCCACTACCGTAACATGGGTGCTGACTTCGGTCGTGTGCTAGTAGGGATTCAAGTTCCACCAAGTGATAAGAAACTCTTTAAAGAGTTTTTAACCCAAGTGGGCTATCCCTATATCAATGAAACCGATAACCCAGCGTACCGACTCTTCTTGTAGAGCACGGAGCAATTAGTATTCGAATAAGCTAAAGACGGGTAAACCGCTCTCACGTACAACTCTCGAACCACCCAATTCAGGTAGGTCAATAATTGCTGCCGCTTCAACCACATTCGCGCCTAGGCGATGTAATAGACGACTTGCAGCTAATAACGTGCCACCCGTAGCAATCAGGTCATCCACCAAGAGAACGCGTTGACCTGGTTTAACGGCATCGGTATGAATTTCTACTGAAGCCTGACCATATTCCAACTCATAGTCTTCACCGACCGTGTCAAAAGGTAATTTGCCTTTTTTGCGAATCGGTACGAAACCTAGGTTCAATTCATAAGCAATCACACTGCCCAAAATAAAGCCACGCGCATCAACACCCGCGACCAAGTCTAAGCGTGTACGCATATAACGGTAGACAAAAATATCAATCAAGGCACGAAAGCAACGTGGATCCTGTAAGACGGGAGTGATATCGCGGAACATGACGCCTGGTTTAGGCCAGTCAGGAATGGAGCGTATCGACGAACGAACGAAGTCTACGGGATCATAATGCATGAATTTTTCCTTAGAAATAAACCAAACAGAAAGCGCTATAGAGAAAGAATTCCTCGGCCTCAATGCGTAAGTTTACAATAAGTCACGATGAAGATACATTTAAGTAATGACTTTTTTAAAAGATGCGTTACTATTGTGGATTCTTCTAGCGCCTTTGCTATTAAAATATCGTCATGACAAAAACAAACTCCAAATCTCTATTAGCTGGTCAACGCACCATCCGTGCTGAGGCAGCAGCGCTTGAAACGCTAGCCAGTCGACTTGGTTATGAGTTTGAGCAAGCTGTTGAGCTTTTGCTGGCTTGCCCTGGGCGTGTTGTCGTCATGGGTATAGGTAAATCTGGACATATTGGCAAGAAAATCTCTGCCACACTCGCTTCAACAGGTTCACCCTCTTTCTTTGTCCACTCCGCCGAGGCCGTACACGGTGACCTCGGTATGGTGACGGCTCAAGATATTGTTTTGGCGATTTCTTATTCAGGACAGTCCGTAGAGCTTTCAACCGTTTTGCCAGTCGTTAAGCGCTTAGGTACGAAAATTATTTGTATCTGTGGCTTTCGTGACTCTGACCTCGCTATATTGAGTGACATTTTCTTAGATGGTAGTATAGAGAAGGAAGCTTGCCCTCTCGGTTTAGCACCTACTACGAGTACGACAGTGGCTTTAGCATTAGGCGATGCTTTGGCTGTAGCCTGTCTTGAGGCACGTGATTTTGGCGCTTCTGATTTTGCTCGCTCGCACCCTGGTGGCGCTTTAGGTCGTCGCCTACTAACCCATGTTCATGATGTCATGCGTAAAGGGGAAGAATTACCAATCGTCTGCGCCCAACTGGACTTAGCCGAGGCACTCGCTGTTATGTCACACAAGCGTATGGGCATGGTTACAATAGTCGATGATGATAATACACCGCTTGGTATCTTTACTGATGGTGACTTACGCCGTTTAATCTTAAAACATGGTGATGTACGCAATTTTAAGATTGGTGATGTAATGTCCTTAAATCCTAAAAGCATCAATATGGATGCCATGGCAGTCACCGCTGCTAGCGTAATGGAAAACAATAAACTCAGTCATATTTTAGTGACTGACTCTAAAGGTCACTTAGTCGGTGCACTACATATGCACGATCTCATGACCGCTAAAGTTATTTAATGTAAGGCTGTTCTATGAAAACAATCCCACATCCTGCTGAATCCTTAGTCCTTTCGAAGATTCCTGAATCCGTCCGTCAGCGTGCCCAAGCTGTACGTTTAGTCGCCTTTGATGTGGATGGTGTATTAACGGATGGCAGCTTATTATTTGGCGAAAATGGTGAACAACTCAAACGCTTTAATTCACTTGATGGTCATGGCCTTAAAATGTTACAACAAAGTGGGATTTTGGTCGCATTGATTACCGGTCGTAGCGGCCCTATCGTCTCGCGCCGTGCCGCAGAACTTGGCATTGGCATGGTCTATCAAGATACACGTGACAAAAGTCAATTGCTGATAAAGCTATGTGAAGAACATGGTTTAAGCATGGAACAAATTGCCTATATTGGCGATGATATTATTGACCTACTGGCTATGCAGAAAGCTGGCTTTGCCGCTAGCGTACCAAGCGCCCCCGCCTATGTCTTGCAAGCCGCTCATTGGGTGACCAGCAAAGAAGGCGGTTATGGTGCAGCACGTGAGTTTTGTGATGTTATTCTGGCCGCACAAGGTCTACTTGGCAGCTTTTTACAAGG
>CAYFVY010000124.1:0-5948 GCA_964346715.1 uncultured Pelistega sp. | reverse complement strand
GCCCCCCATCGCATTTAATGCGTGAATACCCAGCCAATAATGGCGTGTCGAACGTTGTATATAACGCTCGCCAAGCCATTCATAAGATTCTCCAAGGTGATGATGACCGCTTAGTCGTGGTGATTGGTCCTTGCTCAATTCATGACACGAAAGCCGCTTTAGAATACGCCGATAAGCTCAAAGTCCTACGTGATAAATATGCAGGTGAGTTAGAGATCGTGATGCGTGTGTACTTTGAGAAGCCACGTGCCACTGTTGGCTGGAAGGGCTTGATTAATGACCCTGACTTAGACAATAGCTACAATATCAATAAGGGCTTACGTATGGCTCGCGAGTTACTCTTAACCATCAATGAAAAGGGTTTACCTGCTGGTTGTGAGTACCTTGATATGATTACGCCACAATATATTGCGGACTTAGTTTCTTGGGGTGCTATTGGTGCACGTACAACTGAGAGCCAAGTGCACCGTGAATTAGCTTCAGGCCTATCTTGCCCAGTTGGCTTTAAGAATGGTACTGATGGTAACATCCGTATTGCGATTGATGCTATTAAAGCTGCTTCTCAACCACACCATTTCTTATCCGTAACTAAGGGTGGCCATTCAGCGATTGTGAAGACCTTAGGCAATAAAGACTGCCATATCATTCTTCGTGGTGGTAAAGCGCCGAACTACCAAGCTGAATTTGTTGATCAAACTAGCGCAGAACTTGAAAAATCGGGTGTCTTACCACGCATTATGATTGACTCTAGTCACGCGAATAGTAGCAAGAAGCCTGAGAATCAACCTGCTGTCCTAGAAGATGTAGCACAACAGATGGAAGCGGGTGATCAACGTATCTTTGGTGTGATGGTTGAGTCGCATTTGGTGGCTGGCCGTCAAGATCAAGTCGAAGGACAAGCCTTAACCTATGGCCAAAGTATCACCGACGGTTGTATTGGTTGGGATACCACGGAAGAAGTATTAGAGCGTCTCGCTCAGGCCGTTGTTAATCGTCGTAACAAGGCTTAATCACTTTCGTATCTCAAAAGATGGTATTGGTGCGGTTGATTCACTGCCCAATACCATTTTTTACGCCTATTTTTATTGCATAGCGTTAAAATAGGGCCATGAAATCTTCTACTACAAAACCTCGTGTCGTCATCGGTTTATCTGGTGGGGTAGACTCCTCTGTTAGCGCTTGGCTGTTGAAACAGCAAGGCTATGAAGTGGTCGGCCTCTTTATGAAGAACTGGGAAGACGACGATGATTCAGAATATTGCTCCACTCGACAAGACTGGATTGATGCGGCCAGTGTCGCTGATCTACTAGATATTGAAATTGAAGCGGTTAATTTCTCCGCCGAATACAAAGACCGCGTATTCGCTGAGTTTTTACGTGAATACTCAGCTGGTCGTACACCGAATCCAGATGTCTTGTGTAACGCAGAAATTAAGTTTAAAGCCTTCTTAGACCATGCCATGAGCTTAGGGGCTGAATATATTGCGACTGGCCATTATGCACGTGTGCGATCCGTACAGAATAATGGGCAGACCGAGTATCAATTACTTAAGGGGTTAGATCCTAGCAAGGACCAGAGCTATTTCCTGCATCGCTTAAATCAAGCACAATTAAGTAAGACGATTTTCCCCTTGGGTGAAATCAATAAAACTCAGGTGCGTGAAATTGCCCAAGACTTAAAGCTACCGAATGCGGCCAAGAAAGACTCTACGGGTATCTGCTTTATTGGTGAGCGCCCATTTCGTGAGTTCTTAAATCGTTATTTACCGACTAAACCTGGTCCGATTTTGACCGATGAGGGCAAACAGATAGGCGAGCATGTTGGTTTGGCTTTTTATACTTTAGGACAACGTAAGGGCTTAGGGATTGGCGGTGTTAAGGGCTATCAAGCCCAAGATGGTACCGCAGATGCCTGGTATGTAGCGCGTAAAGATTTACACAACAACACCTTATATGTGGTGAGTGGTCATGATCACCCTTGGCTACTAAAATCACAATTACAAGCGGAAGATGTGAGCTGGATTGCAGGTTATCCTCCTGAGCTTGCTGAGTATGGTGCGAAGACTCGTTATCGCCAACAGGATGCGGCTTGTCGTCTGGTTCAAGCCAATGCGCAGAGCCTTACTTTAGATTTTCACCAAGCACAGTGGGCCGTAACGCCTGGTCAGTCGGCCGTGCTATACCAAGATGATATTTGTCTTGGTGGTGGCATTATTTATTAATTATTTTTTTATAAAGTTGACTATGAAAATTGCAAAAGAATTAAGCACCTTAAATGCGGTGTCTCCTTTAGATGGCCGTTACGCCTCACGCTGTGATGACTTGCGTGCCTATCTGTCGGAAGCCGGTTTTATGGCTCACCGTGTGGAAGTTGAAGTGAATTGGTTAATTGCACTTGCTGACGCTGGCCTACCTGAGCTGCCTAAATTTAGTGCTGAATCTACGCAAGTTTTGCAGAATATTATTACGGATTTCTCTGAAGCCGATGCTCAACGCATTAAAGAAATTGAAAGCGTGACGAACGATGATGTTAAGGCGGTAGAATATTTCTTAAAAGAGAAAATTGCCGATAATAAGGATCTTGCGGATGCCGCTGAGTTTATCCACTTTGCTTGTACCTCAGAGGATATTAATAATACTTCGCATGCCTTAATGTTGAGTCGTGTACGCGAGCAAGTTGTTTTGCCTCGTTTAGAGAAGCTCCATGATAGCCTTAAGAACTACGCTCACCAATTTGCTGATCAGCCTTTATTATCACGTACTCATGGCCAGCCAGCCAGCCCAAGTACGATGGGTAAAGAGTTTGCTAACGTGGCGATTCGCTTAAAGAATGCTATAACGGCGATTAGTAAGATTGTGCCTTTAGCGAAATTGAATGGTGCAACAGGTAACTATAATGCACACTTAAGCGCTTACCCAGAAGTTGATTGGGAACAGTTTAGTAAGAATGTCTTGTCTGGCTTAGGTCTAACACAGAATGAATATACCATCCAGATTGAACCGCATGACTGGATGGCCGAGTTATTCGATTCAATTGCACGTGCCAACACTATTCTTTTAGATTTGAATCGTGATATTTGGGGCTATATTGCTCTTGGCTACTTTAAGCAAAAACTGAAAGAGGGTGAGGTCGGTTCTTCTACAATGCCTCATAAGGTGAACCCTATTGATTTCGAAAACTCTGAGGGTAATATTGGTTTGGCTAATGCGGTTTTACACCATCTTTCAGAGAAGCTCCCTGTTTCTCGTTGGCAACGTGACTTAACTGACTCTACGGTCCTACGTAATCTTGGCGTTGCTCTAGGTTACTGCTTAGTCGCTTGGGATTCTTGTTTAAAAGGTCTAGGTAAGCTTGAACTGAACGCAGCCGCGATTGATGCTGATATCGATGCATGCTGGGAAGTTTTAGCTGAACCAGTGCAGACAGTAATGCGTCGTTATGGCTTACCACAACCTTATGAGCAATTAAAAGCCTTAACTCGCGGACGTGGTATTACCGAAGAAGCATTGCGCGAATTTATCGCTCAGCTTGATTTGCCAGAAGATGCGAAAAACCGCTTACTCGAGATGACTCCACGCAGCTATATTGGTCACGCTGCTAAATTGGCTAAGGCTTACTAAAAATTACTCGGCTAGTCAGACCAAAATCTAGTAATAGAAGCTAAACACTTGATTTCGCAATCTTAAATTTACGATTGGAAATTTTAAGTAATTTTAAGAACCCGTGAATGCATAAGAAAAATCTTATCTCACGGGTTTTTACTTGTCATCGTTGTTTAATGCATATAAAGTATTATTAGTAATACATAATATTCAACACAAACACTATGGAGAAATAATGAAAAAGCAACTATCACTCGTTTTGTTGGCCTGTTCGAGTTTTTTGGCAGCAAGTGCGGCTAATGCTCAATTCCAAAAACCAGAAGATGCTATTGAATACCGCCAAGCAGCTAAAACTTTATTAGGCTCGCATTTTGGTCGTATGGCGCCAGTCGCTCGTGGCCAAGCAGAGTTCAACGCCGAAAGCATTAAGAGTAACGTAGAGATTGTGAAGATGTTAGCTGGTTTACCATGGCCAGCATTTGCTCCTGGTACAGAAGGCGGTAATGCTAAGCCTGATTTGGAGTAATGCTAAGGGTTTTGAAGACGAGCGTACGAATTTTATGGCCTCAATCGATGCCTTATCTGAAGCGGCTAACTCTGGTGAAATTGAAAAATTTAAAGCTGCCTTTGGTAAAGCTGGCCAATCTTGTCGTGCTTGCCACGATGCATTCCGTAAGGATTAATACTCGCTTGTGAAGCGATAAGTGAATGTTTGCTTAGCTTTGCAAAGACATAAAAGCCGCTAGAGAGTGTGAGTTCTCTAGCGGCTTTTCTATGATGGCATTGTTATCAGCGGCGGCAATGCTGACTTACATAAATGAATCCATTGAATCGCCACCAAGGGTGGTTAAGTAATACACAAAGCCAGCGCAGAGCGCGAAAACAATCAAACCGCGGATAAAGACAGCGGCATTATCACGAATACCTAATTGATTTACTGAG
This sequence comes from uncultured Pelistega sp., assembly GCA_964346715.1. Taxonomy (GTDB): domain Bacteria; phylum Pseudomonadota; class Gammaproteobacteria; order Burkholderiales; family Burkholderiaceae_B; genus Taylorella. The sequence goes on along the minus strand of CAYFVY010000124.1, from coordinate 1,404 downwards.
CTAGGTGCAAGCGCATCGCCTGTAATCATCGCGGGTAGAAGGTTATTTTTCTTAACGAATCGATAGTACACAATCGCCCCGATATGCAAGATAAAAATGGCGATCATGATAATTTCGTTTTGGCGATGTAGTGTGCTTAAGGTTTTGCTCCATGCAGAGCTTAAGTAGGCCAGAGGACCAGGCCATAAGAAATCATCGACAAATAGGCCAGAAAAACCTTGGAAGCCAAAGATAAGTAAGAGAGCAATAACTGATAATGCCCCTAGAGGGTTGTGACCAAGCCCTTGATACTCACCACGAAAATAGGCAAGGATTGCACCAGGGCCACGAATAAATTGTGTAAAACGAGCGTACTTAGGTCCAACAATGCCCCAAATAATACGGAATAAGATGAGGGCAACCGTACTATAGCCGAACAAAGTATGCCAGTACATCCAATCAATACCAGATGTAGAAAACCAGCCAGTTGATTGGGCCGCGGCTTTAATACAGATATAAGCACCGATGACAGAAATGGCTAATGCCCAATGAAATAGTCTGAGAGGCAAATCCCAAACACGAACTTTTTGCATTATTGACTCCAGAGTTGAGATATCAGAGAGAAGCTATTGACTAGCGATTTCATCGTAAATAGCATGGTGGGGTGATGGCAAACCATAGCTAGCCGAGTAGGTGTCCTTCTTCAGCTAAAGTTGAAGAAAATAACGTTAAGAGCACTAAAAAAAAAGCAAATGTATTTCAAAATCCTATGCTTATTATAAATCAGCGTACAATAGAACCATTCAATTCATCTTTTAATTTGAAAAAAGTTTATGTATAGTTCAACGCTTCGTGTCTGTGTGCTTGCTAGCTTAGCACTGGTTTTAACGGCTTGTGGTACAGCTACTAAACGTGATAACTCGTTAGTTCACCCTAAGCGTGATACCGTTGAGCGTATCGCTTTCAATGCATCAGATATTGTTCAAGGTGGTGGGAGCACAATGCTAGTTGGGCGTGCTTATTTAGGCGACCAATACCAAGAACGTGTGGCTAACTTTGTAGATGTGGTTTTGAATCCCGTGTCTAAAGCGAGTGAGCAATGGTTTAGAGAAGTGTGCCAGCGTGGTAAGGTCTTAGTTGGACCAATTGACCCACAATACGAGAAGCGTCGTTATCTTGCCAAAACCAATAATTTTGGTCAATTTGCCTTTAGCCAAGTCCCTAAGGGTGAATACTTCCTCACTACGCGCTTATACTGGATGGATACTAAGCCAGCACGAGGTCCAGTGCAATATGGCGGCTTATTAGTGAAGCGTGTGAAGCTAGATGCAGCGACACATACCATTGATATCAACCAACAAAATCGCTGCCCAGGCTATTTTCATTAAGTTTTACTAAAGTTAACGTTGTAAAGCAGATAATAAT
>CAYFVY010000123.1:0-5978 GCA_964346715.1 uncultured Pelistega sp. | reverse complement strand
GCCATATGAAAGACTGGCTCAGATGCTTCACCCGTAATAAAAGCTTGTGCCCCTGCCAAAATCGCTCCTTCGAAATAATTCTGCGCCCCACCTGTACACCAGGCAATACGTTGAATACGCTCTTCGGGGTTGCCAATAAACAACGGTGCACGATCTAAGCGTTGAGCTATTATTTGCTCTAATTGACCGAGTGTCTCCACTCCATCAGGTGGACTACCCATCCAGACCAAATCATCCAAGCCCGTTGTCTCGGGCACATCATCAATATAATTAGGACGCAAACCTAATACTTTGGCAAGTTGTGCATTGTTACCCCATTCTGGATGGGCATCTAGCGGCAAGTGATAGCCAAAGACATTTAATTGATGTTTTATCGCTAATGCGATACGCTCATATTTCATACCTATGATTCGTGCATCTTCGTTCTTCCAAAACCAACCGTGATGCACAATAACGGTATCTGCTTGGGCAGCAGCCGCTTTTTCTAAGAGTTCTTTAGACGCAGTAACGCCCATAACAATCTTATTAATGTAAGGCTTTCCCTGCAGTTGTAACCCATTTGGTGCATAATCTTTAAAACGGTAGATTTGTAATGCATGGTCTAACCAATTGCTCAGTTCTTGTCGGCTAACTTGATTCATCTGATTTATTTTCCTTTATGCAACGCATCTGGTTAATTTTTTCTCAAACAGTCGCTATCTGTCTAGCATTTGTCTTCGTAGCGGCGACTTTGCGCCCTGCTTGGGTCAAAGGTTGGCTATTGCCGCCTGACCCTCCTCCCCTAATCCCGACGGCAACCGTTAAGGTGCAAACACCTGATACCAATGCTGCGGAAGTAAGCTCGGATGCCAGTCAAGCAACGAGTAATACGGGGGCCAAAACAGCCGATAAAGCACCTGAAAAAGCGCCGGTGATTACCACCATGGTCACCTCCTATGCCGATGCAGTGAAATTGGCAGGGCCTTCGGTTGTGAATATTTATACCACAAAAAACATTGTCTCACCGTTTAAAAATCTACCTGATATTCCTTCCTTACGCCCCTTTATTCAGGAACAAAAGCGCTTAAATGACCCAACCAATCTTGGCTCTGGGGTAATTGCCTCAAGCCAAGGCTATATTCTCACCAACTACCATGTGGTGGAAGCTGCGGATTCTATTGAAGTGGGTCTTGATGATGGACGTAAATTTAGTGCTCGATTAATCGGGGCAGATCCTGATACCGACTTAGCTGTACTGAAAATTGAAGCGTCAGAGATCAAGCCAATCCGCGTTAATCAACAACAAACTCTCCATGTAGGGGATGTGGTATTGGCGATTGGCAACCCATTCGGCGTTGGACAAACCACAACGATGGGCATTATTTCTGCTTTGAATCGTACCGGTTTAGGTATCAGCACTTATGAGAATTTCATTCAAACGGATGCGGCAATTAATCCAGGCAACTCTGGTGGTGCTTTGATTAATATTGATGGCAGCTTAATCGGCATTAATACAGCTATTTATGCCGAGTCTGATTCAAGTGGCTCTTTGGGTATTGGTTTTGCCACACCCGCTCAAACAGCTCTCAAAATTATGGATGAAATTATTGCTCACGGTAAGGTTCGTCGTGGCTGGTTAGGTCTAGAACCACAAGATGTGACTGCTGATATTGCCAAAGCGTTCAATCTCAAAGAAACACGCGGTGTAATTATCGCATCCATGGTGAATAATGGTCCAGCTGTCAAAGCCGGTCTGATGGTTGGCGATATTATTATTCAACTCAACAGTCATCAAGTCTTCGGTGTGAACCAGATGATGCACGAAATTGCTAGTATTCCACCGCACACCTCAATTCATCTCAAGGTACTACGTAACGGTAAGCCCACTGATGTTCAAGTAAGTTTAGGGGAGCGGCCTTTGAACGATAGCAGTAAAGAGGAATAAGCGTTCGCATAATTACAAAGTGCCACCTAAGTCCACCCTGAGCCATCCTAAGAACAGCCTAAGTACGAATACGACTTAGGCTGGTACGAGATTTAGACTAGGTACGCTCTTCTAGCTCTTGACTCTCTTGTTCTTCAGGTTCAGCTGGACGAGGATGAATAAAACGTGCCGCGATAATACCTAATTCATACAATAAAATCAGCGGTACAGCCATCATAAATTGACTAATAATATCCGGTGGAGTCAGTACAGCCGCAACAACGAAAGCACCAACAATTACATAACCACGAATATTTTTTAATTTTTCCACTCCAACCATACCCGTGCCAACTAAGACCATGACAATCACTGGCACTTCAAAGGTCAGTCCAAACGCTAGGAACATGGTCATCACGAAGTCGAGATAGGCCTCAATATCGGGAGCAAAATTAATTGAATCCGGTGAGACAGTAGAAATAAAGTGGAAAACTGTATTAAAAACGAAGTAATAACAAAAAGCCATTCCAACAAAAAAGAGCAAATAGCTCGAAACGGCCAATGGCACAATTAAACGCTTCTCATGCTTATACAAACCTGGCGCTACAAACGCCCACGCCTGGTACAGCACAAAAGGCAAGGCCAGAATAAAAGCCACTAACAAGGTTACTTTTAAAGGCACTAAGAACGGTGTAATCACGCCATATGCGATCATCTTATCGCCAGCAGGTAAGGCAGAAGCCATTGGTGCCGCTAAGAAATCGTAGAGTTGTTTACTGCCAGGAAAAATACAGAGCACGATAAAAATCGCCACAATCGCGATAACGGCATATAAGAGGCGTTGGCGCAACTCAACTAAGTGAGAAACCAAAGTTTGTGCTGGTTCTTCAAGCTCAGGGGTAGTTTGCTGATGACTCATACACCCCTCTTGTCATTAAGACCACTAAGCGCTTGCTCATCGCTTACTGAAGAAGTTTCCATCACTAATTCTTGCTGTACCTCAGATTTAACGATTGCCGTAACTGGAGAATCGACTAAGGGAGCATCTGTAACACGCACTGTAGCAGCTGGAATTTCCAATTGTGCTACAGCTTGTTCTTGAGCCTGGGCTTGTTCTACGCTAGGGCTTGCAGCTGAATCGGCCACGGTAGTTTTTAGGTCAGATAAATCTGGCAATTCACTCAACTCTTGTTTTAATTGTTTATTAGTATCACCTAATTCTTGCTTAATCTCTTCGAATGGGTCTTTAATGCTAGCGACACTTTTCTCAAAGCTGCTTTTCATTTCATCCGCACCGCTTTGAATCTCTTGTTTAAGCTTAGTCAATTCTTGAATATCCATCTCTCGTTGGATATCCGACTTAATATCTGTCACATAACGCTGGGCACGACCAACCAAGTGACCCACGGTGCGGGCCACTTTGGGTAATCGCTCAGGACCAATCACTATTAGGGCGACGACACCGATCACGATCAGCTCGCCCATACTCAGACCAAACATGCTTTCCTTATGAATCCGCTAGAATCAGTCCGAGTCTTATTCAGACTTTTCTTTGCTAGCAACGTTAACGGTATTGCCGTCTTCTGCTGTTTTGTTAGCGATTGCACTCGGCTCACCTTCGGCATCTTTCATGCCTTTTTTAAAGCCTTTTACAGCACCACCAAGGTCCTCACCGACATTGCGTAATTTTTTGGTACCAAAAACTAAGACTACTACTAGTAGCACAATTAACCAGTGCCATACACTTAAACTACCCACATCGCTCTCCTAAAACATACATAAAGCACTATACAACTCACTGGCTACCGCTTTATGTCACATTAATTAATTTAAACCAAAAACTCTTACTTCTAGCAACTCTTTCATATTGCTTATTTGGGTCTTGAAGCCTTTTCCTCAAGTCCTGAAACACCTTCACGGCGCGCTAACTCTTGTGCTACTTGCTCAGGTCTTAAGCCATAATAACTTAAAGCAACCATACTGTGAAACCATAAATCAGCTGTTTCGGCAATAATTTTCTGTGTATCTTGATCTTTACACGCCATCACAAGCTCAGTGGCTTCTTCACCCACTTTTTTCAAAAAACCGTCGGGCGCCTTGCTATAAAGTTTGGCAACATACGAACCCTGAGGATCACCACCGTTTTGGGGGAGGCGACTCTCCAAGGTATCGGCTAAGCGGCTAAGAAAAGCTAAGCTTGATGCGCTTTCTGTTGGGTTGTGGCTATCTTGACTCACGATATTCTCTTAACTCTCAACTCGTTCAGGGTTAGCAGATACTGCTTATTTATTGCTCATCTGCTTTCTTGTAAATTAATTCAGGATCTTTAAGCACAGGATCTACTTCACGCCACTGTGGCTCACCTTCAGAATAATCTAAAAGACGGTAAAAACAACTCTCACGGCCAGTATGGCAAGCCACCCCACCCGCTTGTTCAACCACTAGTAAGATCACATCTGCATCACAGTCAAGACGAATCTCATGGACTTTCTGAGTATGTCCAGACTCTTCGCCTTTGCGCCAAAGCTTCTTGCGAGAGCGTGACCAATACACCGCTACACGATTCTTCACCGTCTCTTGTAACGCTTCATGGTTCATCCAAGCCACCATCAAAATACGACCAGTCTGATGATCTTGGGCAATCGCTGGGATTAAGCCATTATCATCAAATACGACGTCTTTGATCCAACTCATTAAGTTCTCCTTACGGCAATACCCTGCTTAGCCATAAAATCTTTACATTCAGCAATCGTGTACTCACCATAGTGGAAAATACTTGCCGCTAAGACCGCACTTGCGCCGCCAATTGTCACGCCATCAGCTAAGTGCTGTAAATTACCCACGCCACCTGAAGCAATCACAGGTACCGATACCGCATCTGATACAGCTCGCGTCAACTCTAAGTCGAAACCTGATTTCGTACCGTCCTTATCCATGCTGGTCAATAGGATCTCACCAGCACCGTAGTTGGCCATCTTAATAGCCCATTCGATCGCATCGATACCCGTGCCTTTGCGACCACCATGGGTGTACACTTCCCAGCGATCTGGCTCACCTGGAGCACTGACTTTACGAGCATCAATAGCAACCACAATACATTGCGAACCATAATAATCAGCACACTCAGCGACCAGCTCAGGGCGGCTCACTGCAGCACTGTTCATCGATACTTTATCAGCACCAACATTCAATAAGCGCTGCACATCAGTGACTTCACGTACCCCACCACCAACTGTGAGTGGGATAAAAACCTGTGAGGCTACTTGCTCAATAATCGGCAATATCAAATCACGACCATCACTCGTCGCGGTAATGTCGAGGAAAGTCAGTTCATCAGCGCCTTGTTCATTGCCGCGACGCGCCATCTCCACCGGATCGCCAGCGTCTTTTAACTCAACAAAGTTAACACCTTTAACCACACGGCCAGCAGTCACGTCTAAGCAAGGAATAATGCGCTTAGTTAATGTGAAATTCGCTGCGCTCTGTGTAGAATTCGCTGCGTTCTGTGCAGAGCTCTCTTCTTTATTTAGTTCACTACTTGCCTGATTTTGCTTGATGTTGGAACTCAATTGTTTTCCTCAAATTCATCAACAAACGCTTGCGCTTGTTCAAAGTTCAATGTGCCTTCGTAGATACTACGGCCTAGGATGACTCCGTCAACGCCTTCCGATTCAACATCCAATAAGGCCTTGATATCATCTAGGTTAGTCACCCCACCCGAAGCGATGATCGGGATATTGACTGCCTGCGCTAGGCGCACGGTCGCTTCAATATTGACGCCACTTAGCATACCATCACGACCAATATCCGTATAAATAATTGACTCAACACCGAAGTCTTCAAAGCGCTGCGCCAGGCTAATCACTTCATGCTTAGTAATTTTGCTCCAACCATCAGTAGCTACCTTACCGTCTTTTGCGTCTAGGCCTACAATGACATGACCAGAGAAAGCTGTACAGGCATCTTGCAAGAAAGCAGGGTCTTTCACTGCTGCTGTTCCGATAATCACGTATTCAACGCCAAGATCTAAATATTGTTCAATGGTTTCCATATCACGGATACCACCACCAATTTGTAC
>CAYFVY010000122.1:0-6005 GCA_964346715.1 uncultured Pelistega sp. | reverse complement strand
ACCGCATGGCGTGAACACTTGGCAGCTTTAGATCACTTACGTCAAGGTATCCATCTACGTGGTTATGCACAGAAAGATCCGAAACAAGAGTACAAGAAAGAAGCCTTCCAATTATTCCAACATATGTTGGAGCGTGTGCGTGATGAAACTTCACGCGTATTATTGACTGTACAGATTCGTACGCCTGAGCAAGTTGATGAAGTAGAAGCCGAGCAAGTTGCCCGTGCCCAAGAGCAGCAAGAGAAGATGAAATACCATCATTCTGATTTTGATGAAGCATTGGCCGGTGGTGATGAACAAGGTGAAACTGCTAAAGCAGCCGCTACGCCAGCAACGAATGAGTACAAAAACGTCGGCCGCAATGATGCATGCCCTTGTGGTAGCGGCAAGAAGTTTAAACACTGCCACGGTAAGCTTTCTTAGTAGCCTACGCAGTTACTTAGTAGCAAGAACAGTGCTTAGTCGTATGCATGGTTTACCGCTAAGTATATGATTTAAGCGTATAGCAAATACCCACCAAGTGAAGATTTGGTGGGTATTTTTATGGGCGCCTGAATCAGTGTTTAGCGGGTATTTGTGTGAGCATTTGAAGTGCTTAGTAGGTATTTATGATGAGCATTTGGATAAGTGTGTGGCGGGTATTTTGGTGGACACTTAAATCAATGCTTAGGTATGGGAATTTATAAAAGGAAGATACTGGCGAGGCCTAAGAAGATAAAGAAGCCTAGCGAATCTGTACCGAAGGTTAATAATACCGATGAACCTACGGCTGGATCCTTATTGAATTTATCGCGCAGAATAGGAATAAGTACCCCGAGAAGCGCGCCAATCAACATATTGCAGATCATCGCTACGGCCATAACCAGAGCAATCTTAAATGAGCCTGAGACAATCCACGCAAAACTTGCTGCAATAAAACTGCCAGTTAAGCCGACCAGGAGGGTCACGGTTGCTTCACGGCGTAAGAGGTGCAGCGTATTCTTAGAGCTAATACGTCCCATGGCCATACTGCGAATAATCATGGTGAGCGTTTGGTTACCCGAGTTGCCGCCGATACCCGCCACAATCGACATAAGGAAAGCCAGAATAACAATCTGCCCAACAGTCTCTTCAAATTGAGAGGCGATTAAAGAGGCAATAGATGCTGTGCATAGATTGATCATAAGCCAAGGGGTACGGTTAAGCACCGCTTTACGTACCGAGGCGAAAATATCCTCTTCCGCAAGACCAGCACGTGATAAGTCTTGTTCTTGAGAGTCTTCTCGGATGACGTCAACCACATCATCAATGGTCACGCGACCAATCAAGCGATGTGAGTCATCAATCACCGGTGCCGAAACTAGGTCATAACGTTCAAAGGCAGCCGCTGCCTCAGCGTCATCATCGTCTGGTGAGAGCGAGAGAAAATCGGTCTTCATGACCTCTTTAACATTAATCTCAGGGTCACTAATAAGCAACTTGGAAATTGGTAAAACACCGCGTAGGTGATCCTTACGGTCGACGACGAACAGCTGGTCAGTATGGTCAGGTAGATCATCAAGGCGACGCAAGTAACGCAGTACAACTTCTAAGCTGATGTCTTCACGCACCCGAACCATCTCAAAGTCCATGATGGCACCGACCGTACCGTCCTCATAGCCCATAGCGGCTAAGAGCTGACCGCGCTCCTCATCGGTTAAACCCTTTTGGACTTCAGCAACAATCTCAGCCGGTAAGTCAGGCGCAATATCCGCCAGCTCGTCGGCATCCATGCTTTCGGTTGCGGCAAGAAGATCTTCGCGATCCATGGTGGAGATAAGATCTTCACGAACCCAATCATCCACTTCAAGAAGAATATCACCGTCGTATTTAGAGTTAACCGCATCCCAAACTTGAAGGCGTTCATCCTTAGGTAAAGACTCAAGAATAAACGCAATATCCGCTGGATGTAGATGCGTCAAGAATGCTTCTAACTCAGCCTCATGCTGCTTTTTAATTAAACCTTCAACTAAAGATGCTCGGTCATCACTACCTTCTTGGCGATGGACCAAATCTTCAATGATTTCTTGTTTTTTAATTAGCTCTTTAATTTCTGTAAGCGCAAGCTGTGCGTCCTCAGCATCGAGACGCTTAGGAACTTTGATCAGTTCAGGAGCTTGATTAGTTACAGTTGTTGGCATAAAAAGTAATCATTTTAGTGCACCTAAAGCTTAATCAGTCTATGGGGCTTTTGGCGCCAGCACGTTCTGTTAATGAGTAAGTGACGAGGTTATAAAACGTATAAAGTTAAAATACTTCTTGGCTGATTTTCTTGGGTGATTATGTCAAATGAGGTTTTATCATCTGAAATAAATCGCAGGCGATCAAACGATTCGCCGCGTATAAATTCCCTGTGACGGGCCATGCATGTTGTGCATAAATATCTTCTACTACACCACCAGCTTCACGCACTAAGAGAGTACCAGCAGCGACATCCCAAGGTGCGAGTCCCATCTCCCAATAGCCGTCATAACGACCACAAGCAACCCAAGCTAAATCAAGGGCTGCGGAGCCAAAACGACGCACACCGCGGCTCTCGTAAATCGCCGTATGCAGGCTAGGAAGGTATTGATCGGCAAATGAGAAATCACGAAAAGGCAAACCAGTAGCCAATAAAGCATCCGCAATGCTCTCGGTTGGTGTGCACTCAATGCGTTGCCCATTAAGCCAGCAACCATCTTGATAAACCGCGGTGAACATTTCGTGGCGACTCGGGTCGTAAACCACGGACACCACGGGAGTATCTTGTTCTAAAGGGGGGGTGCCAGTGCTTAACACCGTGCCCGCATGAGCCACGAGTCCAATGGAAACGGCAAAGTGTGGAATCCCATGCAGGAAATTAGTTGTGCCATCAAGAGGGTCAATATACCAAGTGGCTTGTCCACTGGCTTGGCCGCCGCTTTCCTCAGCAACAATGCCAAATTCAGGTGTAAGTTCTTGCAAAACCTGCACAATGGCCATCTCAGCTTCACGATCTGCTTGCGAAACCAGGTCATTGCGACACTTGCGGTCTATAATTAAATCGGCTCGATTATTGGCATACATCATCAAAATACCTGCTGCACTCTGGGCCGCTTGAGTAGCAGCATTCAGAGCGTTATGAAAGTCGAGATACTGTGTAGTTGGCATAGCAATCCCTAATAGAGAAGCGATTTAATCGTGGTCATGTAGACATGGTGTTCGGTAAAAACTTTCTGTACCTGAGCATTATACACCTAGAGCGGAGAATGGCGTTAACACGACTTAAGCGTAAATTATTTGTCATAATGATAGGCTTAAGTAGGCAGAGCAAAATAAGGCCAGTTTTGGCCAAGCTAAGGTATAAATTAGGACATAAGCTAAGGTATAAGTTGCTACATAAGCTAAGGCACATTAAGGGAAATAAAATTGATTCAAGCATCTACCGTACAAATTGATGGCGATCATTATCGTATTTGTAGTCCCGAGCAATGTTGGCAAGGTCGCTTGAATGTAGCGCCAAGTGTTAACTCTACGCTAGGTGATACTCAGAATAATAAGCAGCACAATCGCACTATCGCTATTGACTGTGGCATGGGTGTGGCGCCGATTATTGCGCTCTATCGTCTATGGCAAAACTGGGAAAAAACCTCAGTGCTTATGCGAGAACAAGAACTAGCAACTAAGACACGAAAAGATACTACTATGCAAGAGGCTGAGCAAGAAAGCTTAGGACGAGGCCCAGCTATGCATCTGATCGTGTTTGAGCCTTACCCATTGCACGCACTAGATGCGCAGTATTTATTTAATGCTTTAGCCAAAGATGAGCCAGAGTTGCAGAATTTAGCGCAGCAATGGCCCTTAGTATTACCAGGTATGCATCGTTTGGAAATTGCCGGCGGTCGCTTTAGCCTGACGCTCTTGTACGGGGCACAACATGGTTGGCGCCAAATTATGGCCAATATCGATGGTCTCGTATTGAGTTTAGCAGGCATGACTAAGGAGTCGGTATCCCCAGCACAACAGGACGAAGCAGGACAGGACGAAGCCAAGCAGCGTCAAACTCAGCGTTGGAGCGAGATGCTGCGTTTAAGCCAGGCGAAAACTTGGGCCTTAGTCAATGCGAGCGAGCGTTCATTATTGCAAGATCTAGGAGCACGCTTGCATACTCAATGGCAGTGCAATGAGGGAGGTCAGCTCCATGAGGGAGATAAGCAAAAATTGATAATGCATTCGGCGTCCTCATCCGCTGTCTCTGCGCATCAAGCAACACAAACTAAAGAAGCACAAACTTATCAAACTTCCCCAACCTTTTTGTTGCACGGCGTGAGCAAGCGACCTAATGCATCGATCCCTGCGGAATCAGGGCGGCATGCTTGCGTGATAGGCGCGGGTTTAGCGGGTGCAGGCATTGCCTATGCCTTAGCTTTACGGGGGTGGCGTGTAACGGTTATCGATAAGACTTTTAAGCCCAATGCCCTGCACGACACTAAGCCATCGAGTGAGCAAACAGCGCCCCAAGAAACACAAACGCCCCAAGATCGAAGCCATCTAACACGTTTATCAGCGGCATTAACCCCCTTAATCACGGTGGATGATAGCCATAAGGCACGTTTGAGTCGAGCAGGAACCTTACGTGCACATGCGCGTTGGAAAGCTTGGGGGGCAGAAGCCGGCATTAATCCTTGTGGGACATTAGAATTAAATCGTGATAAAGGCCATGCTAAAGATATTCTTGAAGCGGTCGAAAAGATGCAGTTCCCAAGGGAATGGGTGCATTTACTGGATGCCCAGCAAGCTTCTGAACTTTCAGGTTTGGCTTTGGAACAGCATGGAGCATTTTTCCCCTACGGTATGCAAATATCGCCTTTGCGCTTAATCCAAAAGCTTCTATCGCATCCCTTGATTGAATGCGTGGGGGATGAGGTGGCTGAAATTAAACAAATCAATTCTCCGGCTGAGAATTCACTCAAAGCGAATGTTATCTCAACACCTAGCTCAGCACCTAGCTATGTCTTAATTTCTACTACAGGCGAGCAAGTTGCCCAGAGTCATCAGATTATTTGTGCCACGGCTTTGGCGACGGCTGAACTCTTACAACGCAGTCAGCTAACCCATAAAACCTTGAAGTCTGGTCAGCTAGTAAATGCAATTACGCGCTTAGATACCTTGCATCCCATGGGGGGTGAGGCCATGCATGTGCCGGCAGAGTTATTAGATGGTGGTCCACAATGCATTGTCGCAGGGCAGGGCTATTTACTTCCCGCTTTTGAAAACTATTGCGTGATGGGTGGAACCTATGTGCATAATCAGTTGAATCCGCAAGTGAGTGAAGCAGGGCAAGAAGCCATTCTGCGTAAGATCCCTATCGATTTAGATCTGGATTTAGATGATTTAAGAGCACGAGGATTGCTCGGCGGTTGGGCGGGAAGTAGGGCGGTGGTGCAAGGACGTATGCCAGTTATTGGACCGCTGAGTCATGCTCCGGGTATCTTTTTAGCGTGCGCTTATGCGTCGCATGGATTGACTTGGAGTAGCTTGGCAGGTGATTTGATTGCTGCTTATCTAGAAGGCGAGCCGATGCCGATAGAGCGTGATCTCTGGCAAGCTATTTGCCCGCGTTAAAGCGGGGGCTCATTATTGGGATGTAATAGTGGGTGCGGCAGTTTCCTTAGATTGTATTTTTCTCTGGTTTTTTAGAAAAAACGTAAACTTGATACGCCTGAAAGTAGGAGAGTAGCTAACATATTTAACATGCAAGAAATTGAAATATAGCATTGAGTTAAAGTCAGAAAAAAAAGCTTTCCTCGTCTGTAAATTTGCTTTTAAAAAGCAAAAATAACTTATAAAACAAGCCGTTGGCTACATTTATTTATCTAAAAAACGCTAAATTGATTTAAATTTTCTTCAAAATCAGTCAGAATAGTGGTTTAGGATTTTTTATGTCCGCCCACTTTTACGACGGTCAACGTGATTCATATCAATAATTTAGCATTACACAAGGCTACGGCATCTTACTGCGAGTTTAC
>CAYFVY010000121.1:0-6007 GCA_964346715.1 uncultured Pelistega sp. | reverse complement strand
CTGAGCTCAATAGGCTAATTTAACTGGGACAATGCCGCGTAGTGCATTCACCGCTAAGATCTGTTCCGCCCCTTGTAGTTGCTCCAGGGTAATCAGCCCTTCATGCACAGTGATAGGGCGTGTTGTCATAGGAGTGTAAGGTCGCAACCAGCGATCAGGATTCTGTACAATCTGCGCACGCATCACGCTGTGCAAAATATCAAGATCTAAACTTGGTGTGAGCCATTGGCCATCTATGTGAGCGAATATGCTACTGCGTGCTCCCTCAAGTAGATAGCCGTCTTGGTTAAAACATAAACTATCAAAAGCCCCTTGAGCAATGGCTCGGTGCATCTCGGTATCAAAGGTCTGACGATGCGTGGTCTTATGGCGTCGCAGAATATCGTAATTCGCTAGCTTTGATTCAGCAATGATGAGCGTTTGCTGAGCCTTGGTGTTTGCAGAACTTGAGTGGGGGATCGCATCAAGCGGTGCTGATTGCAGCTCAAGCGAGCCGTCGCCATGTAGTGTGACTTTAAGACGATAGACCTGCTGCTCTTTCCCTAGCACCTCTCGCTCCAGCTGCTTCAAGTGCTCAAGAACGGTGGTGCGAACCTTATCTTCATCAAAGCGGCCACCCAAATCCAAAGCTGAACGCTTAAGGCGAGCGATATGTGACTCTAACAAAGAACACTGTGCTATGCCGACGACCATCTCCACGCGCATAGTTTCAAATAGACTAAAGTCCCAGGGGAGATTACGTAAGAAACGCGCTTTCCAGTGACATTCTTCATATTCTTCCGCAGCTTGGCTGTCGTACACAATGCCTGAGCCCACGCCCATCCTACCGGTAAATTCTAGGTGATTATCCTCCTGTAGCTCCAAGGTGCGAATCACGACATTGAGTTTGCCATAAAAACCAAGCCCACTATCGCTAGGCTCCAGAAATCCGATGCTACCTGTATATAGACCGCGCGGACGCGATTCGTACTTATCAATAAGCTGCATACTCATCTTCTTCGGCGCGCCAGTGATTGAGCCACAAGGAAAAAGGGCGAGCAGGATATCCTCGACCGTCGTACCAGTTTTGGCTTCAGCCTGAATAGGCGTGGTCATCTGTAGCACAGAGCCGAAGTTTGTTACCTTAAAGAGCTCAGGAACGGTGACGCCTTTTGGTACAGCAACCTTACTGAGATCGTTTCTTAACAAGTCAACAATCATCACGTTCTCAGCGCGATTCTTAGGATCTGCACGTAGTGCTTCAGCACGCTCCTCATTGAGACCATCATCGGCAGTAGGGACCGTGCCCTTCATTGGCTCGGTATGAATAGTGCCATCTTGACGGATGTCGAGGAATAGTTCGGGTGAGAAGCAGAGTGTCCAAGATGCTTGACTGGGCATAGTCTTAGCGAATGACGCTTGATGTGGCGTTTCATTAGGAGTTTTGGATTGTGCTTGAGATGGAGCTGAGGCCTGTGGTAAGTTATGTGCTAAGTCAGTAGATAAACTATATGGTAAGTGAGCCAACGCACCATAAGGCACACGTTGTTGTTCGCGAATTTTCTGATAAAGCGCATAGGGTGAGCCATATGCCTTGAGGTTAAACTGCGTGGTGTAGTTGATTTGGTATATCAGACCCGCCGCAATATCTTCACGAATCTGTTCGATGGTGTCGATATAGCTATCTCTATCTTGTGCTAAGCTCACTTGTGCTAAGCCAGCAGGAACCTTATGCCCCGTTGAATCCTCATGCTGCGCTTGTGTCGATAGCCAAGCTTGGCTGGACTCTTCGTTAGCTAGGAGAGTTTTGTTGCTAAACCAGTAAATCAGTAATTGAGTCTGCTCTGTGTCAACTTTATCTAGCCCCATAAGATCGCGGCCTAGGGCATAATGAGCCCAGACGATAGCATGCCAACCCTTGCTCCAATTTTCTTGAAGTTGATTTTGTAAGCCGTTTAGCGCTCCAGCAGGATACGTATCCACCTGAACTAGATGTTCATAAAGTGTGCCTTTCTGGCTGCGAGCGTCATCAAGGAGTACGAAAAATGGGTATTGCATAGGGGTAACACAACGTCAAAAATGCATTATATCCTAAGCTTTGGGGCTCTGCTTTCAGTGGTTCAGGAGTGTGAGTGTTTCTTCATTCGCTTGAAAAATCACTCCTCTCCCTTACCGCTCCCGACATCTATCTGTTCCATATTCTCGATTAACTTTATCAAATAATGCAAGGTATGGCTCAGGTCATTGGTGGAAAATCCATCAATGGCGGCTTCGTAGTAATTACGAATCTTAGGCTGAGCATCTTGTTCCCAGACTTTGCGGCCATGCTCGCTCATGCTGATGAGCTTGCTACGGCGATCTTGCTCATCGCTCACTACTTCTAAGTGCCCATCGCGCACCATGCGGGTCACCAATCCCGACAAGTTCTGTCGTGTCACCATTAAATAACGAGCCAATTCATTGACACTCATGCCTTGACTAGCTTCGGTGCGCGAAAGCGCGCCTAATACCGCCCATTGTTGCGTGGTTAAGCCTTCCTCTTCAACTGCTCTAGTGCCTGTTTTATGCAACATATTTGCACATTGGTATAACTTAAAAAACAATCTGTTAGCTAGCTCCATACGGGCTATCTCTCTGGTTTCTTTAGGGAAAACCATAGTTCACCTCATTAAAAAGGACTTGATATTAAAATAAAACACAGCTAATATAGGTAAACATATTAACATAAATTCGATTTTAAGAGATTTCTCTTAAGGACTTTAATTAAGCATAACATTCTTACAAGTCATGGAGACATATATGCAAAATTTAACAGATAAAACAGTCATCGTAACGGGTGGTGCGGGTGGAATTGGGAGTGCAACTTGCCGTCAGTTTGCTCAGGCGGGTGCCAAAGTAGCGGTCTTTGATATGAATCTTGCGGCCGCTAAGCAAGTGGCTGAGGAGATCAAGGCCTCGGGCGGTACGGCAGCGGCTTTTGCCTGTGATATTACCGACCGTGCTGCAGTCGATGCGGCGGTGGCAGCGACAATTGAGTCCTTGGGACCTGTGGATGTGCTGGTGAATAACGCAGGTTGGGATATTTTTAAGCCTTTTGTCAAAACCACGCCAGATGAATGGGACAAACTTATCGCGATTAACTTAACAGGTGCTTTGCATATGTTGCATGCGGTGTTGCCTAGTATGGTCGATCGCAATTCGGGTCGCGTGGTAACTGTAGCCTCAGATGCGGCACGCGGTGGTTCATCGGGTGAGGCGGTGTACTCAGCATGTAAGGGCGGTTTAGTGGCGCTCTCTAAGACACTCGCTCGTGAACATGCACGCCATAACATTACCTTCAACGTAGTCTGCCCAGGTCCAACGGATACGGCTCTATTAGCAGGTGTGGCTGAAGGGGCGCGCGACCCAGCCAAATTAATCGATGCTTTCCGTAGCGCCATCCCTCTTGGTCGCCTAGGTCAGCCTGATGATTTAGCAGGTGCGATCGTGTTCTTTGCTAGTGATGCAGCTTCATTTATTACCGGTCAAGTCATCAGCGTATCTGGTGGTTTAACCATGCACGGTTAAATAGCGTTAATCAGCGGTACATTTGTGTAATAAGCGTCGCGCTGATAGGTGAAGTTTAGATGGAAAAGCATTAAGTTTAAAGGTTTTAGGAGATATTAAGATGCAATTTGAAGACATTATTTATGAGAATCGTAATGGTGTAGCCTGGATTATTATCAACCGTCCAGACAAGATGAATGCGTTTCGCGGTACCACATGCGATGAGATTATTCGTGCTTTAAATAAAGCGGGTTATGACCGTGAAATTGGTTGTATTGTGTTGGCGGGTGCGGGCGATCGTGCCTTCTGTACGGGGGGTGACCAGAGTGCACACGATGGTAACTATGACGGTCGCGGCACTATCGGCCTACCAATGGAAGAATTACATACTGCAATTCGCGATGTGCCTAAGCCAGTGATTGCACGAGTTCAGGGTTATGCGATTGGTGGCGGTAATGTACTTTGCACGATTTGTGACCTCACCATCTGTTCTGACAAAGCTATTTTCGGTCAGGTCGGTCCGAAGATGGGCTCGGTGGATCCTGGTTTCGGTACAGCTTTCTTAGCGCGTGTGGTGGGTGAGAAAAAGGCGCGTGAAATTTGGTATCTTAACCGCCGCTATTCAGGTGAAGAAGCCGTAGCCATGGGCTTGGCTAATGTCTGCGTGCCGCACGAGCAGCTTGATGAAGAAGTGCAGAAATGGGCGGAAGAAATCTGTGAGCGTAGCCCTGCGGCAATTGCGATTGCTAAGCGTAGTTTCAATGCGGATACGGCACATCAGACGGGTATTGCTGGTTTAGGTATGTATGCATTGAAGCTTTACTATGACACCGATGAGTCGCGTGAAGGGGTGAATGCATTGAAAGAAAAACGCAAGCCTGATTTCCGTAAATACCATAAATAATTGGCTTATTGATGAGTTGCCCTGATCCAATGAATGATTCAGGCAACTCGAACGATACATAAATTCACCAAATAGGAGATAAGGAATGCAAGCAAATCCTTATATTGATGAGGACTTAGAGGCCTTGGCGCAGACGGTGCGTCGCTTTGCGGAAGAGCGCGTTAAGCCAGGGTTTCTGGAGCGAGACAGCACACGTGTATTAGAGCGAGACTTATTGCGTGAGATGGGACAGTTGGGTTTTATTTGTCCAGAATTGCCTGAGAAATTTGGCGGTTTAGGCATGGGTAGTTTGGCGGCAGGGGTGATTCATGAAGAAATTGCCCGTGCTGATTTAAGTTTTTCATATTTAAACTTATTGGCCTCGCTCAATGGGCAGATTTTATCGCGCTTTGGTGACCCTGAAATCGTTGGGCCGTGGCTACGTAAACTCACTCAAGGTGAGGCAATCTGCTCGATTGCCTTGACTGAGCCACGTGGTGGATCGGACGCGGCTAATTTGGGCTTGAAGATTGAACGTGATGGGGATTTCTACATTCTGAATGGTGAAAAAACCTCGATTTCTGCGGCTGATCAAGCTGATATTTCAGTGGTTTTTGGTCGTACGGGCAAGCCTGAAGATAAGGCGCATGGGGTTACAGCGGTCATGGTGCCTATGGATACTTCAGGCGTCACCACGAATCGCTTCGATTGCCATGGCCAACGCGCTATCGGTCGCGGCTCTATCTTTTTCGATAACGTTCGTGTACCAGTAAGTCATCGTCTTGGTGAAGAAAACAAAGGCTTTGTGCAAGTGATGCAGGGGTTTGACTTTTCTCGTTCTCTGATTGGTCTGCAATGCTTAGCGGTGGCGCGAGTAGCGTTGGAAGAAACTTGGGAATACATCACGCAACGTGAAGCTTTTGGGCAACCTTTGGCGGCATTTCAGGGTGTGACACATCCTTTGGCGCAATTCGATACCGAAGTTGAAGGTGCGCGCTTATTATGTTTACAAGGTTTATGGTTAAAGGACAGAGGTTTGCCACACACAGCCGAGGCAGGTATGGCTAAATGGTGGGGACCTAAATTGGCGTATGACGTGATTCATCAATGCCTATTGTGCTTTGGGCACGGCGGCTATGATCGCGGTCCGATGGAGCAGCGTCTACGTGACGTGTTGGGATTCCAGATTGGTGATGGTACTGCGCAGATTATGAAAACTATTATTGCACGCACGCGAGCAGGACGTAAGTTTGTACCTGCTTGATGTTTGAAGCAAGACAGCGCGCCTATGTTGAGTGAGTAGATGTGTGTGCTTATGGGTGGGTAGATGTGTGAACAGATGTGCGTGCTTATGGGTGGGTAATTGAGTGGGTGATAATTAAGGAGACAAAAATGCAGTTTGATGCTGTTTTAATTCAACCGCGTCGTGAGCGTAGTATTGCCAATGGTTGGTGGCGTGATAGAACGATTAATGATTATTTGGATGAGTGTTTGGCGCAATGCCCAGATAAATTAGCGCTCAGTGCCAAGCGTAGCGAAACAGGAGAAATGACGCGCTTTACGTATCGTGAGTTGGTGACGATGGCGGATCGCATTGCC
>CAYFVY010000120.1:0-6132 GCA_964346715.1 uncultured Pelistega sp. | reverse complement strand
TACGGTACATATTCACGTACCAAATCATTCAAGGACGCATAACGTAGCTCAGAGACCATCTCACGTACAGAGCTCTCTTCAAGCACTTCATTACGTTGGCCGTATAGAACCTTACGCTGGTCATTGGCAACGTTATCGAACTCAAGTAATTGCTTACGAATATCGAAGTTACGGCTCTCAACCTTACGTTGTGCCGACTCAATTGAGCGCGATACCATACGTGCTTCAATCGGCTCACCTGGTGTACCTAAGCGCTCCATTAAACCACGTACACGGTCACCCGCGAAAATACGCATGAGTGAGTCATCGAGTGATAAGTAGAAACGTGAAGAACCTGGGTCACCTTGACGACCGGCACGACCACGCAGCTGATTATCAATACGGCGTGATTCATGGCGTTCTGTACCGATAATACGTAGACCACCAGCAGCTTTAACCTTCGCGTTGCTTTCCGCCCAATCAGCGCGGATAGCGGCGATTTTCTCGTCTTTCTGTTCTTTGCTTAGACTGTCATCTAAGTTGATCAAGCTTAAAGGCTTAACAATGCTACCGCCTAATACAATGTCAGTACCACGACCAGCCATATTCGTAGCAATCGTAATACGACCAGGCTTACCCGCTTCCGCTACAATCTCAGCCTCACGTGCGTGTTGCTTCGCGTTCAAGACATCGTGCGGTAACTTCTCTTGCTTGAGCATCTCAGATAAAAGCTCTGAATTTTCAATGCTGGTCGTACCCACAAGAACAGGCTGTCCACGTTCATAGCAATCACGAATATCGACCAAAATCGCATCAAATTTTTCTTTTTCGCTTAAGAAAATTTGGTCATTCTGGTCCTTACGGATCATTGGTAAGTTGGTTGGGATAATCACAGTCTCAAGACCATAAATATCTTGGAACTCATACGCTTCAGTATCTGCCGTACCTGTCATACCAGCCAGTTTGCCGTACATACGGAAATAGTTCTGGAAGGTAATTGACGCCATGGTCTGGTTTTCATTCTGAATCGCTACGCCTTCCTTAGCTTCTACCGCTTGGTGTAGACCATCAGACCAACGACGACCGCTCATAAAGCGACCAGTAAACTCGTCCACAATCACAATCTCGCCATCTTGCACAACGTAGTGTTGGTCTTTAAAGAAGAGATTATGTGCACGTAGGCTCACCATTAAGTGGTGCATTAAGGTGATATAGCGTGGGTCGTAAAGTGAGGCACCTTCGGGGAGCATGCCAAGCTTACGTAAAATATTTTCAGCGTTTTCGTGACCGGCTTCAGACAGATAAATCTGTTGGCCTTTTTCATCAACCCAGAAGTCGCCTTCTGGCTCTGGCTCTTGCGGTCTTGGCTCTTGTGCCATACGCGTTAACATCGGTGGCACTTGATTCATACGAACATATAAATCCGTATTATCTTCAGCTTGACCAGAAATAATCAGCGGTGTACGTGCTTCGTCAATCAGGATCGAGTCAACCTCGTCGACGATAGCATAGGCTAATTTGCGTTGACGGCGGTCTTCCGCACGGTATTCCATATTGTCACGTAGGTAGTCAAAACCAAATTCGTTATTGGTACCATAGGTTACATCTGCACGGTAAGCGGCATATTTCTCTTGAGGGTCTTGGTTAGGAGTTACGACCCCAACACTTAAACCTAAGAAATTATAGAGAACACCATTATTCTGTGCATCTCGGCGGGCTAAGTAATCGTTCACGGTAACAACGTGTACGCCGTCACCAGTTAAGGCATTCAAATAAACCGGCAAGGTACTCATTAAGGTCTTACCTTCACCAGTACGCATCTCAGCGATTTTGCCGTGGTGCAAGACAATACCACCAATCATCTGCACATCGAAGTGACGCATGCCTAAGACACGGTTTGAGGCCTCGCGCACAACTGCGAAAGCTTCAGGGAGGATGGAATTGATTTTCTCGCCATTCGCTAGGCGTTCTTTGAATTCAGGCGTTTTCGCGGCCAGTTGCTCATCGCTTAATTCTTTCATCGCAGGTTCGAGTGCGTTAATTTTCTGCACGACCTTGCGGTATTGTTTTAGAAGACGATCGTTACGGGTACCAATTAATTTTTTCAGTAAAGGAATCATTTCTTATTCTTAAGAGAAAAGGATGGAAACATTATAAACGTGTTAGCGCGCTTTACGCATATAAACACATAAGTTTACCGCATATAAACTTAGGTATGGGTTACAAACGGCTTCACTCACCGAGTTTTTGTAAGTCACTACCACCGCCAACATTGCTTAAGGCAGATCTACCATAACGTCCTAAACGATCAAAAAAGCTAGGTTCACCACTGGCAACCTTTTGTGTTGAAAAGTCTCTACCTAAAAACTCCATGGGATCAACGGCCACGTCCTGGATACGGATTTCAAAGTGTAGATGCGGTCCTGTGGAACGACCTGTATTACCCATACGCGCCACTAATTGGCGCCGTGTCACAAGGTCACCCTCTTCAACAGTAATCGCAGAGGTATGCGCATAACGTGTCATGACATCGTTGCCATGGTCTATTTCTAAGGTTAAGCCATAGCCACCACGATAACCGACAAAACTCACGACACCCGCACTCGCTGCATAAATGGGTGTACCTACGGGACCTGCAAAGTCCTGACCACTGTGTAAGTGGTAGGCACCTGTTACTGGATTAGTACGATGACCGTAGGCTGAAGTTACTCTAACTTGCATCATAGAGACTGGAATTGTCGTGGGAATACGCTCTAAACCAGCTGAGTGACTCTGTGCGAGAAACTCCATAATGCGCAAGCTGTCTTCTTGATAAGACATCTTCTTACGTAAATCATCAAGTTCCCGACCAATTTCTTCAGCAGATTTGCTGGTTGGATTTGCCTGTAAAAGGTCTTCCATGGGCTCATCCGTGGTCGAACCTCGTGGCACAAAATTCCCCACTTCACCTTGTCCAGGAGTCATTCCTTGGGAGCGCGCCAAACGATTACTGAGATGCTCTAAGTTCTCATATTTAACTCGGACTTCAGCTAGCTCATTCGCCAATTGCTGAATACTATGTAAAATAAGCGTACGATTACCTTCAGAGTCTTGTAAAGTAGGTGCAGTAGACATCGGCGATAAGCGACCATGATAACCGTAACGACGCTCTAAAAGCGCGCCCGATACCACAGCGATGCAGAGTGCTAACACAGCAACACTGAAACTCCATACTTTATTTGTTTTTCTCTTGGCTCGACGTTTTGAGACAAATTTCTTTTTCAATATAAAACCTATACGATGTCAATTTTCTTTAAACCAACTACAGTTTCCGACAAACGTAAAAAAAACGACTTCATCAAACCTCTTGAAGGGATGGCTCAAGGCGCCCGGGAACAACGTGCTCTATTGGAAATGGCTCATTATTATCAGCAAGTACAGAGTCATCTACAAGAGCTGATTCAGGCGCCGATGAATGCACATTGTCATGTCACCAGCTATCAAGAAGGACAATTACATCTTGCGGTTCCTAGCGCAGCATTCGCTGCTAAATTACGCCAAATGGCGCCTAGTCTTGCGCAAACCATGTCAAATCGTGGATATCCGATACGCACTTTGAAAATTAAAGTGATCGCTGGATTAGCTCGACCAAGCACCCCTGAAGTCAATCAAGCTACTCAGAACCACTCTCCAGCAACAGCTCATGCTGCTTTACAGAAACTATACAATGAACTCGCTCCAGGCCCATTAAGCCAAGCGATTCAAACTATTCTCATTAAACGCGGTGTAAATAAAGAGTAATAGACCCAAAAGTCAAAAATCTAAAGAATTAAAAACCCAAAGACCAACTCTAAAAATCTACACCGCATGTGTTTAGTATGCCGCTCTTAAAGAATACTCAAATAATACTCGAAAAACACTCAAATAATACTCGAAAAATACTCAAATACAATTCAAACAATATTCAAGCAATCCTGAAATACCATTCAAGAAGCACGACAGACAACACAATAATCAACATAATCTTTCTTAAGCGTTAAGAAATACTATGTTCTTAGGCAAGACGCCAATCACGGCTGATCACTTCAGCAGCTTGTGCACTCGAATCATAAGTCACGATTTCCCACGCATCCTCTTGCTCAAGCAAAGCACGTGCTAACTTATTATTTAGACCATGCCCTGACTTACATGCGACATAACGTGCAAGTAGTGGATAGCCAATCAAATATAAGTCACCAATTGCGTCAAGGATTTTGTGTTTTACAAATTCATCGTCATAACGCAAGCCGTCTGGGTTAAGAATACGATACTCATCCATAACAATAGCGTTATCTAGACTACCGCCACGTGCTAGGCCGATATTACGTAACATCTCTACGTCATTGGCAAAGCCAAAGGTACGGGCGCGGGCAATCTCATCGATATACGAATCAACACCAAAATCAATTTCAGCAAAACTCGCGGTTGAATCAATTGCTGGGTGTTGGAAGTCAATAGAAAACGCTAAAGCGAATCCCTCGTAAGGCTCTAAGCGCGCCCACTTGGCATCCTCGCCCTCACCTTCAGAGACTTCAACAGTTTTCTTGACGCGTAAAAAGCGCTTAGCGGCGCTCTGTTCTACAATTCCCGCATCGCGCAATAGGTAGACAAAGGTCGCTGCACTACCATCCATAATTGGAATTTCTTCCGCATCCACATCAATATGGATATTATCAATACCCAAACCAGCAAGCGCACTCATCAGATGCTCTACAGTTGAGACACGGTATTGACCGTTCTGCAAAACTGAGGCCATACGTGTATCGCCTACTTTACTTGCTTGTGCAGGAAAATCGAGAACCTCAGGCGTATCCACGCGATGGAATACAATCCCTGTATTCTCTTGCGCTGGACGCAATGTCAGTTGTACACGCTGACCTGAGTGAACACCCACGCCAGTTGCGGTAACTAATTTTTTAATGGTTCGTTGTTTTAACATGTATTTTGATCTGGGCTATACGCCCACTCCATACAATAAAAATGATTTAATACTTCATTTTACCCCGATTTGTATCTGAAGGCTAAATAAGAATAATTAAAAATAGCAAAAATTATTGCTAAAACGGCATCTTCGTAATATTTTTTGACTATAAGATGACCGTTCATATATCTTCAGAAAGTTCATCCTAAAACGAAAAAATACCTAAAACATCAAGTGCTTAGATAAATGACAAAAACGGAAGTAGTCGGGGAACCACTTCCGTTCGGAGTTGAAACCAAAAATACGGTTTCGTACTTTATAAGTATTACGTTTAGTTAGCTTGCTTGCGTAAGTAAGCAGGTACATCACGCTCAGAAGAATCTAAACGTGCGCCTAAACCACCGCGATTGAAGCTACGGCCACCACGAATACCGATAGCGCCGATGCTTTCTGGCTTACTATCTTGTGATGGTTGGAACATGGCGATACCATCAGTACCTGTACCTACTCCGATAACAGGAACATCAATATCCGCATCATGTACCAATTCAGCTTGTTTACGTGAGCCTAAGCCAGTTGCCACAACCGTCACACGCAATTCGTCACCCATGGTTTCGTCTTGAGCGTGGCCTGAAATAATCATGGCGTCTTGGTCAGCATAGCTAGTGATGATCTCGTTAATTTGCTTAACTTCGCTCATTTTCAGAGTACCACTGGCTGTGATGTTAATTAGAACACCACGTGCACCATTCAAGTTAACACCCTCAAGTAGTGGGCATGCAATGGCAGCTTCGGCAGCTTTCTTAGCACGATCTGGACCTGAAGCAGCTGCTGTACCCATCATGGCTTGACCGTACTCACCCATAATGGTCTTAACGTCTTCAAAGTCAACGTTAATAATACCTTGAACGTCAATAATTTCGGCAATACCTGCACATGCATTATTCAAGACGTTGTCTGCTTCTTTAAAGCACTCTTCAAGTGTCGCATCTTCCGACATGTTCTCGTAGAGTTTCTCATTCAGCACAACCACTAAAGAGTGAACGTGTTTCTGTAATTCATTCACGCCTTCTTCAGCAATACGCATACGCTTAGAGCCTTCGAAAGCAAACGGTTTGGTCACAATACCAACGGTCAGAATACCTAATTCCTTAGCAATTTCAGCGACCACTGGTGCTGCACCTGTACCTGTGCCACCACCCATACCTGCAGTG
>CAYFVY010000119.1:0-6188 GCA_964346715.1 uncultured Pelistega sp. | reverse complement strand
AGCCTTAAAAATATCCACACCCACCAGTGACAAGTGCGGAATGCTAGATAACTGAGGCTTTAGACAAACCATAAAGAAAAATCCGCACCTGCCTGAGACATGTGCGGACTTCTTTCTATAACATCTACTCTAAAATACAAGAGTACGTCTTCTACTTAACGGGTACCCGAAGACTGATTAAAGAAGCGGAAGAAATCCGATTCAGGATCGACCACTAATAAGTCACTCTTCGATGAGAACACATTACGATAGGCATTCATACTATTGTAGAAGCTATAGAAATCTGGGTTCTTATTGAATGCTTGGGCGTAAATCTTGGTCGCTTGCGCGTCTCCCTCACCTCGGATAGCTTGGGCTTTAGCATTAGCAGTAGCTAACTCTTCTTGCACACGACGGTCTGCATCAGCACGGATAGTTTCGCTTTCTGCAGCACCATTAGCACGTAGGCTATTGGCTTCTTGTTTACGCTCAGCTTGCATACGTGAGTACACTGAATCAGAAACTTCTTGCGAGAACTCAATACGCTTCAAACGCACGTCGACTACTTCGATACCAAGTGGCTTAGCACGCTCTTCCACATTCTGCAGAATTTCGGCCATCACCACATCACGCTCTTGCGATACCACCGCACGTACAGTACGGGTATTAACTGAGGCGTTAAGTGCGTCACGAATCTGTGCATTCAAACGATTCTGTGCTGCGCCTGTATTCGAGCCGAATGAAATATAAAACTGTAAAGGATTTTGAATACGCCACTTAATGTAGGAGTCAATAATCAAGTTTTTCTTTTCAGAGGTTTGAATACGCTCGGTATCACCTGACTCAATGGTTTGAATACGCTTATCTAAGAACACCACGTTTTGTAATGGCGATGGCATCTTAAAATATAAGCCTGGCTCAGTCACCGTGCGCTGCCACTCACCTAGCTTAAACACTAAGGCGTAATTGCGCTCGCCGACAATGAATAACATTGAGGAGCCCAGCCATGCCACAAGGGCTAATAGAATAACTAATATAGTTGAACGGTTCATAATCTAACTCCTATTGGCCTGGACGAGTACGTGGGAAGGCATTACGATCACGTGATAGTTCACCGGTCGCGCTACTCGTGCTTGTGTTGCTAGCATTCGTACTGCTATTGGTACTATTCGTGGTCGCTGGCGGAGTATACGTATTACTACGGTTCACGGCACTACTACTGCTACTGCTTTGTTCAATTAATTTATCGACAGGTAGGTAAATCATATTATTCCCACCGGTTGTATCAATCATCACTTTCGAAGCGTTAGCATAAACTTCTTCAATGGTCGAAATGTACATACGCTCACGTGTAATGGCAGGTGCCATACTGTATTCGCGCTCAACACTGGTAAAGCGCTCTGCTCCACCCTGTGCTTCACCGATTACACGTGCTTTATAACCCTCAGCGTCTTGTACAATACGTTGTGCTTGACCACGTGCTTCAGGAATAACCTTGCTGGCGTAAGCATGACCTTCGTTCTTCTGACGCTCATTATCCTGACCCGCTTTAATCGCATCTTCAAAAGCCGCTTGAACTTGCTCTGGCGGTTGAACGTTCTGAATCGCCACCGTAATCACATCAATACCGGTACGGTAGCGATCGAGAATCTGTTGCATCAAGATACGCACATCAATTGCCGCCTGAGTACGACTCTCGTAAAGAATACGGTTCATTGACTGCTTACCTACAACTTCGCGCATGGCTGTCTCAGCGGCTTGGCGCACCGCTTCATCCGGTGATACGGTCTGGAAAAGATAGTCAGCTGCAGCACTATGACGTCCTTGCTCAAGGTTCATATCTGCTTTCAAGCGATATTGCACATCAAACTGAACGTCAACGATATTCTCGTCTTCAGTTAACATCAAGGCTTCAGGTAATACCTTATTACGAGCGCTATCACGATAACCCACGGAGAATGAACGAACGCGTGCAATATCCACTAACTCGACATTCTCAATTGGGCCAGGGATATGCCACTGGAAACCTGGGCTAACGGTACGGTTATATTTACCGAACTGGGTCACAATCCCAACTTGACCTTCGCGTACGATAAAGAAACCACTGGCTAACCAAAGCAATAAGGCACCAATAATCACAAAAATGATACCAAACTTAGCAACACGAGGTGACGGCCCTTGGCGACGAGGTGTGTTATTGTTTTGATTAAATGGATCACGGTTATTACCACCGCCACCGCCCTTACCGCCAAATACAGACTTTAGGCGCTTAGAGAGATCGGCGATTACCTGATCTAAATCGGGTGGATTACCCTTATTATTCGAAGGACGGCGTGGTGGTTGCGGCGGACGCTCATCAGAGCCTCGTGGATCTTGGCCACCAGAGCCACCACCACGTCCCCAACCTGGGTCATTTAAATTAAAAATTTTCGAAAGTCTCAACTTCATTGTTTCCTAAAATATCAATTTTGGCTTGCGCAATCGCTGCACGCAAACCATCTAAACCAGTGCGATCTTGCGCACTTACGTATACTCTAACGACCTTACCCGAGTCATCCATCTCGACCTTGGGCTCATAGCCAGCCAAATCAATCTTATTGTAAACGAGAATGGTAGGGATGTCTTGAGCGTTAATCTCCTGTAATACTTTATTTACTTCAAATATCTGTTCATCGCGTTGCGCGCTGGAAGCATCGATAACATGTAGAAGCAAATCTGCATGCACGGTTTCTTCCAATGTTGCTTTAAATGCGGCAATTAAAGTTGTCGGGAGATCGCGGATAAAACCCACTGTATCTGAAATGGTGACTTGTCCTGCATTTTCAAGCCAAATTCGTCGTGTCGTGGTATCTAATGTTGCAAATAATTGATCTGCCGCATACGCACCCGCACGGGTTAAGGCATTAAATAAGGTCGATTTACCCGCATTGGTATAACCTACAATCGAGACAGACATCACATTCGAGCGACTGCGTGCACGACGCTGGGTGGTACGTTGACGCTCCACACGACGTAAGCGCTCACGTAAGGTACGCACCTTATCGCCAATCATACGCTTATCCATCTCGAGCTGCTTCTCACCTGGACCACGCATACCAATACCACCTTGCTGGCGCTCTAAGTGAGTCCACAAGCGTGTCAGACGTGTGGTTAAATGCTGTAATTGAGCAAGTTCCACTTGCAACTTACCCTCATGACTCTGTGCACGTAGCGCAAAAATATCAAGAATCAAGGTCACACGATCAATCACACGTAGATTAAAAGCACGCTCTAAGTTACGCTGTTGCGCTGGGCTCAGTTCTTGATCAAATAAGACAATCTCGGCCTCATGCGCATCGACAAGTAACTTCGCTTCATCGACCTTACCAGAACCAATAAAGAATTTAGGATCGGGGCGATCACGCTTAGCAATAACAGTAGCGAGAATTTCAGCGCCAGCACCCTGGGCTAGCATAGTAAATTCATCGGCATGTGCTTGATGATCTGGGGAGCCGAAATCGACACTAATTATAATGGCACGCATTAACATATGGCGTAGGCTATAAGAACAAAATGCCCTCTCGCAATAACGAGTGGGCATTTAAAAATAAGTCCGTCAGTGGAATCAAACTGCTTATTCTTCTGAGGTTTCTTGTGGGAAATTCACTGCACGGGCAGGAACCACGGTTGAAATTGCATGTTTGTATACCATCTGGGTTACAGTATTGCGTAACAATACAACGTATTGGTCAAATGATTCGATTTGCCCTTGTAGTTTGATACCGTTAACCAAGTAGATTGAAACAGGTACGTGTTCTTTACGTAAGGCGTTTAGGAAAGGATCTTGTAACGATTGTCCTTTAGTGCTCATTGATGAAGCTCCATTATTATAAGTGTATTAAAGTGTTGATTTACATCACGGGTCAACAAATAAACGTTATGTTGTACCGCAACCAATCTGGGTTTATGCTAAATCATACCCTTAGATAGTATTTCAGACAAGTTTTTTACCAAAATTTCGCAATTTTCTTGTGTTCCAATGGTTACACGCAAGAATTGCATAATCGGATCTTGCTTGAAATGACGTACTAAGATCATGCGCTCACGTAAAGCGGCAGCAATATCAGCAGCATCAATCTCTGGGTGGCGCATAAAAATAAAGTTGGTTTTTGAAGGTAGAACTTCAAAGCCCAAGGCTCGAACTTCACGCTCTAGATACTCACGTGAGGCGATAATCTTCTGGCGCGTTTGATTAAAATGTTCTTCATCTTCAAAAGCGGCAATCGCACCTGCTTGTGCAATACGATCGACAGGATACGAGTTGAAGCTATTTTTGACGCGAATCAAGGCTTGCAATAACTCTGCTTGACCCAGAGCAAATCCTACACGAATTCCAGCTAGTGAGCGTGACTTCGAAACCGTCTGTATCACTAATAAGTTAGGATACTGCTTAATTAAACCAACTGCGCTGGTGCCACCGAAGTCGACATAAGCTTCGTCAACCACAATCAAAATCTCTGGCTGAGCTTGTAATAGCTGCTCAATTTGTGCTAACTCGACTTGCATACTCGTCGGTGCATTCGGATTGGCAAAAATAATTGCACTCACCTCTTCTGGCTTAGCCGCTAAATAAGGGGCTAAGTCAATGCTGTAATCAGCGGCTAGCGGTACTTGCTCAAAAGGCACTTGGAATAATTTCGCATATACCGGGTAAAAGCTGTACGTAATGCTAGGGAATAGAATTTTCTTATTGCCACGACGAAATAAACCTTGGAAGGTATGCGCTAAGGACTCGTCGGAACCATTCGCGACAAAGACTTGATCCGCATTTAAATCATAGTATTTAGCAACGGCTTCACGCACTTTAGTTGCTTCCGCATCCGGATACAAGGCCAACCCCTGAGCCACAGCCGCTTGCATCGCTGCAATCGCTTTTGGCGAAGGCTCATACGGTGACTCATTACTATTTAGCTTAACAAAAAGCCCTTCTTGTGGTTGCTCGCCTGGCACATAAGGCGTGAGGTCAGCAACAAAATCACTCCAAAACGTATTCATTTACTTATCTTTATAAGGGTTGTATGACGATTTAAATTCAATCCGCATCGGCGTACCATCTAGTTTAAAGATACGACGGAAACGCGACTCAAGGTAACGACGATAAGAGTCACCTACATTATCGAGACCGCTACCATGCACAATCACCAATGGTGGGTTCTGACCGCCTTGGTGTGCATAACGCATCTTCGGACGGAAAATGCCTTGGCGTGGTGGTGGTTGCTGCTCAACTGCTGCATGTAACTCTCGCGTTAATTTCGGCGTTGATAACTTGATGAAAGCAGCTGCATGCGCTTCATGCACAGATTTCATGAGGGTTTTGATACCATGCCCTTTTAAGGCTGATAT
Organism: uncultured Pelistega sp.; assembly: GCA_964346715.1. GTDB lineage: Bacteria > Pseudomonadota > Gammaproteobacteria > Burkholderiales > Burkholderiaceae_B > Taylorella. The sequence goes on along the minus strand of CAYFVY010000119.1, from coordinate 827 downwards.
ATTATGCACCTTGGCAAACGAGAGGAAGCGTAATTTGCGTTCAAACTCGCGTGTAATCCAATCGCGTTCATCACCATCTAGACCATCCCACTTATTAATCGCCACAACAAGCGCTCGACCGCTCTCAAGGATAAAGCCAGCGATATGGGCATCTTGATCAGAGATTTCAGTCTGGGCATCGAGTACTAAAACAACGACGTTACAGGCTTCAATCGCTTGTAGGGTCTTAATCACTGAGAATTTCTCAATCGTCTCAAATACCTTGCCGCGCTTACGCAAGCCAGCGGTATCGATTAAGGTATATTTCTGATCGCCACGTTCAAAATCAATCTCAATGGCATCACGTGTGGTACCTGGCATATCGAAGGCAATCACACGTTCTTCACCAAGAATCGTATTGATTAAGGTCGATTTACCGACGTTCGGACGGCCAACAATTGCTAATTTAATACGGTGGTCGGTAAAAGGCTCTTCTGCCGCAGCGGTTTTCTCACTAGCAGCACCTGCCTCGTCCGTCGCATGAACAGCACTCTCATCCTCTTCTAGGCCGTCAGCACCGTCAAGCTCTGATTCAGCGTTGTCGAAATCCGTATCGAAGCCTTCATTGAAATCTTCATCATCAAGCTCAGCATCACCTGCAATAGCATCATCTGATTCTTCATCAGCCTCATCCGCTAAAACTTGAGACAATTCCTCATCGCTCAACTCTTCATCAGGATCAAACTCCAGCGCTTCTTCCTCTTCAATATAAGGGTCTACAACACTTGCTAGGGCATGCTCGATGAGGTCAACAACCCCATCACCATGCGCAGATGAAATAGGCGTAG
>CAYFVY010000118.1:0-6385 GCA_964346715.1 uncultured Pelistega sp. | reverse complement strand
GGTATGCTGAATGCGCCTCTCGTGATTCCAGATGTGATTCTTGGTATCTCACTCTTATTGATGATTATTGAGATTCGTAATCTTATTGGTTTCCCTGAAGCCAACGGCATCTTCACAATTTGGCTTGGTCATGTGACCTTGTGTATCGCCTATGTGTCAGTGGTGGTTTCATCACGTGTGCGTGAATTAGATCGCTCACTCGAAGAGGCAGCCCTAGACTTAGGTGCTACACCAATGCGAGTCTTCTTCAGCATTACCTTACCGCTGATTGCCCCAGCCTTAATTTCGGCTTGGTTATTGGCATTTACTTTGTCATTGGATGATGTGGTGATTGCGTCCTTCTTGAATGGACCTGGTTTTACCACCTTACCAATTGAGGTTTTCTCGCGTGTACGTCTAGGTATTAAGCCTGAGGTGAATGCCTTAGCGACGATCTTTATTGTTGCCGTTGGTACACTGGTGATTGTCGCCAATCGTATTCAATCCAAAAATAAATAGGTAATGTGTGTGATTAAGGTTTATGGTTTAGAAAAATGCAGTACCTGTGTTAAAGCACAAAAATGGCTTGAAGCACAAGGTACAGACTTTGAGTTTATTGATTATCGTGCACAGCCAGTGGCGCCAGAGGTGATTCAAGCGTGGGCTGCACAGGTGAGTTGGGCGAAGCTGATTAATAAGGCCTCAACCTCATGGCGTGCATTAAGCGATGAGCAGAAACAGGCGAGTAGCGATGAGCAATTCTTAGCCTTAGTGGCAGAACACCCGACCTTAATCAAACGCCCAGTTCTAGTTGAGCAAGAGCGTATTGTCTTAGGCTTTAAGCCTGAAGTCTATCAAGAGTTTTTTGCCTAAGGAGGCTTTCATGCTGAGTCAAGATGAACTTAAACTCCAAGTTGCGCAAGCGGCTTTAGCGTATATCCGTCCCTTATTAACTCCTGAAGCGGTGATTGGGGTGGGTACAGGTTCAACCGCCGATTTGTTTATCGATCAATTGGCGACGATTCAAGGTGAGTTCTTAGCCACTGTTGCTAGCTCAGAGCGTAGCGCTAGTCGCTTGGCGGATCATGGTATTTTAGTCTTGGATTTGAACCAAGTCTCAAGCATGCCTGTGTATGTTGATGGAGCCGATGAAATCAACCCTAAGTTACAGATGATTAAGGGTGGCGGCGGTGCCTTGACCCGTGAGAAAATCGTCGCCTCTGTGGCCGAGCGTTTTGTCTGTATCGCTGACGAAAGCAAACTTGTCGATGAATTAGGTGCCTTCACCTTACCGATTGAAGTCTTGCCCATGGCCTTGAATAGTGTCTCACGCAAGATGCAAGAGTTAGGCGGAGAAGCCAAAATACGCTCTGGTTTTACGACCGATAATGGTAATCCCATTATTGATGTAAGCGGTTTCTCGGTGAGCGATGCCCGTGAGCTTGAAACTCAAATTAATCAAATCCCTGGCGTAGTGACCTGTGGCTTTTTCGCGATTGCGCCAGCTTCGGTGGCACTCATCGCTACGCAAGAGGGTGTGAAGCAACTTGAGGCGTAATAGCCTTATTGCACATAGATGAATATGTAAGGTCTAGCTTGGTTTGTGGCTAATCTAGACTCAAAAAAACCACATGTTTAATTGTCATATACAAGTCATATTTGTATTGTAGAATTAAGCATTCTTTATATAGGTGTATCATGACTGAACATACAAGCAAACGTTTTGGCGAAGATTTGGAGCAAGTACGCTCAAAATTATTACGCATGGGTGGTATCGTCGAGTCCATCATTGTTGATGCAGTTGACTCTGTTAACACGGGTAATCAAGAAACTATTGCACGAGTTCTTGAGCGTGAGAAAGAAGTTAATGCATTAGAAGTCGAAATCGATCATATCATTGCTGAAGTGATGGCAACCCAGCAGCCAGCTGCTGTTGACTTACGCCTATTACTTTCTGTCTCGAAGATGTTGACGGATATGGAGCGTTCTGGTGACGAATCAGAGAAAATCGCTAAGATGGCTCGCCGTCTTCACGAGCATAACACCCGCTTTGAGCCGCTAGTTGAGATGCGCCACATGGGTAATCTTGTGGTGAATATGTTGCATAAACTACTTGATGCCTTTGCCCGTAATGATGCAATCTTAGCTGCTGAAGTGGTACGCGCTGACAAGCAAGTCGATAAAGAGTGGAAGGCTGTTCTACGTAGCATCAGTAGCTATATGATTGAAGATCCTCGCTTAGTGAGCGAAGGTATTGACCTAATGTTTATCGCTCGTGCACTAGAGCGTATCGGTGACCACACGAAGAATATGGCTGAGCGTGTTATTTACCTTGTTCAAGGTGAAGACGTACGTCACTCAGGTGCGAAGTATGCTGAACAAGTTGCGCGTGGTGAAAATCCAGCTGAAATTGCTGCTAAAGAAAGCACTGAAGTAACAGCTGATTCTAGTGACGATCAAGCTGAGTAAATTCCAAGCTGAGTAAGTATCATACTTACTCTCATGTCTTGCTCATGCTTTAAATACAAAAAACCTCAACATTTTACGTTGAGGTTTTTTGTGTTTTGTATCATTGCTTAAGCGCTTGGTGGTACATAACCTTGTGCTTCCACGTCCTTATCTTCGAACAAATAGCTTTCCATCTGTTGTTTGACGTATTTACGAGCACGCGCATCGGCCAAGTTTAGACGGTTCTCGTTAACAATACGAGTTTGAATATCGGTCCAATCAATCCAAGCTTGTTTAGAAATATTTTGCCAAATTTTCACGCCTAATTCACCTGGGTAAGGTGGGTAATCAAGCCCTTCAGCTTCTTGTTTCAGTTTTAAGCAATTCACCATGCGTACCATAATGCATTATTCCTATGTGTTGAATTTCGTGACTTATTACTATACCAAATTATCGCTACTAACCCAACTAAGCCCACACCGTTAATAAGCTGATTATATGACTATTGTTGAATATTTAATTGGCTTACTTTGGGAGCTTATGTTTAGTAGGGCTTAAATTTAAAAAACAGAAAAAAATCTCTGGCTATGTCTAAAATGAAGTCACCAGGGATTTACAGCTTCTTAATAAACACTAAGCTATTGCGTGAACGGTTGTAATTGTTCTGTTTATTAAGTGGGAGATCGTTTACCGTGCCTTGGGTAAAACCGCGCTTCACAAACCAGTGTGAGGTACGTGTAGTTAAGACAAAAAGTCGCTTCATGCCTAGGGCACGTGCTTTATTCTCTGTATGACGTAATAAGAGTTCGCCTTCGCCTGAGCTCTGCCAATCAGGATGCACGATAAGGCAGGCCATCTCAGCCATCTTATCATCAGGGTAGGGGATAAGTGCGACACAACCGAAGATAATACCGTCATGCTCCATAACAGTGAATTTCTCGACATCACGTTCAATGACGTGGCGACCGCGTGGAACAAGAGTACCATCAGCTTCCAAGGGTTCAATTAAGGACACAATGGCACCGATATCATCAATCGTTGCTGGGCGTAGATCATCCAAAGTGTCCTCAACTACCATGGTGCCAATACCATCGTGGGTGAAGTACTCTAAGAGAATAGAACCATCCAGCTCATACGGAATAATATGCGCACGCTTGACCCCACGGCGCACGGCGTTTGCTGTGTGGCGTAAGAGATTGGCGCTAACCGGATCAAGAAAATCACGCTTCAGCAGTTGTTCCACATCATCGCGGGCAATTTCAGTAATCACATCATTATTCTCATCACGCAAGATGCCATCCTTGCTCATAATGATCAGCTTATCTGCTTGCAAAGCCACTGCTGTGCTAGTGGCCAAGTCTTCCATCGCGATATTAAAGGCCTCACCCGTAGGGGAGAAACCAATCGGCCCAATTAAGACAACCGCTCCGAGAGAGATGGCTTTATTAATGGTTTCAATATCAAATTTGCGCACCTTACCAGAGTGCTTGTAATCAAGTCCATTAATAATCCCAAGGGGTTGTGCCGTGACAAAGTTGCCTGAGATAATATGAATGTGCGAGTTCGACATAGGCGTATTCGGCAAGCCCTGACTGAATGCTGCTTCAATATCCAGACGGATTTCACCAGCCGCTTCCTTACAACATTCGAGTGCTTCGGCTGAGGTGGGCTCCATGCCATGACCGAACTGGAAGGTGTATCCCTTAAGACGTAGTTGCTCATTCACCTGAGGGCGTGAGCCAAAAATTAAGACCAAGCGCACACCCAGAGCGGTGAGTAGCGATAAGTCTTGAATTAATGGGTTCAGACCACCATCTTGAATGAGTTCACCGCCAAAACCAACGACGAACGTCTTACCTCGCATAGTATGCACATAGGGAGCAACTTCTCGGAACCAGCGCACAAATTGAGCGGGTGAAGTTTCAGGTGCATCTAATGCAGATAAAGTTTCAGGTTCTTGTACGGACATAGTGAAAAACAAACTCCAAAATAAGGGTGGCGTGCTAAGCGCAGAGCACTGAGTTAAATCAGTCTCAGCCACTCATAATACAGCGTACTGCTCAATAGAAAATTATAATGTCAGTCAAGGACAATTTTAAAGCGAATATGACAAATAATCATCAATCTTCATCAAATAAAGTGCAATCCGCCATGGCTCAAGCCTTAAAAGCCGCAATTGCCGATAAAAAGCCGCAAAATCCTTCTGCTAGCTCCGTAGCTAAACCGAATACCGATGAGTCTAGTGTAGCTACCTCTACGTCTGCATCTGCTCCTAATCCTGTTTCTGCGCCTGCCGCTACGCCTACTGCTGTGTCTACATCAGCTCTTGTTTCTACTCCAGAGCCTACCCCTGTGCCTAGGCAAAATAAGCCACAAGTAAGACCCTCACAAGGGACGAAGCAAGCTCGTCAACAGGTACAACAAAAACAACAACAAGGTGCACAACCAGAGCGTCCAGAGCCACAAGTTCGCCAATTGCCTCCGATTGAGTTTGATACAGAACTCCCTGTAAGCGCACGCCGTGATGAAATTGCTAAGGCGATAGAGCAGCACCAGATTATTATCGTCAGTGGGGAAACAGGCTCAGGTAAGACCACGCAGTTGCCTAAAATTTGCCTGCAACTTGGTCGTGGCCAGAACGGCCTGATTGGCCATACACAGCCACGTCGTATCGCAGCGGTATCGGTTGCTAAACGTATCGCCCAGGAGTTAAAGACGCCTCTGGGTGATTGGGTCGGCTATCAAGTCCGCTTCAATGATAAGACGGGTCCGCAAGCAGCAATCAAGCTGATGACGGATGGTATTTTGCTTGCTGAGTCACAACGTGACCCCTTATTGCGTCGTTATGACACGATCATTATTGACGAGGCGCATGAACGTAGTTTAAATATTGACTTTTTGCTGGGCTTTTTAAAAAATCTCAGTCGTAAGCGCCCTGACTTAAAAATTATTATTACCTCTGCAACCATTGATGCGGAGAAATTTGCCCAACACTTTGCCGATAAGCGCGGCAGGCCAGCCCCTGTGATTGAAGTGTCGGGTCGTTTGTATCCTGTTGAGGTGCGTTATCGTCCTTGGCAAGGTGAGGAAAAGGCCGATACCGAATCTGCTAGCAAGCCTTCTCGTAGTAAAGAGCGCATGGCGCAAGACGATGAGCGTGACTTAATTGAAGGTATAGTCGATGCCGTTGATGAGTGTCAGCGTGAGGGCAGTGGCGATATCTTAATTTTCTTACCGGGTGAGCGAGAGATTCGAGAAGCGGCCGAAGCGCTACGCAAGCATAAGACAGGTCAAGCACATATCCTGCCTTTATTCGCGCGTATGTCGCAGGCTGATCAAGAATTAATATTTCATCCTTCAAGTAACCAGCGCCGCATTATTCTGGCTACGAACGTGGCAGAAACCTCACTAACCGTGCCAGGTATCCGCTTTGTGATTGACACCGGTTTAGCGCGTGTGAAGCGCTACTCTTGGCGGAATAAGGTTGAGCAATTATTAATCGAGAAAATTAGCCAGGCCTCCGCTAATCAGCGTGCAGGCCGTTGTGGTCGCGTTAGCTCTGGGATTTGTATCCGCCTCTATGATGAGGATGATTTTTTACGCCGTGACGCCTTCACCGACCCTGAAATCTTACGTTCGTCCTTAGCTTCAGTGATTCTGCGTATGAAAGCTTTACGCTTACATGCCATTGAGGAATTTCCTTTTGTTGATAAGCCAACAGGTAAAGCGATTGCTGATGGTTATCATATTCTGCAAGAGCTCGGAGCCTTAGATGAGAATAACCGCTTGACGACAATCGGTCGCCAACTCGCAGATTTACCCTTAGACCCGAAAGTTGCCCGTATGATTCTGGCGGCACGTGATATGCAGAGTTTGCGTGAAGTCTTAATTATTGCAGCCGCCTTATCGATTCAAGACCCACGCGAAAGTCCATTCGATGCGAAGCAACAGAGTCAGC
>CAYFVY010000117.1:1052-6394 GCA_964346715.1 uncultured Pelistega sp. | reverse complement strand
GGTTACCGCGAAAGATTTGAATTATGACTGAGTTTTATGAACTTGGCAAGCCCTGACTAGTAAAAACCCTTAAGGAAAACAGAAATAAGCCTGATTAGACTCGTGAATATTATTACAAGTCATTGTTTTATTTGGAACAATTCAAAAAACCTTTGATTGTGGTTTTTTTGTTAATTTTGTGTGTTTTTTGTCACAACACGTTTTGCCTCATGGATTTATTACGCATTACTATAGCGTGACAATCTTGCAACATCTGCTCAAATACATCTATTTAGCCTATTCTCATCATCTAAATCTTTGTGTGGTGTTTATGTCACAGTATTCTGCCACCTATATATTCCTATCTTGTTTTCCTATCAAGCACCCACACTAACAAAGTCGCATATGTAACCATAATCCCATATATCCTTGCGTCGCCTAATAAGATCTGCAAGTAATGAACTCTTGGCTACTCTATCTACGTATTGCGTAATCTCATCCTACTCCTAGCCCCTACACTTATATAAGCACAGTGTCCCTTATATAAACGCGATGCCTTTTGCTCAATTCACTAAGGTATGTACAACTCTGTAATATCTTTCTTATCTCTTTGCAAAAATTCACTTGATTGCCAGCCGTAAACCTTCATATAGTGCTTATTGTTAATTAACTCTATTATGGATACATTAGATTTATGTCCAAAATCCTAACTCTTGACACTGCTGAATCTTTTCGCAAAGGTCTAATCACGCAAATGCAACCGCGTATGCTGTTTGCGATTACGATTCCTTTTGTCGTTGGGCTTTTATCAATTATTGTTCTGTTAATGTATGCTTGGGATCCGCTCGATACTTGGTTCTTTAGCAGCGCTTCCGATTGGAGCTGGTTCCAGAAAGCTCAATCCAGTCTTGGTGGCTGGGGTTTCTCAACCATGAGCGGCGGCATCGCATGGCTATTGTCTCTAATTGCGCTGACGGCAATTGGCGGTGTGATTGGCTTAGCCACCGCAGCGGTTGTCGTTACGCCACTAGCGGTAAAATTTATTAGTAAGAAATATTTCCCTAACCTAGAGCTACGTGGCGAGAATGTGAATACCGTCAGCGTAATGAATGCTGTTAAAGTTTCCAGCATCTTTATTATTGGCTGGTTGCTCACCTTGCCCCTATGGTTTATTCCTTTTATGTCAATCGTCTTGACCTTATTTTGGGGAGCTTATGCATTCTCACATATGGCACAAGTTGATGCGATTGTTGAGCATGCGACGGCTGAAGAACGTAAATACGTCCTTAGCCACTATAAGAAAGGCTTTTGGACCATTGGTTTAGTGTGCGCCGCTTTAAGTTTTATTCCTTTGGTCGGCTTTGTGGTGATGCCCGTCTTCTCGATTATCGTATGTACCCACTATGGCCTGAACGCTCTACAGCAATTACGTGCGAGTAGAGCCACCGAGATAGCAACTATTAACTAACTAAGAACGGCGCGATTTTTCCTATGGCGTACTTATTAGTGCAACTCATTGAAGGAAGGCTCAATAATTACACCTTAATTACACGCCTTCCCACTCAGGGCCAGGCACGCTAATATTGAACATCCCAAGCATACGCGCCACGGTATGATCAATCATTTCATCAAGATCTTTAGGGTGGTGATAGAAGGCAGGTAGTGGCGGGAAAATAATTCCGCCCATCTCTGTGACCGCAGTCATATTACGCAAATGCGCCAAGTTAAAAGGCGTCTCGCGCACTGCCAAAACTAGGCGACGACGCTCCTTCAGATGCACATCAGCTGCACGCGTAATTAAATTATCCGAGAACGCATGGGCCGTCGCTGCCAAGGTACGCATGGAGCAAGGCAAAATCAGCATGCCCAAAGTATCAAATGCTCCACTCGCCAAGGTTGCGCCAACATCACGAAAACCATGCACATGATCGGCCAAAGCATTCACTTGGCGACGATCCATATCAAGCTCGTACTTGATATTCAAAAGGCCTGACGGAGACACAATAAGATGCGACTCGACATCAGGCACTTGTTTCAACGTTTCTAGAAGTCGAATGGCATACACCGAGCCCGTAGCCCCGGTGATACCAATCACTAAACGCTTCTTACTCATCAAAAGCGCCTGCTTCTTCAAGCACTTCTTTCAATTCGCCGTTAGCTGCCATCTCGTTCATAATGTCGGAGCCGCCAATGAACTCACCCTTAACGTAGAGTTGTGGGATAGTTGGCCAGTTAGAGAAAGTTTTAATACCCTCACGCACCTCTTGATCTTCAAGCACGTTAACCGTTACCAATTTCTTCACGCCCAATTCGCGCAAGATCTGGATAGAGCGGCCAGAGAAACCACATTGCGGAAACTGTGCAGTACCCTTCATAAACAATACCACTGGATGCTCTGTCACGGTTTCTTTAATAAAATTATGAACTTCACTCATGTCTTCAACCTTTATAAAATAAGGACATTAATAATCGCCAATTTTACCGCGATTATTGTTAATAACCGACTATTTTACCTTGTTTTTCCCTCTGAAAAAGAAAACCCACAATTCTTAGTCAAGCGTTAGGGCAAAAGCCACCGCTAATGCGCTCGATACCTGCTAAATCTTTGCGGCTTTCGACTTGCTCGAAGCCTCCTTGGACTAATAACTCACGCACCGCTGAAGCCTGATCCCAGCCATGCTCTATCCAGAGTGGCGCACCAGGTTTAAGATAATTCGGAGCACTCGCAATAATTTTACGAATCGCACTTAAGCCATCGGCAAAATCAGTTAATGCTCCAGTCGGCTCAAAACGCAAATCACCCTGTTGCAGATGTTCATCATCTTTATGAATGTAGGGAGGGTTGGATACAATTAGATCAAACTGTTGTGGTCGAATTTCTGTGAACCAATCACTTAAGACAAAATTCACATTGGTGAGGTTCAGGTCTTGTGCGTTGGTTTGCGCAAGTTGTAAAGCATCAGGACTATAGTCACTCGCTAAGACCTGCGCTTGCGGTTGGAAATGCGCAATTGACAAGGCAATAGCGCCACTGCCTGTACCCATATCGAGGACGCTCAGATCTTGTTTACTGTCAGATACCAAGTTGCTATTAGATGCAGAGTTATTCTCTGTAGCCATAGACGAGCGCTGGTTCAACACCTGTTGCAAATAATCCAGCGCTGTCTCAACCAAGAGCTCGGTGTCGGGACGTGGAATCAAGACCGCTGGATTGGTGGCAAATTGCAAACCCATAAATTCGCGTGAACCCAAGATATACGCCATCGGCTCACCTTGTGCACGACGTTGCTCCATACGCTTAAGCTGTTGCTCTTGCTCTGCGCTCAGAACATAGTCGTCATGCGTTATCATCCACGCACGAGAGACATTCAACACTTCAGCCACCAACATGCGAGCTTCACTTAACGGCAAGGTGCTTTGTGTAAAAAACTGCGCTAGTGTCTGCATACTTGTCTGCATATTTCGCCCAAACCTTAAAAGCCTATCAACTCTTTAGCATCCGCTCTGAAGCCCACGGCGATGCCTTTTGCCAATTAATCGTCACCTAGCTGAGACAATAACTCGGCTTGACGCTCAGCAATCAGGGCACTGGTTAGCTCATCTAGAGAGCCATCCATCATCTGGATTAATTTATACAAGGTTAAATTAATGCGATGGTCAGTCACGCGACCTTGTGGGTAGTTATAGGTGCGAATGCGCTCCGAGCGATCGCCTGTACCGACCAAGCTCTTACGGTTCGCCGCTTCTTTCGCTTGTTGCTCTTGACGCTGCACATCATTAATACGTGCCGCTAAAACACTCATGGCTCGCGCCTTATTCTTGTGTTGCGAACGGTCGTCCTGACACTCCGCCACAATGCCCGTCGGGATATGCGTAATACGCACCGCCGAGTCAGTCTTGTTCACGTGCTGACCACCCGCACCACTGGCACGGTAAGTATCAATGCGCAAGTCCGCAGGATTTAACTCCACCTCAGCGAACTCATCCGCCTCGGGTAGCACAGCCACGGTACATGCCGAAGTATGCACACGACCTTGCGACTCTGTCTCAGGTACACGCTGCACGCGATGAGCACCTGATTCATACTTCAAGCGACCATAAACACCATCACCGTCAATACGCGCAATAATCTCGCGGTAACCACCAAGCTCTGATGGGTTCTCGCTCATCACCTCAACGCGCCAACCATTTTGCTCAGCATAGCGGCTATACATGCGGAATAAATCGCCGGTAAAGATGGCACTTTCATCACCACCCGTACCCGCACGAATCTCTAAGAAGACGCTGCGACCATCATCAGGATCTTTGGGCAATAGTTCAACCTGCAACTTTTCTTCTAAAGCTTCGAGACGCTCTTTGGCCGCTTTCATTTCTTCCTCACCCATCTCTTTCATCTCGGGGTCAGACATCATTTCGATTGCGGTTTCTAAATCACCTTCGGTGTCAGTAAACTCTTTAAACAAAAGGACAACGGGCTCAATCTCACTGCGCTCACGCGACAGTTTACGAAAGCGGTCCATATCTTGCACGGTTTCAGGCTCAGACAAAATCGCGTCTACCTCAAGCAGTCGTTGAGTCAGTTGCTCCAAACGAAAGCGCATTGATTGCTTCATAATTAAATACTCTAAATTTAAATTTTGTGAAAAAGGCTAAGTGCAAATGGCACAAGTGGCGCTGATAAGGAGACGACGAGATACGCGACGCTAAGCTCAGCGCTTAAGACAAGAAGTCAGCGCATGCGTTAAGGTGATGTAAGTTTAAACACCCGACCAGAACGCTCTGCCCGACTTATTTATAGACAAACTGGCTAATGCTTATTATCTTGGAATGGGAAAAGTTTAGGTAACATGTCCGCAATCTGCATACGCTCTTCCTCAGAGCTGCGGTTAAGCAATTGCATAGGCGCATGGAGATATTTCTGCGTTAAGCTGCGTGATAAGCGCTCAAGCACCTCATCAGGATCGACACCCTTAGCTAATAGACGACGAGCACGCACAAGCTCATATTGACGCACCTCATCTGCACCTGCATTCAAGCGTTGAATCGTTGGCACCATAGTTCGCGCCTGCATCCAATGCATAAAACTCTGCACACGACTATCGATGATGGCTTCGGCCTGAACCACTGCCGCTTGGCGTGAATCATTACCCATCTGCACCACACGACCTAGATCGTCCACAGTATAGAGATAAACATCATCTAACTTCGCCACCTCAGGCTCAATATCACGTGGCACCGCAAGATCCACCATTACCATGGGTTTAAAGCGACGTAATTTGGTCGCATTCTGGATCATGCCTAGACCCAAGATGGGCAAGGCCGAGGCCGTACGCCTCGCAGTGACCTGCATGCTGGCGGAAGGC
>CAYFVY010000117.1:0-1042 GCA_964346715.1 uncultured Pelistega sp. | reverse complement strand
GTACAGGATACGACAAGATCGTATTCATGTAAGTGTTGCGGCAAATCGATAAGTTTCATGGTTTGCGCATCAAAGCGTGATGCCAAGGCCTCGCCGCGTTCAAGTGTGCGGTTAGCAACCATAATAGATTTCGGACTTTTGGCAGCAAAGTGCGTGGCACAGAGTTCAATCATCTCACCTGCACCAACAAATAGTACACGTGTCTCATTCAGATCACCAAATACACGTTCGGCAAGACGTACTGCCGCAGCAGCCATAGAGACTGATTGCGCCCCGATTGCCGTCTGGGTGCGTACTTCCTTAGCGACAGAGAAAGTCTTCTGGAAGAGCTGATTGAGCATGGTACCTAGCGCACCCGCATCATTCGCTTCACGTACGGCAGTCTTCATCTGACCTAAAATCTGCGCCTCGCCTAGCACCATAGAGTCTAAGCCTGAGGCCACACGGAAAGCATGACGCACCGCTTCATCTTGATTGTATTGATACAAGTGCGGCTTGATCAGGCTCTTATCGAGCGAATTAAAGTCAGCCAACCATGTTGGGATATGCTCAGAAATCTCAGGCGAAGCCGCCATATAGATTTCAGTGCGATTACAGGTAGAGAGAATCGTTGCTTCTTTCACTGAAGAACCAAAAGCCGAACGCAAACCATCCAGCGCCGGACGTACCAATTCGCCAGACATAGAAACTCGCTCACGCACTGAAACAGGTGCCGAGTGGTGATTCAGACCAAAAGTTAATACATCCATGACCATCTTCTACATATAATCCCTAGGAGAATACGCCTATTATACCCGTCTAGTGCCTAAAAACGATGCTTTAGTGTTTGTTTTAAATCAACTTTTCTGTTTAATAGGAAAAAACTAAGGGCTTATGAATAATATCGGAATAAAATCCAAAAAAAAACCAACGCAAGCAAAGCGTTGGTTAATTTTGTATTTGTTGCCCACGTAAGCTAATCTGAGCTTCCTGACCACCATATTAGAAATGGTGGCCTGGGGCGGAATCGAACCGCCGACACAAGGATTTTCAATCCTCTGCT
>CAYFVY010000116.1:0-6457 GCA_964346715.1 uncultured Pelistega sp. | reverse complement strand
CACAAAGCAAAGAACAGATTCAAGCCTTAATTATGCGCGAGCACAAAGGCCAACGTATTGGCCTACTCGCCCCCTTAGTCACTGCACGTAAGGGTTACTACACTGATTTAGCGAAATGGGCGGATAGCAAGGGCTATACCCACCTTCGTGTCGATGGCGAATTTATTCCTGTATCACCTTGGCCTCGCTTAGATCGGTATAAAGAGCATACGATTGAATTACCCGTAGCCGATTTAGTCATTGATGCGAAAGATGAAAAAACTTTATCGACGGCCCTGAGTCAAGCCTTGCAACATGGCCAAGGCCTATGCAGCATCCTCTATCCTCTTGATCGTGAACAAGAGATTTCTGCACAAAATCTGCAACAAAGCCACTTTTCGACTAAGCGAGTTTGTCCTTCATGCAGCACCAGTTATCCTGAGCTGGATCCACGCTTATTTTCTTATAACTCTCGACATGGCTGGTGTACTACGTGCTTCGGTACAGGCTTAAATATTCCTAATTTTGATGCCGAGCAGACTGGCGAAGAAAGCAATTGGTTAAATGAAGAAGAATCAAGCTACCTAAGTCATTGCTTGAGCTGCGATGGCTCTCGTCTCAATCCTGTTGCCCGTGCCGTGCAATGGCAAGGGCGTTCGATTACGGATATAAGCCTGATGTCAATTCAAGAGGCTCAGGAGTTTTTTGCAGGTTTACAGTTAGATCTACGCCAAGCAGAAATTGCTCGCGATATCTTGAGTGAAATTCAAAACCGCTTGAACTTTATGTCTTCCGTAGGTTTGAATTACTTGAACTTAGATCGCTCAGCACCGACTCTTTCAGGTGGTGAGGCACAGCGTATTCGTCTGGCGGCGCAACTCGGTTCAAATCTACAGGGAGTTTGCTATATTCTTGATGAACCAACAATTGGTTTACATCCACGAGACAATCAAATTCTACTGAATGCCTTAAGCAAATTAGAAGGCAATGGCAATACCCTCGTGGTAGTTGAACACGATGAAGACACCATCCGTCGTGCTGAGCATATTATTGATATCGGCCCAGGCGCTGGTGTACGTGGTGGTACAGTAGTCGCGCAAGGAAGTTATGAAGACATCATTAACACACCTGAGTCCTTAACAGGTAAATACCTTGCTCAGCCTTTACAGCATCCGCTGAAGCCACGGCGAGCGATTGATGCCGACATTAATTGGCTTGAGGTACATGGTGCGCATCTACATAATTTACAACATGTGCACGCTCGACTTCCTCTAAATCGTCTCTCGGTAATTACTGGCGTGTCAGGCTCTGGCAAATCCAGTCTAGCTCGTGATGTTTTACTGGAAAATGTAAAGCTCGCTCTCGCCAATAAGGATGCTCCTCAATGGCAAGGTTGTGACTCAATTGTTGGTTGGGAAAAACTTGAACGCGTTTTAGAGGTCGACCAGACCCCGATTGGTAAAACTCCTCGCTCATGCCCATCGACCTATATTGGTTTCTGGGACGATGTGCGCCAACAATTTGCCCAAACTCGTGAAGCTAAACTACGCGGTTGGACTGCCTCGCGCTTCTCTTTCAATACAGGTGATGGTCGTTGTCCCGTCTGTGAGGGCCAAGGCATGCGTACCGTCGAAATGAGTTTCTTACCAGATATTAAAGTCCCTTGTGAAGCATGTCATGGCGAACGCTTTAATAAGGAAACGTTATCGGTCTTGCTACGTGATAAATCAGTCGGTGAAGTATTACGTATGGAAGTGGATGAGGCGATTGGCTATTTTACTGCGCACAGTAAAGTCTTACGTGGCTTACAACTGATGCAAGATGTAGGTCTGGGTTATCTGACGTTGGGACAACCTTCACCTACTCTTTCTGGCGGCGAGGCACAACGCATCAAACTCGTTACTGAGCTGGTCAAAGCACGATTAGATGAAGGTGTAATTAAAACAGGCCGCGCATCAAGTCGCCCACATACCCTGTATATCTTGGATGAGCCAACGGTTGGGTTATCGATGGCGGATGTTGAAAAACTTACCCATGTTTTACATCGCTTAGTCGATGCAGGCAATACCGTCGTGGTGATTGAGCATAATCTTGATATTATGGCGGAAGCCGATTGGATTATCGATCTAGGTCCAGAAGGTGGTACAGGCGGTGGGCAGATTGTTGCCAGCGGCACTCCTGAAGAGCTCATCGCTCTTAAGGAAAAATCACATACTGGTGCGGTTCTGGATGAGTTCATGAATGGTGCTGTTCGCCAAGGCTAAACCCATAGCAGCTGTCACCATCACACTAGAACCATAGCCAGCACAGGATAAACCTTGAGGGGCTTGCCCCTCAGCTTGGTTCTGCCAAGCGCTAGGTAGCTGAGCTGGCTGATCAAACCAGAAGCACTTAACCTTCATGGCTGGCACTTTTTTCAAGGCCTTACCTTGAGCATCAGAACCTTTGGCAAAACCGTGTTGTTTTCGTAAAATATTACGTACACGTGCCAATAAATTATCATTGCGAGTATGCGCTATATCAGTTTGCTTTAAGCTGAGGGAGTCAGTTTTACCCCCTGCCCCACCGCACATATAAAAACCAATCTTGCGCTGACGAGCCGCTAATAGCATGGCTATCTTCGCCTGCACTTGATCAGTACAATCCAGTAAAACATCAGGTTGATACTGGGCTAAGAGTGGAGCAATATTCTCAGCATCAATAAAATCATCAATGAGATTCACTTGGCATGCTGGATTAATCTGGGCAATACGTTCACGCATCGCCTCAACCTTGGCCATGCCAACTGTGCTATCCAGCGCATGCACTTGACGGTTAATATTCGACTCTGCCACATGATCTAAGTCAGCCAAAGTAAGCTGCCCTACCCCTGAGCGAGCGAGCGCCTCAACTGTCCATGATCCAACTCCACCAATCCCAGCAATCATAATATGCGCTTGGGCCAGAACCTCGCTAGCACGATCTCCATAGAGTCGGGTCAAACTACTGAAACGTCGGCTGGTATTATCCTCAAAATTATCCATCATGCTCTAATTTAATTTATACTAAGTAATATTGTAGTCTGATTTTTTTCTTATTTGCATTATCCGTGAACCCTGTTAAAACCCCCAGCCAAAAAGCCTTGGCACATATGCAATCCTTTCGCCTCTGGACTGAAGAAGAGCGCGAAACTTCCCTACAACACACCATTGCTCAGCTTGATGAACTCAAGGACATCTGGGTCTTTGGTTATGGCTCTCTAATCTGGCGACCTGAATTTGATTTTGTTGAAGAGCGACTAGCTACCTTGCTCGGTTATAGCCGTTCACTTTGTCTGTGGTCTTGTGTTAACCGCGGTACTCCAGAGTTACCTGGTTTGGTATTTGGGCTGCAAGAAGGGGGTATATGCGAGGGTAAGGTCTATCGCTTACCCAATCAAGACCTCATTGGACAGCTTCGTGCCTTATGGAAACGCGAAATGCCTTCTGACTCTTATATTGCATCTTGGCTTAAATGTGAAACTGCAGAAGGCCCTGTGACAGCACTCGCTTTTGTCATGGATCAAGGCACACATGCGTATGCTGGCGACCTCACTGAAGAGGAGACTCTCGATATCGTCCTAAGCGCAAGCGGCAGTTATGGTCCTTGTTATGAATATGTGATTGAGACCAGCGAGGCCCTACATAAAGCACAGATTAAAGACGAGCATCTAGCAGAATTATCTCGCCTAGTGAAACATCGTTTAGAACACAAGAAGATTTAACACTAAAAACCAAGCATCACTTTAATTTGCCATAGAAACTAGGCTCTCTGCAGCGCTTACGGTCTAGTATCATTGTGCTAAACTTAAGGTTTTACGTTAACGGGTAATCACCATGTCTCTTGCAGATCTACGCCAAGTTTACGATAAAGATATCTTATTAGAATCACAGATTAATCCTAACCCTTTCGAACAATTCAAGGTCTGGTTTGATCGTGCCCGTGAAGAAGGTGGTATTGAGCCGAATGCCATGACGGTATCTACCGTAAACGCGCAAGGCCAACCCTCTTCTCGTACCTGCTTACTTAAGGGCGTTGAACAAGATAGCTTTATCTTTTTCACCAATTACGAATCTGCCAAAGGGCAAGATCTCGCTCATAATCCGAATATCAGTTTGCTATTTTTCTGGCTGGTACAGCAGCGTCAAGTCCATATTAATGGTCATGTAGAAAAATTAAGCAAGGCTGACTCTATTGCCTACTTTAACTCTCGTCCGCTTGGTTCTCGTCTCGGTGCATGGGCATCACGCCAAAGCCAAGAAATCAGCCGAGAAGAGCTAGAGCAACGCTACGTAGATCTTGAAAAACAATACGGTGAGAATGTACCTAAGCCTCCACATTGGGGGGGATATCGTGTGATTCCCCGCAGCATCGAATTCTGGCAAGGTCGTCCATCACGTCTACATGACCGTATTAAATTTACCCAAAATCCTCAAGGTCAATGGGTTTTCACTCGTCTTTCTCCTTAAAGGAATTACTTGTCTATGGCTGTTCGACTGAGTAACTTTGATCAGACAGAATTTCGTCAGGCACTAGGTCGTTTTGCGACAGGCGTCACGATTATTACCACGGCTCATCCAGATACAGGAGAGCCTTTGGGGATCACAGTTAGTTCTTTCAATTCACTTTCCATGAAGCCGCCACTCGTGCTTTGGAATCTGCAGACGTCCTCCAGTCTCCTGCCTGTTTTTCAACGTATCGAACGTTACAATATTCATGTGCTCAGTGCAGAACAAATGGTGCTTGCTTATCAGTTCTCTCGAGGACCGCAAGCCCAACGTTTTGAAAATGTCGAATTCAGCTTGAATGAATTTGGTGTGCCTAAATTAGCTGAATATTGTTCCGCCGCTTGGTTTGAATGCTATAACCGCAGCCGCTATCTCGAAGGCGATCATCTCATTATGGTCGGCCAAGTCGAACGTTGTGACCATAGCGATCATATGCCATTAGTCTTTCATGCGGGTAGTTTTGATTTAACCCCTATCCGCCCTAACCCTAAGAAACAGGATTCCTCTTATGAGTAATGATGTTGAATGCCTAGTCATTGGCGCTGGTGTTGTTGGTCTAGCGATTGCACGCCGTATGGCACTTGCGGGGAAATCTACCCTCGTTCTAGAAGCCAATGAAGGAATTGGCATGGAAGTGAGTGCACGCAACTCTGAAGTTATTCATGCTGGCCTTTACTACCCTAAAGATAGTTTAAAAGCAAAATTTTGTGTTGATGGTAAGCATCAACTATATGCTTATTGTCAAGAGAAAGGCATCCAACACCAACGTCTAGGTAAGCTCTTAGTCGCCACTGACGCCGCTCAGACTCAACAGTTTGAACAGATTAAGAAAGCGGCACTAGCCAATGGCGTAAACGATCTAGAAGATTTAGACCAGCAACAAGCTCAGGCTTTAGAACCTAATCTACATTGTGTTGCTGCTCTACATTCGCCATCAACTGGCATTGTTGATACTCATGGTTTAATGTTGGCACTCCAAGGTGATGCTGAGCATCACGATGCGCAATTTGTATTTCGCTCTCCTTTGCTTGGCTTACGTGTCACTCCTTCTGGTTTTGTGTGTCAAGTAGGCGGTGATGAAGCAACTGAAATCAGTAGCGACATTGTCATTAATGCAGCTGGCTTACATGCTCCCTCATTGGCACACCAATTCATAGGACTAGATGCCCAGTTCATTCCTCAAGACTATTATTGTCGTGGTACCTACTTTAGCCTTAGTGGAAAAACCCCTTTTCAGCGCCTTATTTATCCTATGCCAAGTGCCTCAGGCCTTGGTGTACATCTCACCCTAGATCTTGGCGGTCAAGCCAAGTTTGGTCCAGATACTGAATGGATTGACGGGATTGATTATGCCCTTGATGAAAGTCGCATTACAAGTTTTTACCGCGCTGTCCGTGAGTATTGGCCTGACTTAAAAGACGGTAGCCTACAGCCTGCGTATACCGGTATTCGACCGAAAATTGTAGGCCCACATGAGCCGGCGGCGGACTTTATGATATCAGGCCCACAAACACATGGCATCAAGAACTTAGTCAATTTATTTGGCATTGAATCACCAGGACTCACCTCGTGCCTGGCGATCGCTGACTATGTTGAACAATTACTAAACCCTTCTGCATAATTACAGGTAACAAGCGATACTGAGGTAATTATGGTTTTATACTTTTAGCAAGTTTTGCTTTTATCTTTGTCATGAGCACATCTAACGATTTTATTTTGACGCTTTCATGCCCAGACCGTACTGGTATTGTGCATGCCGTTTCTGGTTTTTTAGTCAGTTTTAATGGCAATATTATTGACTCACAACAGTTTGGTGATGAAGAAAGTCAGCACTTTTTTCTCCGTATTCACTTTCGTGTACCAGCACAAACCGAACAAGAACAGTTGCAGCAAGCCTTCAAACCGCTCGCTGAACAATTTGATATGCAGTGGCAAATTCACAATAGCCAAAC
>CAYFVY010000115.1:0-6527 GCA_964346715.1 uncultured Pelistega sp. | reverse complement strand
CATTATCGTTATATAACTTCACTAAGGCACTAATTAGGTCTTCGCTATTGGTTTGCTCAACAGCATAACGATCAGCTTCAAACTCGTCTTTGCGCGACATAAAGCTCGTGATTGGAGTAATGAAAAAGGTAAATACGGGTAAAACTAGTAAGAGCAGTACTAAGGCAATGCCAAACATGGGGCGTCCAGGCTGCAGGAAGACCCCGAGTCCACCATAAAACCACGCCTGATTAATTAAATAAGCAAGTAGGGCGAAAAAGATAAAGCTCATGACAAAAGAAAACAAAATACGCTTGACGATATGTTTATGCTTAAAGTGGCCGAGCTCATGCGCCAGCACAGCTTCGATTTCTGCTGGCTTGAGCTTATTTAATAAGGTATCGAAAAAGACAATGCGTCGGTTCTTACCGAAACCTGTGAAAAAAGCGTTACCGTGTGCGCTACGCTTAGAGCTATCCATTACATAAAGGCCCCCTAGACCAAAATTAGCGCGTTGGGCTAAGCCATTAATACGCTCATTAATTTCTTGATTCTCTAGGGGGGTAAATTTATTAAAGATAGGCATAATAAATTTAGGAATAGCATACATAAAGACAATACTTAAGACGCAGAGTCCAATCCATGCCCATAACCACCACTGAGGGCTATAGAGCCATTGAATAAGCGCAAATAGCGCATATAAGATAGGTACGCCAATGATGAGACTTAAGAGTAGTTTTTTAATGCTATCGAGAATGAATAATTTAGGCGTCATCCGATTAAAGCCAAATTTTTGCTCTAATACGAAGGTGCGGTAGAGGGTAAAAGGGAGGCCAAGAATATCGATAATAAAAAAGATACTCAAGAGAAGAGCTACCTGATACCAAATATCATGGCTAATTAAATGACTCAGTTCTTGGTTAATCCAGTTCAAGCCGCCCATTAAGGTGAAGACAATGAGTACAATAGCGTCAACGATAATTTCAACCATTAGTATTTTCTGCCGTGCAACGGTGTAGTTAGCTGCACGTTGATGACTGTGTAGGCTGATTTTCTCAAGGAATTCAGCGGGTACATGATCCTTATGGGCACTGACATAGCGTACTTGGCGTGAGCTAAGGTATAAGCGTGTTAGGCTTTGAGCCATAAGTAGGGCAATGAAAATAAGGGTGAAACTCATTAATGACATAGGCTTATTAGTGTCTCTGTGAGAAAATAAGGTATTAAAAAATAGGAATAATTCACATGGCAAAAAATGATCAACGTCTAGTTTGGCTCGATATGGAAATGAGCGGTCTGGACCCTGAAAAAGAAAAAATTCTTGAAGTTGCAGTAGTTGTGACTGAATCCGATTTAAGTATTGTAGCTGAAGCACCGGTTTTAGTGATTCATCAAGACGATAGTGTATTAGATGCAATGGATAAATGGAATACTGCCACGCATGGTCGCTCAGGTTTGACCGACAAAGTACGTGCCTCAACTATGGATGAGGAGCAAGCGCAAGATGTATTATTAGCCTTTTTAAAAGAGCATGTACCTGAAGGCGCTTCGCCTCTATGTGGTAATACGATTAGCCAAGACCGCCGTTTTATGTATAAATATATGCCGCGTTTAGAGCAATATTTTCACTATCGTAATTTAGATGTGAGTACATTTAAAGAATTAGCTCGTCGTTGGAAGCCAGAAGTTTACAAAGGCTTCGTGAAACACAGTAAACACGAGGCTTTGGCGGATATTCATGAATCGATTGATGAATTAAAGTATTATCGCGAACATTTTATTAAGATATAGACCTAAGCGTTCTACAGGATATGATTTAAGATGAACTCAAGTCATGCTAATCTGTCAGCTATTGGGCAAGGAGCAATTGCCGGAATTGGTACGGATATTATTTACGTGCACCGGATTGAGCGTTCTTTAGAGCGCTTTGGGGAACGATTTCTTAAGCGTATCCTGGGTCCTCAAGAAATTGAGAAGTATCATCGCCGTGCAGCACGTGATCCTAAACGTGGAGTACGTTTTTTAGCGACACGTTTTGCCGCTAAAGAAGCCTTTTCCAAAGCAATCGGTTTAGGGATGCGTATGCCCATGTATTGGTCAGCTATGCAAACCTTAAACGAAGTCAGCGGTAAGCCTATGGTAGTGCTCGCTGAACCCCTTAAATCTTGGTACGAACAACGTTATGGAGTAGCTCATGTTTCCCTCACCGATGAATCCGATCTGGTCATGGCTTTCGTTATGGTCGAACAAAGACGCTAAGGACGAGCAGGAGAATCCTGAAGATCCAGGTAGTGAACCACCACCGGAAGAGCCGCAAGCTCAAGAGCCAGAGCAATTGGAGATTCCCTTGCCAATCTTGCCAGGTCCTGTACTCGTTGACGTCCAAGGCTTAAGCCTAGATGATGCGGAACGTGAACGCCTTAAGCATCCGCTGGTTGGTGGGGTGATTTTATTTGCGCGCAACTATACGAATCCGGAGCAGTTAAGCGCCTTAACTCAAGATATTCGCGCTTCACGTCCTGGTCCCTTACTCATCTGTGTAGACCATGAAGGAGGGCGCGTACAGCGCTTTCGTAACCAGGGTTTTACACCTTTACCATCTATGCAAGCATTGGGTGAGTATTGGAATGATAATCCCTTATGGGCCATGCGTGCAGCGACGGAAATTGGTTATGTATTAGCGGCCGAGTTGCGAGCTTGTGGTGTTGATTTTAGCTTTGCACCTGTATTAGATTTGGATTATGGAGTGAGTACGGTTATTGGTACTCGCTCTTTCCATCGTGATCCACGAGTTGTCACAATGTTAGCAAGAGCCTTAATCCAAGGTCTTGCGCAAGCAGGTATGGCCTCTTGTGGCAAACATTTCCCAGGCCATGGTTTTGTTGAGGTTGACTCACACCTTGAAATCCCTGTGGATGAACGTGAACTTGAAGAAATCATGGCCGATGACGCGATGCCGTATGAATGGTTAAGCGATCTTGTCTTGCAAGCTGTAATGCCAGCACATGTGATCTATCCTAAAGTGGATTCGAAGAATGCAGGTTTCTCTAAGGTCTGGATCCAGAATATCTTGCGCCAACGTCTTAACTATAAGGGTATGGTATTTTCTGATGACTTAACGATGGAAGGCGCGAGTGTGGCTGGCGATATTGTGGCTCGTGCTAAAGCCGCTCTAGGCGCTGGGTGTGATATGGTTCTGGTTTGTAATCGCCCCGATTTAGCCGATCAATTACTCAGTTCTTTGACAATCGAACCGAAGCGAGAATCCATACAACGATTACTACGTCTGATTCCTCAACAAGACTTTATGAGTTGGGAGCAATTACAAGCGGATACACGTTATCAAGATGCCCGAGAATTTCAACATTCCCTCTTTTCTAAGTGAGTTACCGCATCTTCCCGGCGTGTATAAACATATCGCCGAGAATGATGAGGTCTTATATGTGGGTAAGGCGCGCGACTTAAAAAAGCGCGTCAATTCTTATTTCCAAAAAAATTTAAGTAGCCCACGTATCGCTCATATGGTGCAGCGAGTCGTACGGATTGAAGTCACCGTCACGCGCTCCGAGGCTGAAGCACTGATTTTAGAAAATAATCTGATTAAGACCTTACAGCCGAAATACAATATTTTATTCCGTGATGATAAGTCCTATCCTTATCTGATGTTCTCTGCGCACGACTTTCCGCGGATTGCCTTTTATCGTGGCTCGACAAATAAGAAAGGGCACTTTTACGGACCATTTCCTAACTCTTACGCTGTGCGCGACTCGATTCAGATCTTACAAAAGGTCTTTCGCTTACGCACCTGTGAAGACAGTGTCTTTAACAACCGCTCACGTCCTTGCTTATTGCATCAGATTAATCGTTGCTCGGCACCTTGCGTCAATAAAATTTCGCAAGACGCTTACCAAGAGGATATCCAAGATGCGCTGGACTTCTTGGATGGTCGTACTTCACCCATCTTGAAAAATATTGAGCAAAAGATGTTACGTGCGTCTGAGGCTTTGGACTTTGAGCAAGCTGCTGTGTATCGTGACCAAATGCATTCTCTGGCTACCGTGATGCATAGTCAAAGCATGGAAATGCATTCGGCTGTAGATGCTGACATTATTGTGGTTCTATACCAAGGTGGCAAATGCTGTATCAATCTGGCGATGGTGCGAGGAGGGCGGCACCTTGGAGACAAGGCTGTATTTCCGACACAGATAGATGGGGATAGCGAAAGCGATATTTTAAGTGCATTTGTCGCTAGCCATTACTTAGAAAATCAGCTACCGAGTCAATTAATCCTATCGCATCCACTCGCTGAAAAGGAATTATTGCCCCTATTGATGCAAGAGCAAGATCGCAAGACTCGCTTGGTTTCGCGTTTAAATGAAACGCAGAAAGCATGGTTAGAAATGGCGCAACAAAATGCGGCTATCTCCCTGGCACGTGCCTTATCAGAATCTGGCGCTAAGGCAGCACGAACCTTAGCATTAGCGGAATTGATGGGCTGGTCTACGGATGCAGAAAGTCTAGATAGAATTTCGGTAGAATGTTTTGATATTAGCCATACTGCAGGCGAAGCCACACAAGCATCTTGCGTGGTCTATCAACATCATGATATGCAATCTTCACGTTATCGCCGCTTCAATATCGCTGGTATTACGCCTGGTGATGATTATGCCGCTATGCGACAGGTCTTACAGCGTCGCTATGCCAGAGTCAATGAGGACGATGAACTCGCCATGCCTGATATGGTGCTGATTGATGGTGGCAAAGGACAGATTGAAGTTGCACGCCAGGTATTCGAAGAGCTTGGCTTGGATACACGCTTAATTGTTGGGGTAGCCAAAGGAGAAGGGCGTAAAGTAGGCCTAGAAACCTTGGTCTTTACGGATGAACGTGAACCATTAGAGTTAGGGATAAGTTCGCCAGCACTGATGTTAATTGCGCAAATTCGTGATGAAGCGCACCGCTTTGCGATAACCGGTATGCGAGCGAAGCGCGCTAAACAACGTAATGTGTCACGATTAGAAGAAATTGAAGGAGTGGGAGCTAAGCGCCGTCAGAAGCTATTAGCACGTTTTGGTGGATTTTCAGGGGTGGCTTCTGCTAGTATTGATGACTTAAGGTCTGTAGACGGTATTTCTCAGCAACTCGCGGAACGCATATACGAATCTCTGCGTTAATGACAATAAATTTTATACTATGAAATCTTTTAATATTCCAATTGCCTTGACATGGTTTCGTGTAGCGATGATTCCTCTCTTAGTGGCTTTGTATTACTTGCCGACGGACTGGATGGGTATACCTCTGCGCGACACGATTGGTGCATTTGCCTTTATTTTTGCTGCGGTTACGGACTGGTTGGATGGTTATTTGGCCCGTCGTTGGAATCAAACTACAGCCTTTGGGGCTTTCTTAGACCCCGTCGCAGACAAGCTTATGGTTTGTGCAGCGCTTTTAATTTTATTAGATTTGGGTCGTGTAGATTCTTTTGTCGTATTAATTATTATTGGTCGTGAAATCACCATTACAGCCTTGCGTGAATGGATGGCGACGATTGGTGCACGTGATAGTGTTGCCGTGCATTGGTTAGGTAAATTTAAGACGGCTGCGCAAATGAGCGCAATTCCTTGTTTACTGTTTGCCCAGACATATGCGGGTTTGAATTTCTATTTGATCGGTCAAGTCTTAATCTATATTGCAGCGGTTCTGACGATCTGGTCAATGTGCTATTACCTATATAAAGCCTGGCCAATCCTTAAGGCTCAGTAGCGTAAAGAATTTTCTTAGTAGTATGATGGCAGTCCTTAGTTTGGATAGCTTATTTAGACCTTAAGTTTTGGAGTTTACGTGTCAACAAGCACTCAGCAAGCGACTGCACCTGCATCTGCAGTTTTGCCATTAAAGCAGATTCTTATCTGTGGTGCCTTAATTGTGACCCTATCCATGGGTATTCGCCATGGATTTGGGCTGTGGTTAAGCCCAGTTTCTGCGGCTCATGAATGGGATCGCCAGGTTTTCTCTTTTGCCTTAGCCCTACAAAACTTAAGCTGGGGGTTTTTTGGCATCTTTGCCGGTATGATTGCAGATCGTTTTGGGGCGTATAAAGTCCTGATTGCCGGTGCGATTGCCTACTGTTTAGGCTTGTTAGGAATGGCGTTTACACAGACACCCCTAGGTTTTTCCTTAACCACAGGGGTGTTACTCGGTCTCGCTCAAGCAGGAACCACTTATAGTATCGTTTATGGAGTACTGGGTCGCAATATTTCTATGGAGCGACGCTCTTGGGCTATGGGTGTGACGGCCGCAGCAGGTTCATTTGGACAGTTCTTTATGCTACCTGTAGAGAACTTTTTGATTGATTGGTTGAACTGGCAAAATGCCTTGGTTTTCTTAGCCATGGCAAGCCTAATCATCATTATCTTGGCACGTGGTTTACGTGAACCAGAAGTGGCTCAGCGAGCACAGTCTCATGATCAAAGTATCTTTCAAGCGATTAAAGAAGCCTTTGGCTATCGTAGTTTTTGTCTTTTAGTAGCGGGTTATTTTACCTGTGG
>CAYFVY010000114.1:0-6540 GCA_964346715.1 uncultured Pelistega sp. | reverse complement strand
ATCGCTTCTAAGTCAACACGAATTGAAGGTAAGCCGCGTGCTCGCTCAATTTCTGCAGCACGTAGATGTTCAGGGACAACTTGATTAATTAAGGTACCGCCATGTGGTTTCTGCGGATACTTATCAAAGTTTAACGGTTGAGTTTCCATAAATTCCTCCTATAAATTTGTGGACGAGTGTGCCTATCATCGTTATTGCACATCTCAGCGTTATTGCCTCTTTAGAATCGTTATTGTGAATTTAATATTTAAAATTTAATGTAATATAAGCGTTAATATTAATAGAGACATCTAATAGTTGAATCTACAATATACCCTGTTAACCCCCTGAATTCCTTGATGTTCTACTAAAGTAGGAGACCATATGCTACCCATCTGGGTCATTTTGGCATCTTTTATCTATGCGGCAATTTTATTTGCTATTGCTTGGCTCGGTGATCGTTACTCCGTCTATACGCAGCGCCCTTGGGTACGCCCCACGGTATATAGCTTAGCGCTTGCTGTGTATTGCTCCTCTTGGACGTTTTACGGGGCAGTGGGTTCAGCTGTGCGCTACGGCTGGGGGTATCTGCCCATTTACCTCGGCCCCTTCTTAATGCTGCTCTTTGGTTGGCGCGTTATTGAGCGTCTCGCCCTCGTCGCCCAACATCAAAATATTGTTTCCATCGCTGACTTTATGGCGAGCCGCTATGAGCGCTCACAACGCTTGGCCGGCCTAGTTGCTTTTATTGCTGTGGTGGCTGTCGTTCCTTACTTAGCCCTGCAATACAAAGCCGTCACCATGAGTTTAACGGTACTCACAGGTAAAGAAGCTCAATCCTTGATCTGGGGGGATCCCGCTCTGTATGTGGCGGCTTTAATGGCCACCTTCTCAATCTTATTTGGTACTCGTCAAGTAGACGCTACCGAGCATCGTCCCGGCCTGATCTTGGCTGTAGCCTTTGAGTCTTTGGTAAAAATACTGGCTCTTGTGGCTGTCGGCATCTTCGCCTTTATTTGGTCACACCAGAGTAATTTTAATATCCAAGGAGCGGTTGAGACCTTAGTCCATAACTCCCCTTCTGTTGGGTTTTTAGGGCAAACTCTGCTCGCTTTTGCCGCCATTATTTGTCTACCACGACAATTCCATGTCGCTGTTGTGGAGTGTGGCGATGTTAAGGATATACGTCGTGCACGTTGGCTCTTCGGTATCTATCTAGCGGTTATTGGCTTGATGATTCTGCCCATTGCGGCGGTCGGTGTGCACCTGTTTGGTGTCTCGGGTGAGGTACCAGCTGACAGCTTTGTACTCGCTCTACCACTTTCACAAAACCAGATGGGCTTAGCCCTAGTGGCCTATATTGGTGGCTTCTCCGCGGCGACCGGCATGGTGATTGTGACCAGTGTTGCACTATCCACCATGGTCAGTAATGACCTGGTTATGCCCCTACTCTTACGCCGTGGTTGGGCGCAACCCTCTCAAGGTGACGTGTCAGCAACTGTCTTGTGGATTCGTCGTTTCGCGATTTTCTTTCTCGCCATGGCGGCCTATATCTACTACCTCGGTAGTGGCAGCGATACCGCCTTATCGACATTTGGCTTAATGACCTTCGTTGCCGTAGCACAATTTGCCCCTGGTTTAATTGGTGGTCTCTATTGGCAAGATGCCAGCCGTAAGGGCGTTGAACTGGGTCTTTTACTCGGGTTTGGGGTCTGGACCTATACCTTATTACTGCCTACCCTCGCTGAGTCTGGTTGGTTTTTCTCCTATTGGCTAGAATACGGCCTATTCGGACTCAGCTGGCTTAAGCCTTATGAGTTATTTGGTCTGTCTGGTTGGGATCCCTTGACCCATGGCACATTCTGGTCCTTACTTATCAATACAACGACTTTCTTATTTGTCTCTTTATTAAATCGCCCAGGTTTAAGTGAGCGTTTACGTGCCAAGCCTTTCCTCTACCCTTTTGCGGAACACAAGACACTGGACTCCCTCCCCTGGGAAGGCAATATCTTAGTCAGCGACCTTCTTGCTTTAGCCGGTCGAATCGTTGGCGAAAGCAAGGCAGAGTGGTCATTTAGCAATCAAGCCAAGAAACGCGGTTTAAAAATCACGCCTGATCTACGTGTAGATAGCCAATGGATCCAATTCACTGAATTACTCCTAGCTGCTGCTGTGGGCGCCGCCTCAGCACGTCTAGTTTTAACCAGCGCATTACGCGGCTCAGGCATGGAAGTCGCGGCGATTGTGTCGATTCTCGACGAGGCAGGCCAAGAGCTACGCTTTAATCGAGATATCTTATTGGCCACCCTAGAAAATCTTGACCAAGGGGTTAGCGTTGTCGACTCTCAAATGCGTCTTGTCGCCTGGAATCAGCGCTACCATCAGCTTTTTGACTACACCGCAGGTATGCTCTATGTCGGCAGACCCGTTGCTGACTTGATTCGCTATAATGCCAAACGCGGCAAAATTTATCATCGCAATGAAGAGGACATTAATGCCGCTGTAGAGCGCCGTATTGCCTTTATGCAAGCGGGCTCCTCACACTCCTTTCAGCGCACGCTTAGCAATAATCGCGTTATTGAGTTCCGTGGGCTGCCTCTACCAGGTGGCGGCTATGTCACCAGCTATACCGATGTGACCGAATACAAGCGCGTGGAAAAAGAGCTACGAGAAATCAATGAACACCTAGAACAACGCGTCCTCGAGCATACCCAAATAGTGGAAAAGGCCCAGCAATCACGTACCTATTTCTTAACCGCGGTCAGCCATGACGTCTTGCAACCGATTAATGCGGCACGCTTATTTGCCTCTTCCTTGTATGAGTCCAGCGATCCACAAGAAATGCGTCACCTTGCGGCTCGTGTCGATGCCTCCCTGCAAGCAGCAGAGGAGCTCCTAGAAGGTTTATTAGATATCTCGCAACTTGATACGGGGGCACTCAAACCTGATATCACCGTCTTTAATGGACGTGAGATGCTGCAAGGACTCTTAGAGCAGTATGCGCCCTTGGCTAAGCGCCGCAATCTGCGCTTAGCTCTCCACATGCGACCACTCTATGTCCGTAGTGACCAGCGTCTATTACGTCGCGTACTACAGAACTTCTTAGCCAATGCCTTACGCTATACCCGCGAAGGACGAGTTATCTTAGCGGGACGCGTACGTGGCGACATACTGGAATTTCAAGTGTGGGATACCGGTCAGGGAATTCCCACTCATCATCTTGAGCGCATTTACGATGAGTTCCAACGCTATGAACAGAATTTTGATTGGGGTGAACGTGGTCTCGGTTTAGGACTGTCGATTTGTCAGCGTATCTCAACGCTTTTAAATCATCCTCTCGCCGCCCAATCCACCTTAGGTAAAGGCAGTATTTTCAGTATCCAAGTTCCGCTTGCCCAAAAAGAGGACTTAAGTGCACCAATACCTGAGCAAACAGGTAGCGCGGGTCTGCCTCTCTCAGGCTTAAAAGTTTTATGTCTAGACAACGATGCAGAGATTCTACTGGGCATGCAAACACTGTTATCGAAGTGGGGTGTTGAGGTGATTCCAGCAAGTACGATTGATGAGGCTCTCGCGAAGATGAGTTTAGAGCCGCATGTCTTGCTAGTCGATTATCACTTACATGATCGCTTAGATGGCTTAGATAGCTTAGATGCACTACGAGAGAATGCCCGTCACTTACACGGTGCCTTATTAACGGCGGATGGCAGTGATGAATTAAGACAGCGAGCCAGACAGCGTGGCTATCTGGTGCTCACTAAGCCCGTGAAGCCTGCATCACTGCGCTCTTTCTTAAGCGCACACCATCGCCTTAATTAGCGCGCTATTGTGAAATTCATCTTGCTGGCATGGCAATTCATCATTTGCTAAGAAGTCAACACCAAAGCCAGCTTAAAACTCGCCAGGGTTTTCGATTTCTTGTAAGCCTAGTTGATACGCTAGCAAGACCGCTTGAGTACGATTATTTACACCGAGTTTGCGCAAAATTGCCGTCATATGGGTCTTAATGGTGGCTTCTGAAACACCCAATTCATAAGCAATCTGCTTATTCAGCTGACCGGTACTGACCATCTGCAGGACACGGAATTGCTGTGGTGTCAGCTCACTTAAGAGCTTGGCAGCTGCTGCCTCATCCACACTGATCGCTGGGGTTTGTTGTGCATGCTTAGGCAACCACACCTCACCCATCAGAATTTTCTCAAGCGCCATGCCTAAGGTCTCAGTATCCGTTGATTTAGGAATAAAACCCATAGCACCATGGTCAACAGCACGGCGCATTAAGGCGGGATCTTCATGTGCAGAAATAATCACGATAGGGAGCTGTGGAAATTGGATACGAAGATACACTAAGGCACTAAACCCTGCGGCACCAGGAATATTTAAATCCAATAATAAAATATCGGCATCCGAACGCTCTTCGACCAACTTATAGAGTGAACTAATATTCTGCGCTTCATAAATTGCAGCAGTCGGATAAAGTTTCGAGATTAAGCCTCGTAAAGCCTCTCGAAACAAGGGATGATCATCTGCAATCAGTAGCTCATTCATAGTAAGTCCGTCATACAAACAAGGGAGCCTCGGCTCCCTTGTTATGGTGTTATCGTAACTGCTTAGTGTGCGCTTGCCTTGCTAGCGCCTAAACCAGTTTGACTGCGTACAGTAAGTGCATCGAAAGCCGCTTTTTCTTGCGTAGCATCTTCGCTCTTATCCAATACAGAGAACAACCAGATAGCAAAGAATGCTAGAGGAATCGATAAGATACCTGGGTTCGGGAATGGTGTGATTGGCTCAGCGAAACCAAATACATCAACCCATACGGTAGAGCTTAACATGACCCACACAGTGGCTGTAAATAAACCTAGGAACCCACCAATTGTAGCACCTCGTGTGGTGCAACCACGCCAAGAAATTGATAGTACTAGAACAGGGAAGTTAGAACTTGCTGCAATAGCGAAGGCTAGACCCACCATGAAGGCTACGTTTTGATTTTCAAAAACGATACCAAGGATGATCGAGAGTACACCTAGAGCAACAGTCGATAAGCGTGAAATACGCATTTGCTTCGCTTCAGTTGCTGTTTCTTTGGCGAATACGTTGGCATATAAGTCATGCGAAATCGCTGCAGCACCTGCTAAGGCAAGACCAGCAACCACAGCTACAATCGTTGCAAACGTTACCGCTGCTAAGAAGCCAAGGAGTAAGTCACCGCCCACAGCATTCGCTAAGTGAACCGCTACCATGTTAGTACCACCAATCAAGCTCTTGATAAGATCAAAGTTACCATTCGCATCAGTGATGTAGTACTCAGGGTGTTGAACTAATAGAGCAATCGCACCAAAACCAATGATGAAGGTTAGGATGTAGAAGTAACCAATAAAGCTACTTGCCCAAATTACAGATTTACGTGCTTCTTTCGCATTCGCTACAGTGAAGAAGCGCATTAAAATGTGCGGCAGACCTGCTGTACCAAACGCTAAGGCAATACCTAGTGATAAAGCATTCAAGGGATTACCACTCACGGATGAACCTGGTGCCAAGATAGAGCGACCTGAAGGGTGAATATCTACTGCTTCTTTCAAGAGTTGATCAGGGCTGAAGCTAAAAGCTTTTAGCACTAAGAACGTCATTAAGCTCGCACCGAACAACATCAAGACAGCTTTAATAATCTGTACCCAAGTTGTCGCTGTCATACCACCAAACGCCACATACACCATCATTAAAGAACCAACAATTAAGACGGCGGTTGTGTAGTTAATGTTGAATAGCAGAACAATTAATTTACCTGCACCAACCATCTGTGCGATGAGGTACAAAGCAATAATTAAGAGTGAGGCACTCGCCGCAAGAATACGCATTGGCGTCTGCTTCAAGCGGAAAGCAGTAACGTCAGCAAAGTTATAGCGACCTAAGTTACGCAAGCGCTCAGCGATTAAGAACATCACCACTGGCCAGCCGAACATAAAGCCGATCGCATAAATCATGCCATCAAAGCCACTGACATACACCATACCTGCAATACCTAGGAACGATGCCGCAGATAGATAGTCACCCGCAATGGCTAGGCCATTCTGGAAGCCCGAGATACCACCACCGGCGGTGTAGAAGTCGGCAGTCGTCTGAGTGCGACGTGCTGCCCACCATGTAATCCCCATAGTTCCGGCGATAAACACCAAGAACATGATAATGGCCGACATATTCGAACCACTGCTTGTCGCTGCATGAGCAACTGAGGTCGAGGCGATTAATAGTAATAAAGATGATAAGAACTTATTCTTCATTTCTGAATCTCCTTAATCACTTCTTCTAGCAATGGGTCAAAAACCTTGTTAGAAATATAAACATAAACAGAAATAAGAATACTGGCACTAACCAAGACCAAGGTAGCTGCAAGAACGCCTACACTTATGGTCATACCGCCAATCGCTTGGCCAAATAATTCTGGGTTAAATGCGAGCGTTAAGATAAAGCCAGCATAAATGATCAGGGTGATGATAAAAAACACCGTACTGATACGACTGCGACGTCGTAAAAGCTCTTGGTATTTTGGATTGCGCATCACCT
>CAYFVY010000113.1:0-6568 GCA_964346715.1 uncultured Pelistega sp. | reverse complement strand
GCGTTGCGGTAACAGACTTGATTACAGGTATGTACGCCACTGTAGGAATTTTAGGTGCTTTACATGAGCGTCATAATAGTGGCTTAGGTCAACATCTAGACCTCTGCCTTTTAGACTCACACGTCGCGCTATTGGCCAATCAAACCCTGAACTACATGACCTCAGGGGAAATACCGCAGCGCTTTGGTAATGCACACCTGAACGTGGTGCCTTATCAAGTGTTTGCCTCGAATGACGGCCACTTAATTGTAGCCGTAGGCAATGATCGCCAATTCCGCTCTTATACGGAAGCGATTGGTCGCCCTGAGTTGGGGACTGATCCTAAGTATGCTACGAACTCAGTACGTTTAATGAATCGTGATGAATTGATTCCTATCCTAGCGGAAATCATGAAAACTGATACGCGCGATAACTGGTTAGCCAAACTTAATAAAGCCGGTGTTCCTTGTGGTCCAATTAATAATATTGCACAGATGTTTGAGATGCCACAGGTGAAGGCACGCGGTTTATGGAAAAATATTGAGCACCCAACGGGAGGTTCTGCACCAACCGTAGCTAGCCCAATTAATATGTCTGAGACACCTGTTCAGTACCGTATGGCCCCTCCTCTTCTTGGTCAACATACCGATGAGATTTTGGCGGAGTTTGGTTTACAGGATCATCTTAAGAAGTAGCTATCTGACTTACCTGAGTTAGTGCTATAGTGATTATGCATTACCGTGACGACAGAAAGACGCAGGGCTGTTCGCTGATGCTCTTGTCCGTGGCAAGACTCTACATGAGGGATACCCTATAAGGCTTAGCCGAGCTAGGAGATTGCGCCCCTCCACGGTAATGCACCTTATTTCGGTGAAGCCCTCTATTTCAGTTAAGCGTCCTATTTATTCTATTGATTAATGATTTAAGCAAACAGTTTTCTGAGATTGCCCTCTTTCGCATCATAAACCTCGGGGCCTTCGTCAATCTGCAAGGTATAGCCAATGGTTTCCCGTTCAAATATCGGATTCATATACTCTCGCAAACATGCTAATAAAGCATCACCTACCTGCTTCACAAGCTCTGGTGGACGGCCAGCCGTAATTCTGAAGTTGAGATAGATAAAACCATAGTCCCCCTGCCCGTCCGCAATCACATAATGTGGTGCAGGATAAGCCAGTACACGCGTACCACCAATTGGAAACACACGATTCCCCTTGGCATCTTGCTGCGCAAGAATCTCTTGCGATAAAGTTTGGCATAGACCCTGAACATCCATTTTCTGTTCTAGGTTTTGTGAATATTGAATGACTAGGTGCGGCATATCGGTCTCGATGTAGGAAATATTAATGGATTTGAAGAATTATCTTATACAGGCGATTATGACATGGAGCAAGACTTAAATCTTAAATCTACTTTAACTATCATTCAGATATCGATTATCTAATGTTCTGTACAGATAGGGAATTCATCCATTGCAAGGGCTAACTCTTCGTGACTTACGGTTTATTCCTGTGCATACAGGGAACACACTAAAAATAAGCAATTGATTTATTTAATAAAAACAAAAACTCACACAAGTACCAAATTTTCTAAGTTTTTAAAAAACAAAGATATGCTTGACGCTTCTTGAATAATTAATATTAACTCAAAAAATTAGTAGCTTTCTTGAAACAATCTTTATGCTCAGAATTCAGCTACGGAGTCTAGACAAATTGGCTCCTTGTTATGAGGATAAAATAAATAAACTTATGATAATGTTAAACAGAAGGACAAACCTCAGAGTTTTAGAGGGTTAAATCGAGAATATATTTAGACTCTAATAGCCTTTTAGGCGGATCCGTTATAATTAGCTACTATTAAAATAATATATTTGTAGGGTTTTTTCTTATGGCAAACTATGAAAAATCTAAACGCAGTAATAATTTAATTTATATCGGCATCAAGCAAGCACTATTTATTGCTGAACGAATGAAAGAAGAATTTGTTTTCAATATGGCAAAAGCCGAAGGCAATAGTTTAACTTTTGCAGAAACGCAAACTGTTATGACTGGCTTTGGTGTTAGTGGCCGTCCTATTAAAGATATTAATCAAGTGCGTCATATTCAAAAAGGATGGGAAGAAATCATTCAACAAGTTAAAAATAACATTTTTTCTTTAGATCGGCTTAATTTTATTCTGATAAATGAGCTTGTATCTAGAGACGAAAACCCAGAATCTGGTGAGTTTAGGCAAAAGCAAGTACTAATTACGGGCACCAAATATGTACCTACTTTGCCAATGCTACTTCGAGAAAACTTCCAATTTATGATTGATAGTTTTATGAAAAACAACCAAATTGAAAGTAGCTTCGATTTATTTTTGGATACTGCTCGAAATCAATTTTTTGGAGATGGTAATAAGCGAACAGGACAACTCATGATGAATGGTGTATTAATGCTTAACGGCTTTGCTCCTTTTACATATCCACCTGAAAGAGACGAAGAGTTTCGAGATAAAATCCTTCGCTTTTATGAAACTGGTGAAAAAAAAGAGATGAGCCTTTTTATTATTTCTTGTATAAATGATAAACGTTATTTAATTTTACAAGAACCTCAACCTCTTCCACCTGAAACAGAGCTAGATTAAGTAATCCAGTTCGTATCAAGCAACTGCAAATTTACTTAAATACTGTAGCGAACAGACAGGAAGCTTTTTCACCCCCCCCTGTCGTCATCTTTTTAACTGGTTTTACCTGTGCATACAGGGAACAATGTCGCTATTCATTAACAGAGTGGATTGATGTCGGTTTATCCCTGTGCATACAGGGAACCTGCTGTGCGTAAGGCATACGACCGAGCAGAGTTCGGTTTATCCCTGTGCATACAGGGAACCTGAACAGATTGATGGCGCCTTGGCAACACGGCCAGTAAGGCCTGATCAATAGTGCCAACTCCTACAGGAGCTAATAACGCTTTTTTATTACTATCCGCCAACCAAACATTGCATTGCGCGGTTGCCGTAAAATCATTTCTCTCATAATTATGATCTGCATACTCTGAATTAAGTATTGCTTCCTGAAATTTCTCGCTTAAGTTTTTAGCGCTATGTGCCAAAACAATACTAGGCTTTTTACCCTGCTCAGTATTAAGCATGTTTAAATAATGCTCAGAAATACGAGAGAACATCGCATTAGATGTCGCCATCGTCGGCAGACCAAAATAGAATCCCCTAGCTCCACCCTCTTGCATGAGTCTATGAACTAAGGTAAGCGCAGCCTCAGTTTTTCCTGCTCCAGTCATATCCTCAAGGATAAACAACTGAGGCGTAGCATCAATTTCTACCATTTCAGCCCACTGCTGTAAAGGCGTTGGCTGAAACCCAAATGTTTCTAATACGCTACTAAACGGTACAACATCAAAGTGATTGATAAAGTCTCGCTCTATCAGAATTTTTTCTGCCAACACTAAAGCATGCTGCCAATACTCTTCGAGCGAAACGATCTGCGTCTTGTAGGCGAAAAAAGAAGCATCAGATCCTAACCAATCCATAATGACAGCCCA
This sequence comes from uncultured Pelistega sp., assembly GCA_964346715.1. GTDB lineage: Bacteria > Pseudomonadota > Gammaproteobacteria > Burkholderiales > Burkholderiaceae_B > Taylorella. Next base: position 3,050 of record CAYFVY010000113.1, on the reverse strand, counting down.
GCCTGCAATATGCCAGCTGATTTGTTGTAGACGTTGCTTAAAGTCTTTACTCAACAAATTTGCAATAGAAATTCTGGGAGCCAACATAACTAATAAATCATCGATAAACTCACTAACAGCAATTTCATCGTGTGAGGTTAAATAGTCATTTAAAAAATCAGGACTTTCTTTAGATATCGGCTTTCCATGATGACCTAAGGCTGCATCAACTAAGACGCCAAGACAATCAGCGGCTTTCATTAAATCTCTTTGCTTAAGCTCCTCATTACCAATTGCACAAATCTCTCTGGTGATTTTTAATTTATTTTTATTCCAAAAGTGTAAACTCAAACGATCATGCCTAAAATCAGCACCGTTATAACCCCTCCTAGATACCTGAGCATAATGCTTGAAGGGTATTAAACATTGAAAAGCGTTAGCATATTTGCCTAAATCATGAAGAATAAGAAAGAAGACTAATAATTTAAGCGTTTCTTCTTTTTCCAACTCAAGAAAGCTGGCAATATTCGATAATAAATCTGGTGTTTGACGTAGGAACTGTTCTCCTACCGCTCCAACATCTAAGCAATGATAGGGTAAAAGATGATAGGAGTATTCGCCCTGTTCCGTTAAGGTATTTTTACCCCAGTAGTGATAATAATTTCTGTCCATTCGTATCTCCACATTATGTATCTCATCAAACTATAATCAATTAACATGACAGGCGATAGATTCAATATAAACCCACAACAAAAAAGGATGAGCCAATGGTGGACTCATCCTTTTCCAATTCCAATGTTAGTCAGTTAATTACTTAACAAGTGAACTCTGCTTAACTGCTTCGGTCCAGCGATTAAGCTCTTCCTTTTGGAAGGCTTCTAGTTCCTGATAATCTCCTGAGAACACTTCCCAGCTCGAGCGCTCGAGGTAGTTTTTACTTCTTTTCTCATCATAGATTTTCAATAAGGCTTCGCTTACTTCTTTCTGGGTTTCAGCGCTCATGCCAGCAGGACCATAAACTCCTAACCAGTCCACCATATAGAAGTCCTTATAACCCAGCTCTTGTAGAGTCGGCGCATCAGGAGCATGTTTATAACGCTTATCTGCTGTAGTCGCAATCACGCGCAAGGGGTGCGTAGATGCTAGAGCCATCAAGGCATCGGTATCAATGAACATGAAATCAATCTTCTGTGCGTCCAAGTCCTTCAGTGCTGCTGATGCATCACCATACGTAACTGAGGTGGCCTTAATATCTGCTTGCTTTACAAATAACTCAGTAGCTACTTGAGCGCTCGGCGTAACACTACCATAGTTTAAGGGTGTCGATGCTTTCTTCGCCTGTTCAACTAATTGCTCAACAGTTTCAACTGAAGAAGAACGAGGCACGACCACGCCCATCGGATTATAAGAAAGCTTAACCAATGGAGTTAAGTCTTTCTGTGGGTCATACGGCAAGTCTTTCGCCAAGGCAACATTCGTCACAACCGGCAAACTATTCGTTAATAATAAGGTATAACCATCCGCGGTTGCACCCTTAAGCTCGGCAATCGCCTTAGCCCCCTCATCCTCGAGAAAGCCATCAACAATAATACTCGAGCCTAATGCTTCTTGAACACGTCGTGCAAAAAAGCGCGCCGTTACATCAGCACCACTCGATGCGCCAGTCGGCACAATCATACGAATCGTATTTTCAGGATATTTTGCCAAAGCTGGATTAGCAAAAAAAGCGCCAGCAGCAGCCAGCACAGTCACAATAATTTTTGTAGAAAACGACATTCTCGATCCTTATTCTTAACTCTTCTTACAACAAACGACCCTAGGTTTTTATCATTAAAGTTTACCATAAGCCCCAAGTAATCACCGCCCTAAGCCCTATGAAAAACAGGAGTAAAACGGCGCGAATTATCATCCTGAAATAATCACTTAAAAAGACCCACCTAGGCAGACTCACCTAGAAACAGCCGCTGAACTCTAGAGTTCCTTAATGGCAAGCCTCAGCCAAAATAAGTAGTAGCAGACTAACACACCATTAAATCCGGAATAACTGCTTGGCTGTCTCTTTAAAGAAATATAAGGGGGATGGGTTAACTGGTTCTTTACTGACCAATGCTAGGCCAAGTCGCTGCACCTTTTTCTCATCAATCAATTCAATAAACTGCACGTCTTTATTCTTATGATGCTTAGCCATAATGGATGGTACGAGTGCAATCCCCAGATTACTCCCGACGAGTGCTAAGACCGTTAGAATTTGTTGGGCACTTTGGCTGATGATCGGGCTAAAACCAGCTTGTTGACAGGCACTATTCATGGCGAAATTTAAGCCTGGCACCGACTGCGCGTTATAGGCGACAAAAGGATATTTCTCTGCTGCACGTAAGGCTATGCTTTTACCCGAAGCAAGCAAGGGATGATTTCTTGGCACCGCAAGCACAAAACTTTCCTGTTCAAGCGCTTGCATAATTAATGATGTCTCCCCTGTAAAAGGAGTACGCACCAGACCTAAGTCTAGTACATCATCTTCAATATCACTAAAGATCTGTTTACTCGTTGACTCATGGAACTCGATCTCAATATTGTTATAGTGAGCCTTAAAGTCAGCGATTAAGCGAGGAATGAGCTCAAGCGTGGCCGTTCCTACAAAACCAATACGCAGTTTACCGTAAGTACCTTGGCGAATATCATCCGCTTGTAATTTGATGTTCTGTGCTAAGTGAACGAGTCGCTGGCAGTCAGCCAATAAAAGTTTGCCCTCACGTGTCAGGACAACTTCTTTCGTATTGCGTGTAAAGAGCGGCACTCCTAAACTCTCTTCCAGCTTCTTAATCGACACAGAAAGCGGCGGCTGAGCCATATGCAATTTCTCTGCCGCCATACGGAAATTTAAGGTTTCCGCCAATACGATAAAGTTACGAATTTGTTTTAGATCCATGGTTGAAGTACGGTTATAGATATCCATGATGACAACCATTAATCTCAATTGAACATTACTTATGGTTGCCTAGCAAGCGATAGCTTTACATTTACCTCGAACCTATCGCTAACTAGAGCATACTACACAAGCTGCATTATTG
>CAYFVY010000112.1:0-6586 GCA_964346715.1 uncultured Pelistega sp. | reverse complement strand
TTTTCTAGAAAAACGGTATGATTATGCTTATGGCTAATTATAGGGGTGTTTGTAGCAAATTATCTCTTATTCATTGCCAATCCGATGAAAATTTATGAAGTAAGGTGTAAAACGACTTATGAATGATCAGGCAGAATTGCAAAGCGTAGGGCTGAAAGCGACCTTTCCGCGTCTTAAAATCTTGGATATTTTTCGTCACTCTGAGATTCGACATCTAAGTGCTGAAGACATCTATCGTATTTTGCTCAATGAAGAGGTAGAGATTGGCTTGGCCACTGTTTACCGTGTTTTAACGCAGTTTGAGCAAGCAGGTATACTACACCGCAGTCAATTTGATAATGGTAAAGCTGTTTTTGAATTAGATGAGGGTGACCACCACGATCACCTCGTCTGTAATGTATGTAATAAAGTGGTGGAGTTTATCGACCCTGTTATCGAAGAGAAACAATATGAGATTGCCGAGAAGAATGGCTTTGTTTTAGCAAGCCATGCTTTGGTACTCTACGGTATTTGTTCTGATTGCAACAAGAAGGCTGGCAAGCGATAGGCTAGCTAATTTTAATTCGCCAACATCTCTTGCGCATGTTGGCGAGTTGTTTCGGTAATCGTCATACCGCCAAGCATACGGGCAATTTCCTCAACTCGCTGTGAATCGCTTAACAAGTCAATATGCGAGGTGGTAACTTGCCCCACCAACTGTTTACTCACTTCAAAGTGTTGATGCGCGCAGGCTGCCACTTGTGGTAAGTGCGTCACACATAGTACTTGATGGCGTTGCCCTAGGGAGCGAAGTAGTTTCCCAACGACTTCAGCAACTGCACCGCCTACACCCGTATCCACCTCGTCAAAAATCAGGGTAGGCACTTGGCTCGCTTGGTTCGCCATTACCGATAAAGCTAAGGATATCCGCGCTAACTCACCACCTGATGCCACCTTAGCCAAGGGTCTTGGTGTTGAGCCGGCATGCCCTGCGACATTGAAGACCACAGTCTCAAGCCCATGCACACTGGCTGGGCTGTCTTGTAATTCAATCGTAAATGAGCCGCCTTGCATGGCAAGAGTCTGCATGGCTTCGGTCACTGCTTGACCGAGCGCTTTGGCGGTCTTAGCTCGAGCTTTGCTTAACTCAGTTGCACTGGCTTGATAGGCCGCTTGTGCACTATCCACCTTAGCTTGTAGACCCGCTAAATCAACGGCCTGATTCAGTTGCTCTAATTCTTCAGCCAGCGTCTTACGCTGCGTATAAAGTTGCTCAGGCTCGACTTTAAACTTATTTGCCGCATCAAAAAGTGCGCGCATACGTTGTTCAACGTGTTCTAAACGATCCGGATCGAGCTCTACCTTATCTAAGTAGGAGGCCAAGTCCGAAGAAGCTTCGACACAAGCAATTCGGGCTGATTCAAGCGTTTCATAAATACTACTTAAGCCAGGGTCTTTTTGCATTAGGCTAGAGATGTTGGCACACGCATGGGCTAATTCTGAACTAATAGATTGTTCATCATTATCTAGGCGATTAAGCGTCTGGGCTGCACCTTCTAATAAGCTTGAGGCATGCGCCAAGCGGTTATATTCAGTATTAACGGCTTCCCATTCATCCTTGCCAGGTTTGAGCGCATTTAGCTCACTTAATTGCCACTCTAAGCGTTCGCGCAACACTTGTTGTTGCTCGCGATTCATCGAGGCTTGCTGATAGGTTTGTAAAGCCGCTTGCCAGTCTTTCCAGTGCTGGGCGACTTGTTTTACAGCGTCCTGATGCTTCCCATGGGCATCCAGCATCTGTCGTTGTGCACTGGCTTTTAATAAGAGTTGGTGAGCATGCTGGCCATGAATATCAATCAGAAACTCAGCAACTTGGCGCAACTGAGTGAGGGTAGCAGGGGTGCCATTAATAAAGGCACGGCTTTTACCTGCCTTATCAATCACCCGTCGCAATACTAATTCACTATCGTCAATTTCTTGCTCTAACAACCATTCACGGGCCGCTTGATTCAGCTCGAAGACTGCACTAATCGTGGTTTTCTCTGCACCTTCACGGATAAAGTGGGGTTCACTACGCTGGCCTAGCGTCAAAGCTAAAGCATCAATTAAGATGGATTTACCAGCGCCAGTTTCACCAGAGAACACGGTGAAACCATCAGCAAAGTGGATGTCGGCTTGATCGACAATCACAAAATCACGGATATGAAGCGAGACGAGCATATTCAATTAACCTTGTTTATCACTAACTTCGGGCATGATGTTCCAATGCAGCTTCTGGCGTAGCGTAGAGAAAAAGCTGTAGCCAATCGGATGCAAAAATTCAATCTGGTGGCTGGCCTTTTTGACAATAATCTGGTCGCCTTCTTGTAAGTCAGACCAGGTTTGCATATCAAAGTGCACATTAGCCCCTGTACCAGCACGGCTGATTTCGGATAGGGTTAAGGTTAAAACACCGTCCGAAGGTACTGCAATAGGTCGATTCGATAAGGTTTGTGGAGCTACAGGCACGAGTAAGAAAGCATTCACCGTAGGATGTAAAATTGGCCCATTGGCAGATAAGGAATATGCGGTCGAACCAGTGGGTGTGGAGACAATTAAACCGTCAGCGCGCTGCTTGTACATATGCTCATTATTGTAGTCAACACTGACCTCAATCATGCCACCGCGACCCGCGCGATTTAAGACGACATCGTTTAAGGCTAAAGCACTGGTGAGAACCTTGCCATCACGTACGATTGAACCCTCAAGTAGGGTGCGACATTCACTTTCGTATTTGCCTTCAAGTACCGACTTGACTGCTTCAATTGAACGGTCTACGGGAATATCCGTGATAAAGCCTAAGCGGCCATGGTTAATACCGACTAAGGGTACATTGTATTTGGCTAGGGTACGCGCGACGCCCAGCATGGTACCGTCGCCTCCCATCACGATGGCTAAATCAGCGGTTTCACCAATCTGCTCGACGCTTGCCGTGGGATACTCATGAACTTGCGTATTATCGGCAGTGGCTTGCTCAATTAAGACCTTGACATTCGCGTGTTCAAGTACTTTAGCTAGCTCACGCAAAGGGGTATCCATCCCCGAGTCTTGATAACGCCCAAATAAGGCTACAGTTGAAAAATGCATGTGCTGACCATATACAGTAAAATGTGATTAGTATAGTTTAATTAGTATATTCTACCTGTGCTTTGATATTTCAACGAGTCGGTTGATAAAAAAATCCTATTTATTTGTGTGGAACATATGGACGAACGTTCTCGATACCTTTTGACTGCCTTAATTGAGTACTATATTCAAGAGGGACAACCCGTAGGCTCTAAGGCCTTAGCGCAACAATTTAAGCTCTCGCCAGCGACTATTCGTAATGTTATGGCAGAGCTAGAGGCCTTGGGCTTTATTCAAAGTCCGCATACTTCGGCGGGGCGTATCCCTACACCCAAAGGGTATCGCATGTTTGTGGATCATTTACTATCGGTGCAGTCGTTTCATTTGGAACAACCAGAAGATTGGCAGCAGGCCTTTGTCGATAACTCACCGAAGCAAGCGATTAGTACGGCTGCCAGCTTGGTCTCGAGTTTGACTCACTTTGCGGGTATGGTTCTGACACCACAGCGCGCTCAGGTTTTCCGTCATATTGAGTTTATTCGTCTATCGGATAAGCGAATTTTATTGATTGTTGTGACGCCTGATGGGGATGTACAAAATCGTATCCTGAGTGTAAATAAAGACTATAAAGAAACCGAGTTAGTACAGGCGGCGAATTATTTTAATCAACATTTTAGCGGTAAGTCTTTTCATGAGGTGCGGGTGGAGCTTGCACAGCAACTCGAGACACTCAAAGAAGACATTTCACGCCTTATGCAGGCAGCGGTCGATTGTGGCAGTGATATGCGTCAAGATGAAGTGCTGATTTCAGGCGAGCGCCATCTTCTGGATGTGGTTGATATTGCCTCTGATATGAATCGTTTACGCCAGACTTTCTCGCTTTTTGAGCAAAAGACTGAATTGCTGCAATTGTTCGATGTCTCATCTAACTCACAAGGCGTACAGATCTATATTGGCGGTGATTCACAGCTTTTACCTTTGGATGATGTCTCTGTAATCACTGCACCCTACGAAGTTAATGGTAAAATTGTTGGCTGTCTAGGTGTAATTGGTCCAAGCCGTATGTCTTATGACCGTGTGATTCCTATCGTCGATATTACGGCGCGCTTATTATCAAGTGCGCTGAGTCAAGATTAAGCAAATTTATGATGTCAACTACCTCAACTACCTCAACTACCGCTGCTCAAGATCCTATCGGGGTTTTGCTGATTAATTTAGGTACGCCCTCAAGTTACCAAGCCAAAGATATTCGAGCGTATTTAAATGAATTTTTATCAGATCAGCGAGTTGTGGAATTGCCTAAATTATTATGGCAACCGATTTTAAAAGGCATAGTCTTGCCTTTTCGTCCGCGTCACTTAGTTGAGAAATATCGTGAAGTATGGATGTCAGGTGGCTCGCCTTTATTGGTATATAGCCAAGCGCAGGCTCAGGCTTTACAAGCTCGCTTCGCGCAGAATAATGTCATTGTTGATTTAGCCATGCGCTATGGTGAGCCGGATTTAGCTCAAGCTATGCAACGCTTGCAAGCACAGGGCTGTGATCGCATCTTAATTGTGCCGATGTATCCTCAATATGCGGGTAGTACGACGGCGACAATTGTTGATCGGATTGCTGAGCTCTTAAAGCCGTTGCGTGAACAACCTGATTTACGTTACATCAAGTGTTTTGCGCGCCATCCTAGCTATATTCAGGCGCTGGCTCATAAAGTGTCTGCTTTTTGGCAAGAACATGGTGTGCCGCAGAAATTGTTGTTGAGCTTTCATGGTTTACCTCAGCGCACGGTTGATGAAGGCGACCCGTATCAGAAGGACTGTTTGTCAACTACGCAACAGTTACGAGAGGCCTTGAGTGCTTATAATGTGACGATTGAGGCGAGTTTCCAAAGTCAGTTTGGTAAGGCTAAGTGGATAGGCCCTGCAACCCAGGCGACCCTTGAATCGTATCCTGCACAAGGCACAACATCCGTGGATGTTATGTGCCCAGGTTTTGTGGCCGATTGCTTGGAAACCCTAGAAGAAATTCAGTTGGGCTGTGCCGAAGCATTCCACCAAAAAGGTGGTAAACAGTTTCGTTATATCCCATGTTTAAATGATGATGAGGTGTGGATTGATGCTCTTAGCACGATGGTGACTGAGCAGATTCAATCCTGGCCCTCGACTAAATAAATAGAGAGTTATTAATTATGTTACGTAAAAATCCCCGCGGTGACTACCCAGAAGTCCACGAAACCGCCTTTGTCGATCCGACAGCTATTCTTTGTGGTCTTATCAAAGTTGGCCCTAACGTGTTTATCGGTCCTTATGCCGTTATCCGTGCTGACGAAGTTGATGAGAATGGTGAAATGGAGCCGATTATTATTGGTGCCAACTCGAATATTCAAGACGGTGTTGTGATTCACTCTAAAGACGGCGCCAGTGTGACGATTGGTGAACATACCTCAATTGCTCACCGCTCTATCGTTCATGGTCCATGCACAGTGGGTTCACATGTATTTATCGGTTTTAACTCGGTATTATTTAATACCACCGTGGGCGATCATGCGGTAGTGCGCCATAACTGTGTGGTGGATGGTCATGATATTCCTAAGTCGTTCTACTTGCCATCGGCGACTTTGGTCAGCCGCGCTACTGACTTAAACAAGCTCAAAACTGTACCGGATGATGCACGTGAGTTCTCAGAATCAGTGATGCACACCAATGTTAGCTTAGCTAGTGCTTACCGCAAGGTGCAAAATACCTTCTAAGAGATAATGCGTTTTTGCGCTTGTTTCGATGAAAAATAGCAAGAAAAAGCGCTTAATCCATAAGAAAATCGGCCACTTCCTAGGAGGGGTCGATTTTTTTTGTAAAAAGCAGTTTTAACCCTTGAAAAAGTAAAACTCAACCTTATGTACACGAAGTAAAGACCATTTTATGGAGAGTTTTTTTATGTCACAAAACCAACACAACTCAGAACAAGAAATCGAAACTGCAGGCCAGGCTGTAGAGCAGGGTGCTGAAGCGGAACAAGACATTAAGGATCAAGACGCCGCGGTTGAGGACGTTATCATTGAAGATAGCCCAGAACAAAACCTGATTGGCGAGTTACAGAACGAAGTCTTAGCGTTAAAAGACCAACTTTTACGCACACATGCCGAGATGGAAAATATTCGCCGTCGCTCGCAAGACGAAGTTGTTAAAGCGCGTAAATTTGGTACGGAGTCATTTGCAGAGAGTCTGATTCCAGTGCGTGATAGTTTAGAAGCAGGTTTAGCGCAAGAGAATCAGAGCGTAGAAGATTTCCGTACAGGTATGGATACCACCTTACGTCAATTGACTGCTGCTTTTGAGCGTAATCATCTTAAAGAAGTTAGTCCTGCTGTGGGTGATAAGTTTGACCCGAATGTGCATCAGGCGATTTCTTCTGTACCGAATCCTGAAGTGGCTGCGGGTTGTGTTATGCAAACCCTCCAAAAGGGTTATACCATGGCTGAACGCGTATTACGTCCTGCCTTAGTGAT
>CAYFVY010000111.1:0-6630 GCA_964346715.1 uncultured Pelistega sp. | reverse complement strand
CATATGAGAACATCCTTAGGCTTATTTAAGTATTTTATTAGGCGTTTAAGTGAATACAGTTTAAAATGAATTGTGGTTTTCTTGCCCTAGTGAGTTAATTTTTCTGTCAGCTTCATGTAAGAAGTGTTACAGAGCTATTGCAAATTAACTTTATGTTTTATAATGCTTCCCTGCAAATTGAAAATAAATGACAAGTTCCTAAGGCGAGCTAGTATAGTCTCGGGAGCGCAATAAAATCTTAACGACAGATTTAAATTAAACCAAAAAAGGAATAGCATGATTGAATTTTTACAATCTCTTAACTGGGGTGTTATCGGTAGTATCATCCTAATTGACATCCTACTGGGTGGTGATAATGCCGTCATTATTGCCTTAGCTTCGCGTAACCTCGAAAAATCTAAACGCATGCAAGGTATTTTATGGGGAACATTTGGTGCCATCGCCATGCGTGTGGTGCTGATTTTCTTCGCTATGGAATTGCTCGGTATCCCATTCCTCAAAATCATCGGTGGTGTATTACTATTCTGGATCGGTATTAAACTCTTACTACCTGACCATGATGAGCACGGTAGTATTGAAGGTGGGGCCACTGTATGGTCAGCTGTGAAGACTATTTTAATTGCGGACTTTGTAATGAGCTTGGATAACGTTCTAGCGATTGCTGGTGTTGCTCAGAATACGCACGATGACCACCAAATGGGCTATGTGATTTTCGGTCTATTAGTAAGTGTGCCTATCATTATTTGGGGTAGTACCTTAGTATTGAAATTGATTGACCGTTTCCCATTAGTGGTAACAGCTGGTGCGGGTCTATTAGGCTGGATTGCTGGTGGTATGTTAGTCGGTGACGTACAAGTTCAGAAATGGTTCTTTGATGGCCAAGCAGCACCTGCTACTGTAAAGTACACAGCTGAAGCTATTGGCGCAATTTTTGTTATATTATTGGGATTGTGGTTAGGTAACCGCAAGAAATCCAAAACAGCCACGCAAGCTGGTGTGAGTCATGAGTAAACAGCCACGCTTCACTCTACTGCAAGTCCTAGTTCTCGTATTTATACTTGGACTTGTTCTTGGGGTAGTGGCTAAATTATTACTCTAGGAGTTTTATCACAATGACGAGTATTCCAGCTAAGCTGGTCATTGCTACACGTGAAAGCCGCCTTGCCTTATGGCAGGCGGAGCATGTGCAAGCTAAATTAAGTGCTTTATTACCCAACACCACGGTTGAACTTTTAAAGATGACAACCCGTGGTGATCAAATTTTAGATCGCACACTCTCTAAAGTCGGCGGCAAGGGTCTTTTTGTTAAAGAGCTTGAAACTGCACTATTAGATGGGCGTGCTGACCTCGCTGTACATTCCCTCAAAGACGTACCCGTTGATTTGCAATTACCTTTTCAGTTGGCTTGTGTGATGGAGCGTGAAGATCCTCGTGATGCTTTTGTTTCTAATCACTTTGCAAGCTTAGCTGATTTGCCTGCTGGCGCCGTGGTTGGTACCTCAAGCTTACGCCGTGAAGCGCAGATTCGTGAACGCTATCCTCACCTTGAGGTACAGCCTTTGCGTGGTAATCTTGATACACGTTTACGTAAATTAGATGAGGGGCAATATGCAGCGATTATTTTAGCCGCAGCTGGCCTGAAGCGTCTTGGTTTACCTGAACGTATTAAGTCCTATATTGAAGTCGATGAGAGCTTGCCTGCTGCAGGTCAAGGTGCCTTAGGCATTGAAATCTTGGCTGAGCGTCGTGACGTCTTTGATATTTTACAAGCATTGAATGATACAGAAACTCAAGCGTGTATTACCGCTGAACGTGCTGTTTCATTAGCACTTGGTGGCTCTTGTCAAGTTCCGTTGGCAGCGTATGCGACCTTAAGCGATGATTTATTGCAGATTGACGCCTTAGTGGCGACACCTGATGGCAAACAAGTCTTGCGAGCCCAAACTCAAGGCCCAGCTGCTGATGCTGAACAACTGGGTTTAGGCGTGGCAGAACAGCTGAAGGCTGCTGGTGGCGCCGCCATTATTGCACAATTCTTAAATGTCTAAACTCAACGAGTAGGGAATATGGCTAGCTATATTATCCTTACTCGCCCTAGTGCCCAGAATGCCTCTCTAGCACAATTATTAGCCCCCTTGAGCGCCGCTCAGATCATTGATTTACCGGCCTTAAGTATTGAGGGGAGTACTTTTGCTGAACTTTCAGTAACTGATCAAGAGCAAATTCAAGATCATGCAAAAACCGATTTGATTTTTGCTGTCAGCTCGAATGCTGTGAAGCATTTCCATCGTTTAACGCAAGAAGCAGGCGTACCTATTTCTACTCGACCTTACTATGCTGCTGTCGGCGTATCGACCCAAGAAGCATGGTTGCAATTAGGCATAGCAGCAGACCGCGTGATTGCACCACCCTCACTGGAGGATAATGATTCCGAGGCACTTTGGGCTCATTTACAAACTTTAGGTTTGGATCGGTTTAAGCATGTGCTGATTGTGCGTGCTCAAGATGGCAGAAATTGGTTTACTGAACAATTATTAGAAAAAGGCCTTGATGTTTATCGTTTAAGCGCCTACCAAAGAGTGCCTAGCCAATTTACTCGCGAGCAATTGGCACAATTGTCACAAGCATTAGAGACTATTGAGACAACTTGGTTAATCAGTAGTATTGAAAGCGCTCGACATATTGTTCATGTAGTGCAAACCTTAGATGGTTTAGCCAATTTTTCTCAACATCGCTTTGTCGTGGTACATGCTCGTATAGCGCAGGCCTTACAAGCGTTTCTTGAACAAGCCTCATATTCTCAATTCTATCTGACAGAGACACAATTCATCCTTAGCAATACAGATCCACAAAACTTAGTTGCAAATTTATTGCGCTAGATCAAGCTTGCCGATTAAACTAAGCGTATACCCATAGAAAGTAGAATCTATTGTCTTTTTTAACAAGGTTTTACTACAATAGCGATATATAAATGTGTATAGTAATACGTGTTAAAGCTAACCTTGTCATAGAATTCTCAAGGATATTGAACGAATGGATGAACAAAAGAAACACAGATCAGGACGAAAGTTTGAAGATGATAATGTGATTGATGTCGAAGATAATCTATCGCATTATGATGATGAGGAACTTTCAGAAACCGAAGTCCAAGAAGAGGAGTACACACCAGAACCTCCTAAGCGTCGCAATAATAGTCTTGTTGCAGGCGTAGTATTGGTTTCATTAGCCGTGGTCGGTGGTGGTTACTATTATTTAGAACACGTGAAACCACAGCAAACCCAGTCCAGTACCAGTCAAGCCAGTAGTTCTCAATCGACTACTACGCAAGCCAGTTCAAGTACTCCAGTTGCGAGTAGTTCAGCTGCGAGTAGCACGACACCAGAATCTACCAGTGGGGCAGGTGAGTCTAGCTCAGCAAGTACGAGCCAGGCGGTCAATAGTGAGTCAAGTGCCGAATCAAGTACTGCGACAAGTAGCCAAGCCGGTACTGAGACAAGCTCTGAGAGTGCGACCCCACCAGAGGCAAGTACGACAGTGGCTTCTGAGTCTACAGCTGAGACAACTTCTTCTGACGTGGACGTAACGGAGAATAATCCTCCTAAGACTACGCTAGATGCTGTGAATAGTGGTACAAGCGACCTTGTTAATGGCATGGTCCAGAGCGCTGATAATATCGCTGGGCATGTGGTCGGTGGCATTGATGCTGCGGTAGGTTCGGAGAGTTCTGAAGCTGCAAGCACGGAAGGCGCGGCTGCAAGCTCGAGTGAAACAAGCACAAGTGATGTTGTAAGCTCTAGCAGCTCAGCTAACTCAGGCGATACAGCAAACTCAAGTTCTGAGACAAGTGGCGAAACAAGTACAGACACTGCTGGCACCGAGGCAAGCACACAAGCTACACCTGATGCTAGCGCTGAAACTGCTGCGCCTACGGTAGCGAGTGAAGCAACAAGTGCATCTGAAGCGACTAGTACGGCTGAAGCGACTTCTCAAGAAACCTCTATAACAAGTACACAAGAGAGTTCATCAACAAGCTCAGCAGCAAGTACTGAGGTGCTTGTGAATAATGAGGTGCAATCTGCCTTGAGCAAAGCCAGTGCTGAGATGAATCAGCTTCAATCACAGCTACAGAATCAAGCACAAGAGATTGAACAGCTTAAGGGGCAATTACAAGAGGCCCTACACTTGAATCGCCAGGTTTCTAATCAAATTGGTTCTGCACCGAGCTTACAGTCGCTTAGCCAACCTTTAGTGATGGCGGAAGTCATTCATTTGTACAATAGCGCCTCATATGAAGTGCAGATTGCTGGCAACGTTGAAAAAGCTAAGCGTATTTTAAATATGGCGCATAACTCAGTATCGAGTACTAAGGACGCTGCGTTTAATAATTTAGCCAATGCGATTGCTGCTGATATTAATGTGTTGAACAATAGCAAGGGTGTGAATGTTGAATTACTTTTCCAAGATACTTCACAGCTCCAGACCTTATTAGATCAAGTGCGCTTTGTATCACCTGATTTACAGCCACAAGCTGCGACAACGACTGAAGTAGCCAGCACTAGCTCGACTGATACGAGCAGCACTCAAGAATCTGCTGAAAGCTCATGGTTTGAACGCGCTTATGACACAACAAGTCAATGGGCTGGTCAAGCATATGATGCTTTAGCTTCTGATATTGGTGGCCTGATTAAGGTTGAGAAGTTAAGCAACCCTGATCTTGGTATCATTCCTGTCGATCAAGTCCAGATGGTGCGTAATAACTTAAAGCAAGATGTACGTATTGCGCAAGATGCTATGCTGAAGCAGGACGATGGTCTCTGGAAGTCTTCTTTACAGAACGTTCTAGATAATGTTCAGAAGTATTACGATCCAAGTGATGAGCGTATGGAAAGCTTACTGACCTTAATTAAGCAATTACAGGATCTCTCGGTTAAACCAGAGCTCCCTGAGCTTAAGTTTACTAAGGAAGCCATCGAACAAACCAGTCGCGAACTTGAAACCCCGGCACCGGTGAAATACTAGGAGTAGGGTATGCGTTCAATTATTAAACTGTTAATTCTATTCGGTCTTGCTGTTGTAGCTGCGCTATTGCTTAAGGATAGCAATGGTTACTTAATGCTTGTGACCAATGAAGAGCGTCGTACGATGTCAATCCCTGCTGCTATTTTAATTTTAGCGGTAGCCTTTCTCGTCTTGTATATTGCCTTTCGTATTATCCGTCATCTCTTGGCGGCTCCTAAGGCGGTTAGCCAATGGTCAGATCGCCGTCATGAGCGCAAAGACGTTGCTTTATTAGAGCGTGGTTGGATTGAGTTGCTTGAGGGAAGTTCTGCTAAAGCAGAGAAAGACCTTATCCGCTTAGCTAATCATACGAAAGATAGCACACGTTTGGCTCTTGCGAATATGGCAGCTGCTCGTGCTGCCCATAATCTAGGTCATACTGATAAGCGTGATCGTCTTTTGCTCTCAGCCCGTGAAGCAACGAAAAAGGAACCTCGCTTAAGTGCTGCGGCTGCTACGGTTCACGCAGAACTCTTATTGGATGAAGGCAAAGGCCAAGAAGCATTATCACATTTAGAATTTGTGAATAGTGTGGATGGTAATCAAATTCATATCCAAAAATTAATGTTGCGTGCCTATAAGCAGACGGGTGATTCACTCAAGATCATTGAAACAGCGCGAGTTTTGCACAAGAAAAAACAGCTTGATGCAGCAGAGTTTAAAAGTTTGCTTGAGTACACGGCTTCGAATTATTTAACCAAAGCAAGTTTTATTGATGCTAATAGTCTTTATCAAACTCTAAGTGCTGAAGAGAAGAGCTACCCAAATATTGCCTTGACGATGGCAGGGCGCTTTGAGCAAGAGGGTAATTCTGCTGAAGCAGCTAAAGCCTTAGAGCTTGCCTTGGATCGCGAGTTAGATGTTCGCCTATTAGCACAGTATGCGAACTGTAGTGAACAACAGGCTTCGAGTCGACTTAGTAAAGCACAGCAATGGTTAGCGAAAAATGAGAATAATCCTGATATGTATTTAACCCTGGGGCATTTATGCCTTGTGGCTAAATTATGGGGACAAGCCGAACGCTATTTAAATAAGAGCTTGGCCTTGCGTGACGATGCTAAGGTTCATGCCTTACTTGGTATCTTAAATGACCGTCAGGGACGTCCACAAGAAGCTATGCGTCACTGGCGCTTAGCATCGAATGCAACGGTGGCTTTACCTGCTGATCATGCGACAATTTTAGCCGCTGCAGATACAAGCAATGACCCAAGCACTCCACCTGATGTGAAAAACCTAGACAAACCTGATGACCATTTCTTATCGAATAGAGTCGAATCAGGTCGAGGCGAGTTAGATGATGCGGAAGTTTACTTTGATTCAGCACCTATCCCTGGCCTAGATAAAAAAGAGTAGGGTAAAATACCACCCTATATTACAGCGTATACCTAATACTTAATTCAATTTACTTATCAAAAAGGTTTATAAAATGAGTTTGAACAACGTTCCTGCCGGCTCTAACATTCCTGAAGAATTCAACGTTATTATTGAAATTCCTCAGAATTCTGACCCTGTAAAATATGAAGTCGATGGTGATACAGGTGCGGTATTCGTTGACCGCTTTATGTTAGCTGC
>CAYFVY010000110.1:0-6700 GCA_964346715.1 uncultured Pelistega sp. | reverse complement strand
TTCATATCATCCTCGTCTCACCTGAAATCCCTGCCAACACAGGCAATATTATTCGTTTAGCGGCAAATACGGGCGTACAACTACACCTCGTGCGCCCCTTGGGCTTTGTTTTAGAGGATAAGCGTCTGCGTCGAGCGGGTCTCGATTATCATGAGTTTGCGCATATTAAAGAATATGATTTTTTAGAAGAAGCCATCGCTGCCACGGGTGCTGCCCATGATCGTATCTTTGCGATTTCAACCAAAGGCCAACGCCGTATTGGAGAGACAGAATTCCAAGCTGGTGATTGCTTTATTTTTGGACGTGAAACAGCTGGTTTAAAACCGCATGAATGGGAAATTATTGGTCTAGAGCGAGCAATTCGTTTACCTATGAAACCTGACTCTCGCAGCCTAAATCTATCTAATGCTGTGGCCATCACAATCTACGAAGCCTGGCGCCAATGCGGCTTTGCTGAGTCGGTCTAGGGGTGGGGACTAGTTCGGCGAACAAAAATAAAACAAGTTATCTTCGCCAAACGAAGTTCGGAGAACAAAAAGAAATCCTTTTATCTTCTCCAAAATCCAGGTGTAAAGATCACAATTACAGTAAACAGCTCTAAGCGACCAATAATCATGGCAAAGGTACAAACCCAGATTTCAAAATCACTCAAATTGCCATAATTACCCGTTGGCCCTACCTCACCCAAGCCTGGCCCGATATTACTCAAACTCGCCAAAGCAGCTGAGAAAGCCGTTGCATAGTCACTACCGGCGATCAACAACAAAGTAGTAATTACCAAGAACAAGGTGATAAAAAGAATCAAAAATAAGAGAATTGGCGTGACGATACTTTGCTCAATCACACGGCCCTTAAGCTTGAGAGGAAAAACCCCATGAGGATGTAATAAACGCTTTAACTCTAAACCAAATTGCTTAACAATAATCAGCACACGGATCATCTTGATACCACCACCCGTCGATCCCGCGGAAGTAGCAAAGCAACCTAGAAAGAGCATCCAAATAGCCAGTCCCAATGGCCATTGTGAGTAATCCGTGTTGGCATAGCCCGTGGTTGTCGCTACCGAAATCGTATTAAAAATGCCAAAGCGGAAAGCGTCATACAGGCTTGTATAGTAACCTGAGGCAAAGAGGTAGACACTGATTAAGCACCCACTCACCAGCGTAACACTTAAAAATGGGATAGCCTCTGGACAGTTAAGATAAGCACGTAAACTACGTCCTCGCCAAGCAGTAAAGTGTGTGGCAAAGTTAATCCCTGCAAATAGCATAAAGACAGCACCCACCAAATCCACCATGGGATTGCCGACCTCAATAAAGCCCGAGCTATACGAGGAAAAACCACCTAAACCCATAGTAGAACCCGTATGACACCAAGCATCAAACCAGCTTAAGCCCGCCCAACGATAGGCAAGTAAGCACAATAGCGACATACCAAAATAAATCAGGTAGAGCGCTTTAGCAGTGCTGGCAATACGTGGGGTTAGCTTTTCCTCTTTCATCGGCCCTGGCATCTCTCCACGCATTACTTGATGGCCACCCACGCCTAAGAGTGGAAGAATCGCCACTGCCAAGACTAAGATACCCATACCACCGAACCAAATCAGAGAATGCCGCCAAATATTAATCGACTCGGGTAAGCCGGTGACATCATTAATCACGCTTGATCCCGTGGTGGTTAAGCCCGACACCATCTCGTAATACGCATGCGTAAAACTAAAAGAAAAGCCCGCAGGATGATACGGTAAAAGCAGTGGAATAGCGGCAATTAAGGGGAATAACAGCCAGACCAAAACCACGAGCAATAAGCCATCACGCAAACGTAATTCACGCTTAAACGGATAACCTGCTATGGCCATCACCGCACCTGAGCCAATCGCAATCGCAAAAGCATAGAGAAAATTTAGGTCCCAACCATCGGCATAAAATAGCGAGGCGGCATAGGGTAATAAGAGGGAGAATGACCACACCATGGTGATTAAACCAAGCGCGTGCAGAATATAAAGTAGGCGTCTCATGGCGAGATCCTAGAAAAACATTACCGACACTTGGAACATCTTTTCCACCCGCTTCATCACTTCACGGCTAGCCGCATACACCACGACGTGATCGCCTTGTAAGATGACAGTATCATTTTCAGGGATAAGCACTTCACCCTCGCGCAAGATAGCGGCAATTTGAGCCGTACGCGGCAAGCGCAAATCAGTGATTTGACGACCAACAACATTTGAGCTGTCTTTATCCCCAACCACTTCAAACTCAATCGCTTCCGCCTCACCCCGACGTAAGCGGTGACCACGCACCACGGCTCCCTGACGCACATCATGCAAGAGCGCACCAATCGTTGCCTGTGAAGGCGAGACCGCCACATCAATCATGCTGCCTTCCATCAGCTCGCCATAGGCTTGACGGCTAATCAGAGCAATCACTTTACGCGCACCCAAGCGCTTGGCCAAAAGTGAGGACATAATGTTATTTTCGTCATCATTGGTCACAGCCACCCAAGTATCCATCTCATCAATATTTTCACTGACCAAGAGAGACTCATCGGTACCATTGCCGTGGAGGATCAAAACCTCTTCAGGCAAGATCATCGCTAATTGCTCACTACGCGCCTTATCCTGTTCAATGATACGGATGTTATAACCACGATCTGCTAAAGCGATGGCTAAGCGTGCTCCAATATTACCGCCACCAGCAATCATCACGGCACGAGTACGACGCTTATCCTTATTCAGGCGCATCACGGCATCCGTGGTCTTCGATGTATCCATGGCGATTACGAGTTCATCACCTGCTTTTAAATTAAAGACTCTCTGTAAAGGCAATGACTCACCGTCTCGTACCAACTCAAGAATACGGCCTTGGCCATGTGGAAGATTCAGGTGCTCTTGGTCTATCTGATAGTCAAGTAAGGTGCTACGCTTACCGATCTGAACAATCGCTACACTTAAACGCCCTTCGGCAAACTTCACCACTTGAATCGCATCAGGGAATTCAACAAGGCTAAACAGATACTCGGTCACACTGGCTTCAGGACTAATGGTTGAGTCCACACCGAATTGATCATGCAGGATTTCTGGATGCTGGGCATAATACGCGCCACGCATACGACTAATGCAGCGTGGGATATTAAATACGTCTTTGGCGATTTTACAGGCAACTAAGTTCACGGAGTCTGTCGCCGCACAGGCCACGAGCAAGTCGGTATCATCAGCACCGGCCAACGCTAAGACATCAGGAGAGCTTCCATCGCCATACACGCAACGTAAATCAAAGCGCTCTTGCAAATACGCAAGTTGCGCCTTATCCGTATCAACGACTGTAATATCGTTCTTCTCGGAAACGAGATTTTCCGCCACGCTTGAGCCGACTCGACCGGCACCGATGACGAGAATTTTCATAGGGAGTTAGGCGTTACGCTTACGTGAGGAATCAATACCAAGCTGACGCAACTTACGATACAAGTGCGTACGCTCAAGCCCGGTCTTCTCGGAAACACGCGTCATACTATGGTTTTCTCGTTGTAAATGATATTCAAAATACACACGCTCGAACTCATCACGCGCTTCACGTAAAGGTTGGTCTAAAGAAATATTTCCTAAAAGGCCTTGGCGAGCTGGCTCGGCATCTGCAATAACAGGAGCGGCAACTGGAGCGGCAGCGACGGGGGTTCCTGGACGCGCAGGCGCTGATGTCACAGGCGCAACTGAAGTACGTGCAGCTGGAGCCACAACAGGGGCGGCTGGTGCCACACCGCCAACAGCACGGTTCAATGGGCGAGCTAATACTGTCTGTACAGTTTTCAGTAACTTCGCCATGGTGATAGGCTTCTCTAAGAAGTCTGCCGCACCAATGCGTGTTGCTTCAACAGCCGTATCAAGAGTGGCGTGACCACTCATCATAATCACAGGCATATCTAATAGACCTTGTGAGCCCCACTCCTTGAGCAAGCTCACACCATCTGTATCTGGCATCCAAATATCGAGTAAGACAAGATCAGGACGCCCATTCAAACGAGCAGCACGAGCTTGCGCTGCGTTCTCAGCAAGTTCAACTGAGTGACCTTGGTCGTATAAAATTTCCGACAACAATTCACGAATTCCGATCTCATCATCAACTACCAGGATTCTGGCCATAAAAATTACCCGCCTATTGATTTACTGATATTTACTACTATAAATACCTTGATTCTAAAAGCATTTCGATTGCTCGGTAGCTATAATTTAGCTAAATTATAACAAGCCTAATGATTTTTTACGATTCGAGCTAGCAAAATTGAAATCTTCGCTCCACCACTTTTGTTATTTGAGAGCTCAATCTTACCACCATGCTCCTCAATAATCTTGCGCACAATCGCTAAGCCTAAACCCGTTCCATGTGCTTTGGTAGTGATATAAGGTTCAAACGCCTTTTGCAATATATGCTGAGGAAAACCAAGCCCACGATCCTCAATGGTAATGCGTACTGCCTGCATACCCTCGTTCGGTTCACCGGTCATGTATTTAGTCTGTATCTTAATCCCAGGCTCATCACCCTCAAGCTCCAGATCCTCCATCGCATCACGTGAGTTGGACAAGAGGTTATTTAAGACTTGTCTCATCTGTGTTGGATCAGCTTCGACATTCGGCACATTAGGATCTAAGTTTAAACTAATTTGACGATACAGAAATTCTTCTTGATTACCTTCGGGAGTCCAACCATATAAGATTGCAATGTCTGTGATTAAAGCATTCAAATCTACTGACTGCAACTGGGCTGGAGGCGTACGCGCATATTCCCTAAAATCATCAACCATAGTTTTTAAAGAGAACACTTGATTGACAATCGTATTAGTTGAGCGATCTAATAACTGAGCGTCTTGTTCAGAGAGTTTATCATGTAACTTCATCTGCAAACGTTCTGCGGATAATTGAATCGGTGTTAAGGGGTTTTTAATTTCATGGGCCAGACGACGCGCCACCTCACCCCAAGCAACAGCCCTATTCACCGAAATCACTTCAGAGATATCATCAAACACCAGAAGATAACTGCTCGCCTGCTCATCCACCCGTAAGTGCGTACCACGCATTAAGAGTGTAATCGTACGCTCACGCTCTTGCTCATCAATCAAGAGAAGCTCAGTTTGTTCTTGCCAATATAAGCGCTCTGAACCCACCGCCGCATGTGAAGAGAATGCTCGGCGAACAGTTTGTGCGAAGTGCAATAAGTGATCGTTAATCTCAAGAGGTCTACCAATTAACCAACTGAGTTCTTGATTAAGAATGAGCTGCGCACCCTTATTTACCATAGAAACACAGAAACGCTCATCAAATACAATCACTCCAGTACTCAGTCCAGCCAGAACACTCTCTAAATAAACTTTCGAGCGCTCCAACTGAAAACGATTGCTCTGCACTTGACGGCGTGCTTCTTCCAATTGCTCGGTCATTAAGTTAAAAGAGCGGCTTAATTGCCCAATTTCATCGTTCAACTCAGGCTCTGGTATCTGCCGATAGTCACCAGCCGCTACCGCTTGTGTCCCTTCAGCCAAGGTAAGCAGGGGCTCAACCAAGCGACGTGCAATCGCTAAGGCAATCCCTAAAGACGCAAATACCGTCAACAATAAAGCCATGGTCAAGGTAATACCAAACAATTGGCGAATACCTGAGCGCGATAGGGCTAACTCTTCATAATCACGATAACCGTTTTGAACTTCATTTAAGTTATTCGCCACTGTCTCAGGCACCCAACGTGTCAGCTGCAGCCAATACGGGTCACTATTGCCCGAACTTAAGGGACTTAAAGAGGGTTCAATCCGTGCTATAGAAGAAAAAATCGGCACAATCACTCGAATCTGAAAAGCCTTATTCGGCTGTTCTGGCTCACCAACCTCTTCCGTACTAGCGTATTGTCTAGCTATACGTAGTTGGTTAATTACTGAGGCAGGTGGCATCTGCGGTAGGAGTGAACCGAAATTAGAACTCGAAAAAGCCAAGGCGCGATTGCCTGAACTGGTCAAGACCAAGGCATCAGAAATTGGATTATCCTCACGCAAACGATTGAGTGCGGCAGGTAAATCAGCATCCACTTCATTACCTAAACTAGTCGCTAAGATACGAGCACGGTTTAATAAATCCGCTGTCATGGTATCAAGAGACGCTTGCCCCAATTGCAAGCCAGATTCTAGGGCGCTATCTACTTTAACATTAAACCATGATTCTACCGATCGCGACATAAACTGCACTGACAGTAGATAAATAATCACCCCAGGAATCACTGCTACTAAGGCAAAGAAAAAGGCAAATCGCGAGGTCAAGCGTGCACCAAATTTCTTATGTTTCACTTGACGATATAGCCGTAGCGATAAGATAACAACCCAGATAAATAAAGACAGCGCCAACAAGCCATTAAACAAGAGCAGGATGTCAAATTGCTGTGCAAAGCGCGAAGTATTACCTGTTGAGCCCACTAATAGCGCCAACAGAATAATCGTAGCTATCACCGCTACCATAAAGCTTACACGCAGTGTCCACTTAACTATGAATTGGGTTTTACTGCCGAAAGTTGAATAGCGAATTTTTTCCATGGTGATGAAAGTGACCAAGCACTACTATTATTAATCGCGGTAATCTGAAACGGTCTCGCCAATAGGGACGTATCTAACTTTAGGCGCATCTGCCCCTCATAGACTTGCTGAGGATCTAAGCGCTGCCAATCAG
>CAYFVY010000109.1:0-6882 GCA_964346715.1 uncultured Pelistega sp. | reverse complement strand
TCTAATAAAATAACTTGCATGATATGTCATCCCTATTAGTTATGGTTGTCAGTGTATGGAAGCAAAGCTAAGAAACGCGCGCGTTTGATAGCGGTATCCAACTGACGTTGGTAGTTTGCTTTAGTACCTGTTAAACGTGCAGGAATAACTTTACCTGTTTCTGTAATGAAATCACGTAGTGTATCAACATCTTTATAGTCAATTTCTTCTACGCCTGCTGCTGAGAAGCGGCAGAATTTGCGACGCTTGAACAATGGGTTTTGTTGCGTGAATTTACTACGACGCTCCCTGCCTTTTTTCATGAAAGCCATGATTTTGCCTTTTAAATCTAGTGAGACCAAAGTCTCTAAACTGTTAACTTAAAGTATTTAACGATTGAATCGCAAATTAATCGATACTATCAATACGCTGTAATAAATACTTTACCATTTAGACCATATAGCTTGTGTTAGGATTGCTTCCGGCTTGAGGGCTGGGCAAACTTGCCGCCTGAATATGCAGTACCAATTTAGTTGAGTTCTTACGAGTTGGTGCTAAAAAACCCTCAACTCTTAACTCTGTTCCTAATGCAATTGCCTGTAATTGTGTGGCTTGTGGGCCTAGGGCACGGGCAATAATGGTAAATTCTACTCGGCGTTGGTGCGCAGCTTCAATAACATCGGCGCTATGCTCTAACACTAAGTCAAGAACCGGTAAACCAGCTGGGGTATGACGTATATTTTGAATGTCAATAACCCGTGCTTGAAGATAAACCTGATTCAAGATGATCTCGGAATTATTCTTCGCCTTCTGCTTCTACAGCAGCTTCAGCGGGTACTTTACGTGCTTCTTCGCGCTCTACTGACTTCATCATTACTGATGCACCAGCTGGGGCTTTCTTAGTCTTGATAATCAAGTTACGTAAGATCGCATCGTTATAGCGGAAAGAATGCTCTAACTCGTCTAGAGTTGCTTGATCGCATTCGATGTTTAGGCACACGTAATGTGCTTTAACTAATTTTTGAATTGGGTAAGCCAATTGACGACGACCCCAATCTTCAGTACGGTGAACTTGACCACCGTTACCTGTTACCAAAGCTTGGTAACGCTCTGTCATTGCAGGAACCTGTTCGCTTTGATCAGGGTGCACAATAAACACTACTTCGTAGTGACGCATAATAACTCCTTAAGGATAAACCCACCCATCATCTTGCCCTATCCGCCCTACAACTTAATATACAGCAAACAAAATAAAACAAACAACGACTAGTGGCTGGTTCAGCCCGCCTACCTACTAAGAGTCCCTATGAAGAACATAGACCTACTTTGCGAGATAAGTCGAGCAAGAAACTATCAATTATGATGGTTTTTGATAAAATAATCAATGCTTTAGCCTAAAAAATTGTATTTTCCTAGGCTAAAGCAGATAATTATGTTGTGTTTGAGAAACTTTCGCTTAGCCTTCAATCACTGCATAAGCCGAGTGATTGTGAATTGACTCGAAGTTCTCTGCCTCAATACGGTAACGAACCAAGCCTGGAATCTGCCTAACTTGGCTTGCCACGTCACGGATTAAATCCTCAACAAATTTCGGATTATCGTATGAAGTTTCAGTGACATATTTCTCATCTGGACGCTTCAAGAGAGCCCACAACTCAGAAGAGCCTTGCTTCTCAATTAAGCGAATGACCTCTTCCATGCTGTAATCTTGATTACTCACCATCTGCACGGTGATATGCGAGCGCTGATTATGGGCGCCATACTCAGAAATTGCTTTAGAGCAAGGGCATAAACTCATCACTGGCACCACAACATTGAGTTCAAACTCAACGTCTTGTTCGGTAGCATTAGCAGCCCAACTGACTTGATAATCCATCAAGCTCGTGACACCTGATACTGGAGCTTTCTTATTAATGAAATACGGAAAGCTCACCAATAGATCGCCTTTGGGGGCATTTAAAAGTGGCAACATTTCAGCAGCCATCTGCTTAAATAAAGCAATGGTCATCGGTGTGCTGCGGTACTGGTCAAGTAAAGCCATGAAGCGCGACATATGTGTGCCTTTTTCAGTTTCAGGCAAAAATACGGTCAGCGTCCATTCAGCAATAGTCGGTTGCACCGAACCATCATCGGCTTGGATTAACATAGGATGCTTAACACGACGTACACCCACTTTCTGAATCGCAATGCGACGTGGATCATAGCTACTCTGCACGTCAGGCATCAACTGGGTGTTACTAACAATTGAATTCATAGTACTCAAACAATCTACTTTCAAAAAACGAGGCATCATGGCTGATACCTCAAATATTCATAAACAGGTGACATTGTACCTGATTGGCTCATTTAGGACTAATTTATAATACTGAAGACAGCGATAGTCTAGGACTAAGATGCCCAATGACTCAAAGACTTAGCTCGAGCTCGCAATCAGCAAAAATAAGCTATAGACTAAAGTAAGTGCGGGTTTTCGCTTCAATCCCGGCAGCATCTAAGCCAAGCTGGCTTAAGATCACTGCTTGATCACCATGATCTATAAATTGGTCCGGTAAGCCTAATTGCAAGACTGGTTTACAAATATTCTGTGCTTGCAAGAATTCCGTTACGGCACTACCCGCACCGCCCATAATACAGCCCTCTTCCACGGTGATAAAACCACGGTGGGTCTGAGCAAGCTCTAGAATTAAGGCCTCATCCAATGGCTTAACAAAGCGCATATCAACCAGCGTGGCATCTAAGGCTTCAGCAGCCTTAAGAGCAGCAGGTAATAAAGTACCAAACACCAAGAAAGCAAGGCTTTGATTCGCTTCAGCCTGAACAGAATCTGCTTGCTGGGGTGCTTGTGCTTGTGATTGAGCTTGGCGCTTAAGCACACCCTTACCAAGGGGTACGGTACGCAAGCCAGACTCGATTTCCGCCCCTACACCTGAACCTCGAGGATAGCGCACACTCGCGGGCCCCTTAAACTCATAACAGGTGCTTAAGAGTAAGCGCGCTTCGCTCTCATCAGATGGGGTTGCCACCACCATATTCGGAATACAGCGTAGATACGCAATATCATAATTACCCGCATGCGTTGCCCCATCCGCACCAACAATCCCAGCACGATCTAAAGCAAACGTCACGTCTAAGTTTTGCAAGGCCACATCATGAATAAACTGATCATAGCCTCGTTGTAAGAAGGTCGAGTAAATCGCCACCACGGGTTTAAAATCTTCACAGGCAATACCCGCAGCAAAAGTCACCGCATGCTGCTCCGCAATCCCCACGTCAAAATAACGCTTAGGATAGCGTTGCTCAAATTCAACTAAGCCACTGCCCTCACGCATCGCAGGGGTAATACCCATCAGTTTTTCATCCTGCGCGGCCATATCGCAAATCCATTGCCCGAACACTTGGGTAAAGGTCAATTTGCTCGCACCTTGCTTAGGCACAATGCCTACCGACGGATCGAATTTACCGGGTCCATGGTAGAGCACAGGATCGGCTTCAGCAAGTTTATAACCATGGCCTTTTTTCGTAATCACATGCAGAAATTGCAGGCCACCTAGGTCACGTAAGTTCTCAAGTGTTGGCAATAAGGAGTCTAAATCATGACCATCAATCGGACCCGAATAATTAAATCCGAGCTCTTCAAAAAGTGTGGCTGGGCCTAAGATACCCTTAGCATGACCGCGAAACTTACGCGCTAAATCCATCACAGGGCTTGGCAGATGCTCTAAGACAGCTTTGCCGATATCATGGGCTTCTTTGGCAAGGCTTCCCGACATCAGGCGCACTAGATACTTGTTTAAGGCGCCGACTGGGGGTGAGATCGACATATCGTTATCATTTAAGATGACGAGTAAATTTACATCTGGTGTAACACCGGCATTATTTAATGCTTCAAAAGCCATGCCTGCTGTCATCGCCCCATCACCAATCACGGCAATGTGCTGACGCTTAATCTTGGCATTGCGTGAGGCTACCGCCATGCCTAAGGCAGCAGAGATAGACGTAGAGGAATGGGCAGTACCGAAATCATCATAAATTGATTCACTACGCTTAGGAAAGCCTGAAATACCACCCGCCTGGCGCAATCCACTCATCTGCTCACGGCGGCCCGTCAATATCTTATGCGCATAAGACTGATGACCAACATCCCAAACAATCCGATCATGCGGTGTCTGGAACACACGATGCAAAGCCAGTGTTAATTCAACCGTACCCAAGTTCGATGATAAGTGCCCACCTGTGTGCGAAACACTATGCAAAATATAATTGCGCAACTCATCAGCCAATTGACCTAATTGCAAGCGGCTCAATGGTTTTAAATCATCAGGAGATTGAATTTTTTCTAGTAGATTAAACATAAACGATCAATAGTCACGGCGAATAATAAAATGCGCTAACTCACGCAGACGATTTGCTTGTGGGCCTAAGGGTAAAAGCGCTTCCAATGCCGCTTGATACAACTGCTCTGCAAATGCTTTAGACGCTTCTAGACCCATAATAGAAACATACGTTGGTTTATTGTTCTGCGCATCCTTGCCTGCAGTTTTACCTAAGTCTTGGCTATCGGCTGTGACATCTAAAATATCATCAACCACCTGAAACGCTAAACCAATTGCCGCTCCATAACCTTCAAGTGCATTACGCGTTTCGAAATTTGCGGCAGCGCAAATAGCCCCTAATAGTACACTGCCCTCAATCATAGCACCAGTTTTCATGCGATGCATCTGTTGCAACTGCTCTAAGGTGATGAGTCGATCGGCATTACGCGTATCAATCACCTGTCCGCCCACCATGCCTAAGCTACCACTGGCTTGGGCTAAAACCTGTACAGCCAGCACAATCAGTGCGGGGGCGACAGGCATCTGTGCCAGTTGTTCAAAAGCCAAAGGTTGCAAGGCATCAGCCGCTAATAAAGCCAAACTTTCGCCATAGGCAATATGTGCGGTAGGTTTACCACGGCGCATCACATCATCGTCCATACAGGGCAAATCATCATGCACCAGAGAATACGCATGGATAAGCTCAACCGCCACCGCTGCATGCGATAAGCCTTGTAATAAACTATGCTCTAACTGAGGCTGATTACTACAGGCAAGTCCCGCTGCATACACTAACGCAGCACGCACACGCTTACCTGCACCTAAACTCGCATAACGCATAGCTTCGTGAAGTATAGCGGGATCACTGGCGGTACTTGGTATGGCCTTGTCGAGCTGACCTTCAACCGTATTCACGGCCTTTTGCAACCAATTTTCAAATGACAAACTGATATCATTCATGCGAATACTTAACCTTATTCTTGTGCACTTAGTGGACGTAATAGATTATCTTGCAAGACCTGTACTTGCTGGCTTGCTGCGTCTAGCTTCTTCTGGCAAATAATCGCTAGTGCCGCGCCACGCTCATATACCTTAATCGATTGCTCTAAGGCCAAGGTATTGCTTTCCATATCGTCAACAATTTTCTCGAGTTCGGCTAAGGCTTGTTCAAAGCTTAATTGCTCAAGTTCTTGGTTCAAATCACTCACTCTCGTACCTCTTATTAGTCTTAAGCCCCTATTGTACGCAATCAAAACTAAGCCTGTTGCTACAAGCGAAAACCAGACAGAAAATATTTCACTTGATTGACACAAATAAATAGTCTAAGGTCTTGAAATAGCTATATAATTAGGCCTCATTTTTTAAACAGTAGTTTTTTATTAACCGCTACCTCATGACCCTTGGTGAGGTGGCTTTCTATTTTTCCTTAAGCGGGGGGTTCCATCATGTCAGACATCGCCAAGTTATCGCATCTCACACCAGGGAAAACACAGTTACCCGTGCATGTGTATTTTGACGACAACATCTTTGCTCGCGAGCAAGAACATATCTTTAAACACTCTTCTATCTATGTCGGCAATGAAAAGTCCGTACTCGAAACAGGCGATTGGCGCACATTGCCTCAGGAGAATGCCGGTCGTATTTTAGTCCGTAACGAACATGGCGTCGAACTTCTATCCAACGTCTGTCGTCACCGTCAAGCGATTATGCTAGGCGGCCAAGCTGGCAACGTCACCGATCCCAATAATAATCATGGTAATTTACGTGATAATGGTGGCAATATTGTCTGCCCTCTGCATCGTTGGACCTATAAGAACGATGGTGAGCTGATTGGTGCACCGCACTTCAATAACAATCCGTGCAAGAACTTACAAAAGTTCCCTCTGCAAAATTGCCACGGACTCCTGTTTGAAGGACCGCGTAATCCAGCACAAGATATGCAGTCTTTATTTGCACAGAGCCAATTCGATTTCTCTGACTACGTCTTAGACCATGTTGAGATGCATGAGTGTAACTATAACTGGAAGACATTTATTGAAGTCTATTTAGAAGACTATCATGTCGAGCCTTTCCATCCAGGTTTAGGTCAGTTTGTTACTTGTAGCGATCTCGAGTGGGAGTTTGCTGACTCTTTCAGCTCTCAACGTGTTGGTGTGCATCAAGCACTCGCCAACCCTGGCTCTGCCGTGTACCAACGCTGGCATGATGAATTACTGAAATTCCGCCAAGGTGAGAGTCCTGATTTTGGGGCAGTTTGGGTCACGTACTACCCAACCCATATGATTGAGCTGTATCCTCACGTCTTAGTCTTATCCACGCTATATCCAGTAAGCCCACAGAAGACTATGAACGTTGTGGAATTTTACTACCCTGAAGAGATTGCTATGTTTGAGCGCGATTTTGTGCAAGCACAACGTGCCGCCTATATGGAAACAGCAATTGAAGATGATGAAATTGCTGAACGCATGGATGCAGGTCGCTTAGCCTTAATGAAGCGTGGCACTAGCGAAGTTGGTCCTTATCAATCGCCTATGGAAGATGGTATGCAACACTTCCATGAGTGGTATGCCAAGATGATGGGTGAATAAAA
>CAYFVY010000108.1:0-6897 GCA_964346715.1 uncultured Pelistega sp. | reverse complement strand
TTCATATTTTTTGGATCCATCTTAAAACTCACTTTAACTCACTTAGCTCTTAAGCTACCAAACGAGGATAGACATTCGCCCGCTCTAACCAACAATCCTCTTGAATAGTGAGATGATCGGTCTTAATTAAAGCCAATTCGGCACAGAAAAATGAAACATGCTTTAATTTACTTGCACTGAAATTCGCCAGTTTACAAATCGTCTGCGCAAAGTCGGCATTATGAATATCTGCCCCATAAAAATCACTGCGCACAAATATGCTATCTTTCGCACTTACCGTTTTAAATTGTGCGTAATGAAATTGCGTCTTAGAGAACTCATTACGAGCAATATCTGATTCAATAAACTGGGCTTGGTGGAGTTTAAGCTCACGCAAGCAAGAATCCTTCAATAAGCTGCGTTCCATAACAAAGTCACTCACTTGCGTCAGGCCTTGAACAAAGAGCTTCTGCACTTCTGAGTTAGTGAAACGCATGCCCTGAATATGTTTAGTGCCCACAAAGCTTAGCGAATCAATCTGACATTGCGTAAAGCTCAACTGCTTTAGCCAGCAATTAGTAAAGGTATGACGGGATAATTGACATGACTCAAAATGCAGTCCTCGCACCCTTGCCCTGAAAAAATTAAAGCTCTCAAACTTGCACTCATCAAACTTCACTTGCTCTGCAAACATCTTGAAGTGCATCCAAGTGACTAATTCGCAATGAGTAAACTCTACCCGCTTCAGATCTATCCGCGTCGTCGTTAAGTTCGCCATCTTACAATCAATAAAATGACAATCCTCAAAGACCGTAAAACTTAAATCAGCCTTCTCAAAGTCGCAAGACTGAAAGACGACGTTCTTAAAACGGCAATGCTGTAGATTCGTTTGACTAAAATTACATTGGGTAAATTGCACCTGATGGACCCAAGTTGGCCAAGCCTGTAACTCGCTATAATCCTCTTGTGAGAAGTACGCTTGAGTCAATTTAAAACCATCGGGAATCTCACGGAGTGTTTGCTTAAAGTGTGCCAAGCTCTCAATCGCGTGTAGTTGCGCCTGCTCATTCACTACTGAGATATCTTGACCCAGCCCCTTACCCATCCTAGGGACTCGCTGCTGTGCTCGTAATTGTGCAAATTGCTGGTGTTGAGCATATTCCATGGTGCGTAAATCTTGCACAGCCTTATCTTGCTCATCGATCGCTTTTTTCGCCTCATCAGCACTCTTATATTCACCTAGGTCTTGCAGTTCCTTAGGCTTGTAAGCTAGGAGCTCTTGGCTATACTCATCATTCTTATTTTCTTCAAAGAACTCAACCTGTTCTGCATACGTCATGGTTGCTTGTTTGGACTTTACTTCCTTAAGTTGCTCACGCAGCAAGCGGCGCTTCGAGGAATAATTGTCTGGCTTCTTCGCTTGTTCAATCTGCCATTCGATAAGCTGTTCATAGCCGATCTCACCGGCTAAGAGCTGACGACTCATCTCGATTTCAGCGCTACCTTTCCCTACTCCTAACTCAGCTTCTAAATCACGCATGCGCTTGATATCAGGATCA
Source organism: uncultured Pelistega sp. (assembly GCA_964346715.1). Lineage (GTDB taxonomy): Bacteria > Pseudomonadota > Gammaproteobacteria > Burkholderiales > Burkholderiaceae_B > Taylorella. Next base: position 5,359 of record CAYFVY010000108.1, on the reverse strand, counting down.
TCCTCATCAAGAGGACGATCTTTGGCAATTTCCTCGATTTGAGCTTTAGACTTCGCTAACTCGCTCTCCACTAGCTTCATCTTATTTTGCACCTTCACCGAGACAGGCATCTGCTCAATCATCAAGGGGCGCATATATTCAGAATCGATGAGAGGTTTATCTAAGGCCGCATACAAAGCGCCCAGTTTAGGATCTAAGCGTTGTCGCAAGACCTCTTCATAATGCTCAATGGGTTTCTCACGTTGTGGATGCTCTAAAGCCAACATAAAGTGAGACAGCTCATCACCATCATCCGAATTAATTTCCACATTTGCCTGATAAATCAATACTGCTTGCTCTTTATGTGGGTAGGCCCAGACCGTTGTGAGCGCAAAGTCAACAGGACTTAAGCTGCCCTCAATCGTATTTCCACTATTCGCTGTTTTGATAAAAGCACGCACTCGCCAATCAGGGATCTGCACTGTCAGGACAGGCTTCTCGGGATGCATATGCGTAAAACGAATCGTATCGCCCGCAGATAAACGAGCTAAATATTGATCACTTGGTGCTTGATTAAAGTAATGCCAATCAATATCACGCGCAAAACCTGGATAGTCCTCACGGCGCCACTTTTCATCATAGGTACCCATCATCAGATGACGATTGGGATACTCAATCGGTATAGCCGAGAAACCTGCCGCAGTATAGGTGCTAGTTTCATGGCGCACAGGATTTTTAGGGTCTTCGATATTCGGTAAAAACTGCACCTGCATACCTTTATAATCCTGAACCTTATGTCCCTTACCAACACGATTTTCAGGGAAATCAGGACCACCATATGCATTACGCCAATTGATGGCAATTTTCTCAAAAGGCAATGGTTTTGAAGGACGATTATTTACCCAATAGCGGTTACCTGTTGCCCACAAGGCCTTTTTCACATTATTCAGCTCTACCTCAACCGCTGTTCGACCCTCTTGGGCATAGCAGCCATAAGCGTAGGCATTTAAAATCAGATCAGCTTGTTGTTTAGGTACACCCAAGTCGAGCGCCTCAGCACCGAAATTCTCAGCCGATTCCTCTTTAAACAAGTCCCATAAAGCCTGCTCGCCTTCGGCAATTGGCTTGCCTTCTTGAAAATCCCAGAGCACAAAGACCGTGAGACCCAGGTAATAGGTATTGACAAATTGATAAGGACGCGTGATGCACGACAGACGGAAGGGCTTAATGGTTTTCATGAAAACATGGCATAAATAGTTTACTTATAAAGTCTAATGGCTATTTATGACGTGATAGTTACGTATTACAATCATGCTTTGAATAGCTCGCCAATTTATTTATAAGTCATTGATTTTAAATGATTTTTATTATATAAATTATGCTTTGAAGCACTTAATTACATACTTAATATTCAGTCATTAAAATAAAGAACCCCATCCAATCGCTCTTTTAGGAGTGTTATTTGAGTGTTATTGCCAAGGACAAGATGCATATGGTTGCTAAGATGCATATTGCTGACATTACCCGTCACAAGCTCAGTCTGCGTACCAAACGTGCCATAAAAACCATCTCCCATTAGTTTATAGTCCTGATTGCCAGATGTCGTATGGGTTCTATTGCCGGTAATGGTAAGGGTTTGGTCGCCTGTTAACGTATGACTTTGGTTCCCTGTTATCGTATGAGTTTGGTGTCCCGTTAAGGTAAAGGAATCGTCACCCGTAATGGTTTCCGTATTATCTCCCTCTAAGGTATATGTATTGCCGCCAACAACATTACGAATAACCCCATCAATCACTTCATCGTTAAGTCCGCCTTTGGTGCGACTCGTCACACCGGCATCAAATTTCTCTGACTCATGGCTTTTAATGTGCACCGTGCGCGTAAGGTTAACGGTATGTTTTTCATCGCCCTTAACCAAGGTCGTTAAATTATTGCCAACAGTCACATCCATATTGCGTAAGACATTAATCACCAAATCTAACTGCGCACGGACATCAACCAGCTCTTTGCCCAGCTCATCAATCATTAAGAAGTGCAGCACCCCTGGTAGGTGGGTATGTGCAATAACTGGGCGAGTAAATACATTGCTAAGAACATCCATCACGGCCTCAAAATTCGGTTTTATGTTGAGAAAACAAATACTTATAAAATAGTCATAGTATAAATAAGCCATATGACAGGGGTTTTACTTGCTTATTTCAATATTTTCTAATGCCGCACTCAATAAAAAAGGGCTCTGCCACTGATGGACAAAGCCCTTAAGAACTAAAACTACACAATCGTTATAGCATCATAAATGACGAATACTTACAATATGTAGCAATATCCTTTTTACTAATACACAAAATAGAACACGCCAGAAATAACAAGGCCTGACAATAGCAAGACAAAAACACAAAAACCCATAATGTCTTTGGCTTTCAATCCAGCAATTGCCAAGGCAGGCAGCGCCCAGAACGGTTGAATCATATTCGTCCAAGCATCACCCCATGCCACAGCCATCGCCATCTTAGCTTGCTCTAAGTTGCCACCAATCGCGTTCACTGCTTCAATCATCACTGGTGCTTGTACGGCCCACTGACCACCACCACTCGGAATAAAGAAGTTCACTAGACCCGCACTCAAGAAGGCAAGGACATAGAAGTTCGACTCTGAGGCGGTACTAACGAAGAGGTTGGTGATATTCGCCGCTAAACCAGAGTTCACCATCATTGCCATAATCGCCGCATAGAAGGGGAATTGCACCAAAATAGGCCCAACACCACGCACAGCTTCATCAACCGCATCAATAAAATTACGCGGTGTCTTATGCAAGATGACAGCAGCAAAGAAGAAAATAAAGTTAATGATATTTAGGTTTAGGTTGAAGCCCTTGGTGTAGAAATAGTGTACGACATACACAAAACCAATTAACCCTACAGCATAGTTCAGTAGTGAACTATGTTCCAGACGCTCTGCTGGAGTCATCACAGATGGCTTAGGTGCTGGCTCAGGTTCATAAAGTTTCGCTTTATCAATAATCACACGATCCTTAGGTGCTGGATGCATAAAGTAATTAAGTAGTGGAATTGCGACCAGCAAGATACCGCAGATTAATAAATTACCTAAGGTAAAGATGGTATCTGTGGTTGGAATAATACCAATTTGTTGCGCATAAGGGTGAGCCTCTGTAGCAATACTCAAAGGAATAGAGCCAGCAATACCACCATGCCATATCAAGAAACCACTATAGCTACTGGCGATTAACAGACGGTAGTCAGTATCGTTACGTTGACGCGCCACTTCTTTCGCAATAAGCACACCCAGTACTAAACCAAAGCCCCAGTTAATCCAGCAAGCTACTGCTGAAACAAAAGATACCATAATAATTGCGCCACCCGCAGTCTTAGGTGCAGCTGCTAAGGCCTCAAGTACTGACTTAAACAACGGGCTCTTGGCCATCACATGCCCACAAAGCAATACCATGGCCATCTGTAAGGTAAAAGCTAATAAGCCCCAAAAACCATTACCAAAATAAGTCACCATCTCAATGGCATTCGTATCAGTCGTAGACCAGCCTAAAATAAAAACCAATAAGGTTAGTAAAATAACGAAAATAAACGCATCAGGTAAGTACCGCTCCATCAGCTTCGTCGAAAAATTAGTGAGAAATTTCACAGATTACCTCCTAAAAATGTATAAGCTCAAAAAGTATGCCAATGATACATTTGATACAGATTTTAAGCAATTGTGGTTTGCTAGTCATTGCTACAGCCACTTTTGGCTTAGTCGCTGGCGGTATGATTGGTGGTCCGGTCGCTAAGTATCTCTTAAAAAAGATGAAGCATGAACGCTTACCTGAGCCAGAGAACCCGACTCACCTTGAAAAAGTTGCCGCTGGTCAATCGCTTTATAGCACCCAGCATAGTGAGCACAACTCAGAAAAAGAAGCCATGTTCGATAAACCTGATGAAATCCGTAAAATTACGGCATCTTCGACCATTGAGACTTTAGCACTTTTTGCTGCTTGTTTAGCCTTCGCCGATATTATGACGATGGTTGGTAAAGACACCTTCTTCGAGTTACCAACTTTCGTCTGGGCCTTGATGTGCGGTGTGATTCTACGAAATATTCTCACCCACTTCTTTAACTTCGATATGTTTGACCGCGCCATTGACGTCTTTGGCAACGCATCTCTATCCCTCTTCTTAGCCATGGCCCTGCTCTCGCTGCGCCTCTGGGAGTTAGTGGATTTAGCGCTACCTGTATTAGTGATTTTAGCGGTACAAGTTGTGGTGATGATGCTGTATGCGGCATTCGTGACCTACCGCTTTATGGGTAAAGACTATGATGCGGTGATCCTAGCCGCTGGTCATTGTGGCTTCGGCTTAGGTGCCACACCAACAGCAGTGGCCAATATGCAAGCCGTTACTGACCGCTATGGTCCATCCTATAAGGCCTTCTTAATCGTACCAATTGTGGGCGCTTTCTTTGTCGACTTGGTGAATGCAACAATCTTGCAGATCTTTACTCAATTGCCATTCTTGCAGTAACTCAACCCTACTTAGACCATCCCAAGTTCTGCAAAGAACTCTAGATAAGCCGCTGCCTTCTTCTCCAACGCTAAGGGATAAGCACGTGATGAAGAGGGTAAGCGGTACAGACTTAACTCCCTATCCTCAAAAATCGTCTGACTTGGCGTACCAATTTTCGGTTTCTCTGTCTCAGCTGGCATCAAAGATAATAAGGTGTCTGTTGCCAGCTCGCCCGTCGTCATTAAGACATGACACTGCGGCATTTGCGCTAGCAACTGAGTGAGATCTACAGGCTGCACAATTTGTAAAAACTTGTCTGAAGCATTGCCTTGCAAACGTATTACTTGGTATGCCGTATCACTAATCGCGATACCTTTTTCACCCAAGAAATTACGGATTAAGGCTTCCTTAAATGACTTCCCACCTGCCTCAACAAAATAGTCTTTATCTGCGAAAAAGACCAAGCCAAAAATCCTCCACATATCATTCTGGAAGTTAGGATAGTAGAAATCCATTTTCCAACGTGCTCGTGGCGGCGGAAAAGAGCCTAGCATTAGCAGTTTGGCGTGCTCTGGAGCGAAGGGTGCTAAGGGGTGGGTTTCAATTGGGTTCATGGGAGTGACTACACGGTTTAGCGATACAAAACTATACTTGCTCATTATGAGCTTATTTGACTATATACTAGAAGTCACTATAGTAAGATAATATCCAAAAGATAAGCCATTAAGAGCACTGATTCCATACACACAAATTAAAAACCAAGCTTCAGTAAAGGACGAGACATGCAGATGGTAAGCACGCAAGAACCCCAGCATACACATCAGCAATTGCTGAATACAATATTGGCAGAACAGCAAGATAAGGAA
>CAYFVY010000107.1:0-6898 GCA_964346715.1 uncultured Pelistega sp. | reverse complement strand
TCTAATTGTCTGGTACGAAAACATAAGTACGAAACGAATAAACTATTTAGCATAAATAGAACAATTGCTACGTAAAAAATCGTCAATAAGGTGGATTGTAGGTGTTCTTCTGGTCCCAACCAGATGCAGGCTAAAAAGAGTACCGTGAACCCGTAGAGTACTTTTTCAACTTCTGGCAGCTTTCTTCCTAAGAAGCGCCAAGAAAATATACTAAAGCTGAGACTATAGAAGATGAAAAAAGCGATATTAAATTGTGTCAATGAGGCGGTATTCGGAAAAGGCGCTGTCTCAACGATTAAGGTATTGGAAATAAAGGCGATCCAAAATAATGAGGTTAAGGCATACCAACCATAGGCCACCTCTTGGCGTCGAAAGAGCCAAATGCACCCACAAATCAGACCAAGAGTGAATGAAAAAATAATATTGAGATAAAAGAGGGTACGGTGATTCCAATAACTTATTTTATGTGCCTGAGCGATACTCATGCTGTCACCCAGATTCACGATACCTAAACCTGGTGAGCTTAGCGCATCACCGGTGATACGGAAGTAAAGCTGATTAGTGCCTCTATGATTGATTGAAACACTAGGCAAGCTTAAAAAACGTGGAGAATTCCAACTACGACTAAGTGGCTCAGTTAGATTGTGATCTGACCATAGTACATCTTGGTTCAGCCATACTTTACCCGCCATATTCATTGAATGAATCAGGAGGGCTAAGGGCTCTGGCGCGCCTTGCTCAGTGCAGTTGCTCGACCAGTCAAGACGATACCAGACAACGCCTGTAAAATCAGGCCAACGCATGGTCCAGATATCGGGTAAGGTCACTGGCTGCCATGCATCGGCATTTACTAAATTAGGGGCGTTAGCCGTGGATTGTTGTGTATAGACTGCATCAATGCTCGGGGTGCAGTGAGCAGCTTTATCCTGCGCCCAAGCACTTTGCTGGCTAACTAAGAGCACAAAGAAAGAGCATACGACTAGACTGAGTAGCCAGCTTATGCACTTACTCAATAAGCGAACCTGATCTGCGGCGAAATACGTAAGAGGGTGAATTAACATACTGTCTTAGGCGCCATCAATTAGAGTAGGCCAATTTCACGAGCCCGGTTAATCGCCTTAGTTCGGTTGGTTACTGCAAGTTTACGGTAGACGTGACGAATGTGTGTCTCGACAGTATGGCGTGATAAGAAAATATGGTCAGCAATTTCTTGATTACTCAACCCCGAGGCTACTAGGCTGAGAATTTCATATTCGCGCTCAGTTAAACTATCTGTTTCAGGGGCTAGTTCTTGCTCGTCTGCAGTGAGATCAGGAGTATTAACTTGCACTGGAATTTTATTTAAAATATGTCGTGCAATAAAAGGATCTATCGGCGCACCTCCATTGAGGACGCTACGAATAGAAACCTTAAGCTCAATATCGTCACGTTCTTTCAGAATATAACCTGTTGCTCCCGCTTGTAGCGCATTGATAATCATCTGCTCTGTACTCCAGGCTGAGATAACGAGGATTGGAATATCAGAGCGTGTGCAACTGAGCGCCTCAATGATTTCTATACCATTCCCGTCAGGTAAGCCAAGGTCAATCAATGCTAAGGCTACTTGCTCATAATTAATGTGTTGCTGAACTTCGGTGATAGAGCTCATAAATTGCAAGTCTTCGGCAGCATAACCAATATCTACAAGAATAGCGCTAAGTCGTTGCTGCATAAAACTATCATCTTCCACGATCAGTACGGGTGCTATTAAGGGAACCATATTTCCTCCTGTCGTGGTTAGTTAATATTTCACTCTTCACTTAACTCTGTTGACAGGGCGATAGCTCTATCACTGAGGTAATCTCATCAAAAACTAAAGATATTATAGATAATATTAAACGTTTATAAAATCACTAGAACTAGTGATATTAACAATCAAGAAAAAATGTTTTAATTTTTGTTAAGTTTTAAGGATTATGGTCCGATCGGCACTATGAGGTTCTATGTAGTGCTGTTTTAGGGGTTAAGGAGCATACTTCTTAACCCTTTTTTTGTATTTTTAAGGGCTTATTTGTTTAAAGGCTCATCGCATCAGCTTATGTGTTGCTTGCAAGAAAGCATCTTCGTGCAACGGTATCATCATGCGATCTCGCTGATTGATTTCTTAAAATTACCGCCCAATAGGGTCATTGAAGTAAGCGCTAAGATGGATTTATAAGTTTGCGGGTGCGGCATTCCAACAGATTTTCTAATTAAATCATTGGGATACTAGACATCCTAAGAGAAAACAGCTTATAATTATGGTCTTTGCTAGCAGTATCTTAGGTCGGGTTCAGAGTAGATTTGTTTACTTGCACTAGTTTTTGACACTGGTTCTGAGCAGATTCGAAGGATCACATAGTTAGCAGATTAGTTAGGCACTCATTAATCCATAGCTTATTGATTTTAAATATAATTTTAATAATTTATCATGGTTTATTGTGGCTGTACTAACAGCAAATAGACATAAGGGTTTTACAAGACCAAGAACTTCTTTTGGCACCTTTAGTCGCATTTATATATATTTAGGTAGAATCATGCCAAAAATGAAAACCAAAAAAAGCGCTTCTAAGCGCTTTAAGGTTCGCGCAAGCGGCTCTATTAAGCGTGGTCAAGCGTTCAAACGCCATATCTTGACCAAAAAGACCACTAAAAACAAGCGTCAATTACGCGGTTCAACTGCTGTTCACGATTCAGACGTGGCATCAGTACGCGCCATGATGCCTTTTGCTTAATAGGAGAATAATATGCCTCGCGTAAAACGTGGTGTCACCGCCCATGCTCGTCATAAGAAAGTAATTGCCGCCGCCAAGGGTTTCCGTGGTCGTCGTGGTAACGTATTCCGTGTTGCTAAACAAGCGGTAATGAAAGCAGGTCAATATGCTTATCGTGACCGTCGCAACAAAAAACGCACTTTCCGTTCTTTATGGATTACTCGTATTAACGCTGCAGTTCGTCAACACGACGTAACATACAGCGTGTTCATCGCTGGCTTGAAGAAAGCTTCGATTGAACTTGACCGTAAAGTACTTGCCGATATGGCTGTTAACGATAAAGCAGGTTTTGCTGCTATCGTTAAACAAGCTAAATCAGCCCTAGGTGCTTAATCAGTACTAGTTTTCTAGTAATGATGTACTAAACCCACAAGCGGGGCTCAATTTGGGCTCCGTTTGTTTTTTTACGAATGGAAATTTCATGACGCAATCTCTTGATGATCTAATTCGCCAAGCACAAGATAATTTTGCAGCAGCTCCTGATGCGGCTAGCCTAGAAAATGAAAAGGCAAAATTCCTTGGCAAAAGTGGCAGTATTACCGCCTTAATGAAAGGCTTAGCGCAATTGCCACCTGATCAGAAGCGAACTGAAGGTGCCCGTATTAACCAGGCCAAACAAGCTATTGAGCAACTTTTAAAAGATCGTCGTGATGCTTTTGCTCTAGCTGAGTTAAACCAGCGTTTAGCCGCTGAAACTATTGATGTGACCTTGCCTGGACGCGGTGCGAATACAGGTGGTATTCACCCGGTGATTCAGACGTGGCAGCGTATCGAAGAAATCTTCCGCTCAATCGGCTTTGCTGTTGCCGATGGTCCAGAAATTGAAAATGACTGGATGAACTTTACAGCACTGAATAACCCAGAAAATCACCCAGCTCGTTCGATGCAAGATACCTTCTATGTGGATATGCAAGACGAGAAGGGTTTACCGCTCTTGCTTCGCACCCATACGAGTCCGATGCAAGTACGTTATGCACGTATGCATAAACCACCGATTAAAGTGATTGCGCCGGGGCGCACCTATCGTGTGGATAGCGATGCGACACACTCACCGATGTTCCATCAAGTTGAGGGTCTTTGGATTGATGAGAATATCTCGTTTGCTGACCTCAAAGGTGTCTACACTAATTTCTTACGTGCCTTCTTCGAGACCGATGATTTGTGCGTTCGTTTCCGTCCTTCTTTCTTCCCCTTTACTGAGCCATCGGCTGAGATTGATATGATGTTCACCTCAGGCCCTAATCAAGGTCGTTGGTTAGAAATTTCTGGCTCAGGTCAGGTGCACCCAGTAGTGATTCGTAACTATGGTTTAGATCCTGAGAAGTATGTAGGCTTTGCTTTTGGTTCTGGTATCGAGCGCTTGACGATGTTGCGCTATGGCGTGAATGACTTACGTCAATTCTACGAAGGTGATTTGCGTTTCTTACAGCAATTCAATGTTTAATACTATAAACTTAAATTAAATCGGATAAAGATTATGTTCGTATTAGAATCCTGGCTGCGTGAAATGGCAAACCCTGCGCTATCAACAGATGAGTTGGCGCATAAACTCACCATGGCTGGCCTTGAGGTAGAGGGCGTTGAGCCCGTAGCACCTGCGTTTAGCGGTATTGTTGTGGCGCAGATTGTGGAAATTGCACCGCACCCGAATGCGGATAAATTACGTATTTGTAAAGTTGATGATGGCTCAGGTGAGCTGCTTCAGATTGTTTGTGGCGCACCGAATGCAGCCCAAGGGATGAAAGCTCCTCTTGCGCGTATTGGTGCTGTATTGCCAGGCAACTTTAAAATCTCTAAAGCCAAGATGCGTGGTGAAGAGTCTTTTGGCATGTTGTGCTCAGCACGTGAACTTGGTATTTCTGAAGATCACGGCGGCTTATTAGATTTAGACCCTGAGACACCAATCGGTCAAGACATTCGCGATACCTTGCAGCTTGATGATAATGTTTTTGAAATTAAATTAACCCCTAACCGTGCTGATTGCTTATCAGTCTACGGTGTAGCACGTGAAGTGAGTGCCTTAACCGATGCGCCACTGAAAAAGTTTGATTTCACACCTGTACCTGTCAGTATTCAAGACACCTTGAAAGTGAATGTACATGCGCCAGATTTATGTGGTCGCTTTGCGGGTCGTATCGTGCGTGGCGTGAATGCCAAAGCCGAAACGCCTGAATGGATGAAAAAGCGTCTTGAGCGCGCTGGTCAACGTTCAGTGTCAATCTTAGTCGATATCTCTAACTACGTGATGTTGGAGCTTGGTCGCCCAACGCATATGTTCGACCTAGGCAAGATCAAGGGTGAGCTGAATGTTCGCTGGGCCAAGAAGGGTGAAAGCCTTAAATTACTCAATGAACAAACCGTTGAGCTGGATGATGATGTCGGTATTATCTGTGCTGGTGAAGCGATTGAAAGTCTTGCTGGCATGATGGGTGGCGAGGCGACTGCTGTTAGCTTAGATACGCAAGATGTATATATGGAAGCAGCTTTCTGGTACCCTGAAGCGATTGCTGGACGTGCTCGCCGCTATAAATTTGCTTCTGAAGCGAGTCATCGTTTCGAGCGCGGTGTGGACTTTAATAATGTGGTTGAGCACTTAGAATATATCAGCGCACTAGTGCTTGAGCTATGTGGTGGTCAAGCCGGCCCTGTGGACGATACGATTGTTAATCTGCCTGAGCGTAAGCCAGTCAGCATGCGTCTTGAGCGTTGCCAAAAAATTCTTGGTGTTAAGGTGAGTGCAGAACAAGTTGCTAGCATCTTTAGACAATTGGGATTAGAGTTTAGCCAAGATGCAGGTGTTTATACGGTTACGCCTCCTTCATATCGCTTCGACATTGAAATTGAAGAAGATTTGATCGAAGAAGTGGCACGTATCTATGGTTTCGAGAATATCCCTGACGTGGCACCAATTGTGCCTGCGGTGATGTTACCTAACAATGAGACTGAGCGTAGTGAGCATGATATGCGTCATGCAATGGCGGCTCAAGGCTATCAAGAAGTCGTGAACTTCAGCTTTGTGGAGCGTGATTGGGAAGAGCAATTGATGGGTAATCGTAACCCTATCGCTTTATTGAATCCTATCGCAAGCCAATTAGCTGTAATGCGTTCTGGCTTGATTGCTGGTTTAGTGGCGAATATTGTGCATAATGCTAAGCGTAAGCAGTCACGCGTTAAGGTCTTTGAGCTTGGCCGCGTCTATCGTCGAGATGTGCAAGTACAAGATGGTGATTTAAGCGTAGCGAATGTCGATCAGCCTTTGCATTTGGCAGGCGCCTCTTGGGGCCCCGCTCAAGCTGAACAATGGGGTGTGAGCACACGTCAAGTTGATTTCTTTGATGTGAAAAAAGAGCTAGAAAATCTTTTTGGTAAAAAAGCTGCCGCATTGCGCTTTAGTGCCAAAGAGCATCCAGCTTTGCATCCAGGACGTAGTGCTGAAATTAGCTTAGATGGCCAAGTGATTGGTTTTATTGGTGAGTTGCATCCTCAATGGGTTCAAGAGTATGATTTAGTGCATGCACCTGTAGTCTTCGAGGTCAGCGTAGATTCTTTACGTACGCTCGATCTACATGCGCCTAAAGAATTATCTAACCAACCACGTGTTACGCGCGACTTAGCAATTTGGGCACCGAATAGCTTAACAGTACAGTCTTTATTTGATGCGCTTGAGCAAGCGAAGCAGAATGATCCAGATTTACGTCTGATTCAAGAAGCGTCTTTATTTGATATCTGGAAAGATGCGAAGAGCGATAGCCAAGAGCGTAGCTTAGCGTTCCACTTTGTCTTACAAGACCCTGCGGTAACCCTAGAAGATGCACGCGTTGAGCAATGTATGAGCAAAGTATTAGCTACATGGGTTAATACCTTTGGCATACGTCAACGTTAATGAGAGGAAATCATGGAAGACCTTAGTGTTAATAAAACGCTAACCAAAGCTGAACTGGCAGAGATGCTATTTGATTTGGTTGGCTTAAATAAGCGTGAAGCTAAAGATATTGTGGATACCTTTTTTAAAGAAATCCGCGAAGCCTTAGCCAGTGGTGATAGTGTTAAACTTTCTGGCTTTGGTAATTTCCAAGTGCGTGATAAACCAGCTCGTCCTGGTCGTA
>CAYFVY010000106.1:2228-7025 GCA_964346715.1 uncultured Pelistega sp. | reverse complement strand
CGCAAGGTGGTTAACTTATCCAACGTTGGGCCTTCGTGAACACGATATAAACCCGCACGCTTATGGTGCTGGATAAAATCAGCTGCACACGTATTCGCCGCCAACATACATTCTTCAATTAAGCGGTGCGCATTATTACGGATAAACGGCACAATCTGCTCGATCTTACCCATATCATTACTAATAATGCGTGTCTCAACCGTCTCAAAATCCATGGCGCCACGTTCTTTACGCTGCTCAGCAAACAACTCATATAAGCGATACAGATCGTTAATCTGCGGCTGCACATGAATTAACTGCTTAGCCGTAGGTCCTGTCGGTTGTTGTAGAGTATCCCAGACTTGGGTATAAGTCGTACGTGCGTGTGAATGAATCACGGCCTTATAAAATTGGTAAGCTTGCACCTTGCCGGCATCCGCTCCTGTGCTTGGAATCACCATATCGCAGACCATCACTAGGCGGTCAACCTCTGGATTCAGTGAACACAAGCCATTCGATAAGGCTTCGGGCAACATAGGTATGACGCGACGCGGGAAGTACACGGAAGTACCACGTTCCATGGCATCTTTATCAATCGCCTCTTGTGGTCGTACATAATGTGAAACATCAGCAATCGCCACCAATAAGCGCCAAGCCATACGTTTGCGCTTCTCTGTACCGATATTCACTTCTTCGGCATAGATCGCATCATCAAAGTCACGAGCATCTTCGCCATCAATCGTGATAAATGGCACATCGCGCAAATCAATCCGATCGTCTAAGTCAGCGGCTTGCACTTCTTCCGGTAAAGCCGCTGCCTGTGCTAAGGTTTGTTTAGAGAAATCAACGGGAACATTAAACTTGCGCACAGCAATTTCAATTTCCATACCAGGGTCATCAATCTCCCCCAATACTTCAACAATGCGTCCAATTGGTTGGCTATAGCGCGTCGGTTGCGTAATAATTTCAACCACGACGACCTTACCGTGTTCAGCGCCATTCAACTCAGCAACGGGCACCACGATATCGTGTTTAATGCGTTGATCTTCAGGCACGACAACCCAATTACCATGCTCATACAGAATACGACCAACCAGGCGTGTTGTACCACGCTCAAGCACCTCGATAATCGTTCCCTCAAGTCGGCCACGATTGTCCCCTGTCACCTTAACTTGGACGATATCACCATGGAGAACTTTAAGCATCTCACGATTTGAGAGATAGATATCGGTACTACCGTCATTAGGAATTAAAAAACCAAACCCATCACGATGCCCCTGTACTCGCCCCGTCACCGCTTGATTTGCGGTGTTCAATTTGAATCCTTGACGCAATGAACTGATCTGGCCATCACGCAACATGGCTGCTAAACGCTTCTCCAGACCAGCAATAGCCGTGTCACGCTGCAGATTAAAGTGTCGGCTAAGTGCATCTAGGCCTATTTGACGTGAATGCTCGCGGAGAAATTGGAGAATCTGTTCTCGGCTTGGCACGGCAGGATCAAACTGCATCCCTAACTCTTCCGACACATCTGTATTTACGGTTTGTATTTCTTTATTATCATTTACCACTCGTTTATTCCTTCTTGTTATACACCAAGTTCAGCTTATCCAGTCGCTAGGCGACGAATTAAAAACACGCCTAACGTAAAACTAATAAGAACGCTAACAGTACTGTCCTTAGGATATTCTCTTCACAACCCTAACTCATTCGACATACTGAGACGACACTTATGTTCAATCTACTTGTATAAGCACTTAGTGTATTATCGTATGCAAATTATTTTACTCGTTTGTGACAGTCGAACCCTCATGTTGGGTCTACACCAAAAATTTGCCTTATTTTTATTGATATCTTTTAGCTTAACAGTTTAGTGCCGAGTAAACCATCAAAACTTGACGTACAGATAACGCGCCACCATTAAAAAGCACACCACGACAATGAGCGGGCGCACAATTTTAGAGCCATGGCTAATCACCATCAGTGAACCCAGATATGCGCCGAGAATCTGCCCTGCCATCATCACCAGACCAATCACCCAGACAATTTTGCCACTAAAAATAAACACCATAACCGATGCAATATTACTGGCGAAATTCATCACTTTAGCCCCTGCTGTAGCTTTAATGATTTGCTTTCCACGCAAGGTGATATTGGCTAGGGAGAAAAAAGACCCCGTGCCTGGACCAAATACCCCATCATAAAAACCAATACCTGGCACAACGGTTAAATTATACGTCTTCGCACTAAGTCGCGGCTTTTGTTCCAACTGCCCTACACTCGGTGTTAGCAAGAAGTAAAAACCAATCAATAAGAGCACAATGGGGATCACAATATCCAACACCGCCACATCCAAGAAGTGGACACATAAGGTGCCTAGCGCTGCCCCAATAAAAGACATCACCGCGGCTTTCCAGATTTCTTGAAAATTAATAATGCCTCGACGCAGCATCGTGACAGAGGCAGTAAAAGAGCCAGCAACACCTTGCACTTTATTGGTGGCTAAGGCACTTAAGGGCGGTACTTGTGCTAATAATAAAACTGGGATGGTGATTAAACCCCCACCCCCTGCGATTGAATCAACAAATCCTGCAAAAGCCGCAACAGCAAATAAGAGCAAAAGCATTTGCCAGGCAATTTCACTGTCCATAGAGTCCTTAATTAATATGTATATATTCTTGATTTTTCTAAATGATACGCTAAAATCGTGCTATCGAAAGTAATAATAAAGAGCTAAATGTGGAATATTTAACGATTAAAACAATTCATATGACCTGTGCTTATCTAAGCATCAGTCTATTTCTATTACGTTCTTTCTGGAACATCACTAACTCGAGCATTATGCAACAAACTTGGGTGAAAGTTGTTCCGCATATTATTGACTCAGTTCTCTTCTTGGCTGCCATCTATATGGTGATCATTATTGGTCCGCACCATCCATTTATTTTGGTCAAGATTATTCTATTGCTGGCCTATATCTCATTCGGCAGTATCGCGATTAAGCATGCGAAGACTACCTTATGGCGTGTAGTTTTTACCCTTGCAGCTGCAGGCGTATTCTACTATATCGTTGGGGTTGGTCGCTATAAGAGTCCGGCTTCTTGGTGGGCAGTTTAAGCTACTAATCTATATTCAAAGCGGCCTCACATAAAAGTGAGGCCGTTTTGTTTTAGAGTTTCAAGCGCATATCCTTATGCTCAATGGCACAATCCAGATAAACATCCCCTTCGGCGACGAAGCCAAAGCGCTGATAAAAGCCCATTGCATGCAATTGCGCTGACAACACCACTTCAGTCATCCCTTGACGTCTTGCCTCGTCAATTAAGGCTTGCAAAACTTGGGCACCTAAACCAAGGCCACGCGCATCAGCCATCACTGCCATACGGCCAATATGCCCATCGGGTAAGAGACGCCCAGTGGCGAGGGCTCGTGCGGCGGCGGATTTCTCTCCCTCAGCCTGTCCTGCCTCAAGCTCAGCCTCAGTCACAGATTCAAGCTCAGCTTCCACTGACACAGCCGTAGAATCAGAAGCTGCTTCAGCCGCT
The DNA here is from genome assembly GCA_964346715.1 of uncultured Pelistega sp. Taxonomy (GTDB): domain Bacteria; phylum Pseudomonadota; class Gammaproteobacteria; order Burkholderiales; family Burkholderiaceae_B; genus Taylorella. Next base: position 3,501 of record CAYFVY010000106.1, on the reverse strand, counting down.
ACCCTAGACTCAACAGTCGAAAAAATCACCGCATGTGTGGATACTGCATCAAACTCGTCTAACTCCATCTCGATAGGAACGGCTTGCTCTTTAACGAATACAGCATAGCGTACTAGCTTAGCAGGCTCAACCAAAGCCGCCCAAGAGCCTAGATGCAAAGACAAACCAGCGTGTAGTGGTTTTATTGTGGTCTCACAATTTCCCATTGGGCACCCTCTTTTATATTCAGGATATGAGTATGATGCACATGTAAAGTGCTGCGATGACCAACGCTGATCAGACGCAAATCAGGCAGCTCACGATGCAAGAGTTGATACATAGCGAACTCTAAGCCCTCATCCATCGCTGATGTCGCTTCATCAATAAATGCCGCTGTTGGTTTCATCAGTAGAATACGTGCAAAAGCAACACGTTGCTGCTCGCCAAGCGAGAGACTATGCGTCCAATTGGTATCAAGATCTAGGCGATTTACCAAATGCGGTAGAGCCACTTTTTCCAAGACTTCAAGTGCTAATTCACGTCCATTCTCAGGAACGTGATTGGGGTAAAACAAGGTATCAACCAATGGACCTTCAGGCAGATAAGGTTTTTGTGAGAGGAAAATCACCCCTTCGGTTGGACGCACTACACGCCCCGTGGAATACGGCCATAAGCCAGCAACTGTTCGCAGAATCGTGGTTTTACCTGAACCCGAAGGCCCTTGGATAAGTAAGGCCTCACCTTGTTTAACGTCCAGGCTAACATGATTAATCAGTTCACGACCTAGTGGCGTTGTAATGCTGACATCTTCAAGAGCAACACGGTCACCATCGGTTTCAATCCTTGGCACAGGTAGAGCATCAGCACGCTCAATATTGACATCAAAGCCTGTTAAACGCTCTAAGACCGCACGATATTGAGCAAAATTATCATATGCACTACGGAAGAACGATAAGTTACTCGATAAGTTATCAAATGCCTGAGAGGTTTGAATCATATCCCCCAGACTAATTTGCTGCGAAAAGAAACGTGGCGCTTGAATAATAAATGGGAAAATAACCGATGCCTGAGAAATAAATAAGTTAAAGCCTTGAAATTTCAGACTTCTATGGACAATCGCCCAGACGTTTCCAATAACCTCAGCAAATCGTTTGCTTAGTTTATTCTCCTCAATCTTTTCACCCGCATAAAAAGCAATACTCTCAGCATATTCACGCACACGAATTAATGAATAACGGTAGTTCGCGTTTAAGCGTTCATCTAAGAAATTCAGGCGAATTAAGGGGCGGCCAAT
>CAYFVY010000106.1:0-2128 GCA_964346715.1 uncultured Pelistega sp. | reverse complement strand
TTGAGATGCTCACGCCATTTGATGGTAAAGCGCTGTTGTAAATAATAAGCCACTAAGACACGTGTAATATGAATAGTCGCTAATACGGCGAACACTAGCATCTGAATCCAAAACATCGATTCGTCAAGCTTTTGTAGGGCCGTATACATGGCGTTATACCAGTTCGAAAACAGAACGCTAAGACGTACACCGAACAAACTCAGCAATAAGACCACCGAAAAGGTAACGATAGTCAAAGGATTCTTGCGAGGATCGAAATAATCACCCGCCAACTGCCAGAACATCGAAGCCCAACGCGTGGTTTTAATTAAGATAAAACCGATCGCCACTAATAAGCTTACCGAGACGACAAAGGCAATCCCTACCCACTGTAGGCTCGCTAATAATTCTTGGGTCCAATTCATAATGAAATAATCCAGCTATTCTTGTATCTAAGGAAATTCTAGGGCTCATCACCGCTAACGGTACACTTGAGCAAAGGCCAAGATATTGGACACTCTGTGGTGTATTAAGTTCCACACTTTACCGTAATTAATGTTCAAAACCAAGTCTTGCCGTTAAAATAATGCTTTCAAGGAGTGTAAATAAGAATGGATATGCGCGAACAAGCCTTATATGCTTTAGGCTTAAGCCAAATTGAGGATAAAATTCAGGCCGTCGAACAATTAACTGCTCAGACTTATTGCCCACTGGATACAGAGCTTCTAATTCAAACTCAACAAAGTTTACCAGGTCGTCCTACGCGCCCCGAATTGGTGCCTCCTCAAGAGGTAAAGTTCCGCTCAACACATACCTCTGAAGGCCGTATTGCCCTCTTACACTCCATCGCACATATTGAATTTAATGCCATTAATCTGGCACTCGATATTATGTGGCGCTTTGCGGGTATGCCAGAACAGTTTTATCGAGACTGGTTACGCGTCGCACAAGAAGAAACCTATCATTTCAATTTAATCCGTGCGCATCTGCAAACCCTAGGAGCCGATTATGGCGATCTTAGTGCCCATAATGGTTTGTGGGATATGGCAGAAAAAACTCGTGATGATATTGTTGCACGCCTCGCACTGGTTCCACGAACACTTGAAGCGCGAGGTCTTGACGTAACCCCTGGTATTCAAGAACGCTTACGCCAAGCGGGGGATCTCCAAGCTGTAGCGATTCTGGATATTATTTTGCGCGATGAAATCGGCCATGTTGAAATTGGCAATCATTGGTATAAATATGTCTGTGATCAGCAACAGCTAGATCCCGTTCAATGTTATGCTAATTTATTAATTACGTATGGCGTCAGTGCACCTAAGGGCCCTTTTAACCTAGATGCTCGTAGTCAAGCAGGTTTTAGTCAAGCAGAATTAGACTGGTTAAGGTCTTTATAACGATTTGGAGTTACTCATATGCAAGTACTTATTCTCGGTGCCGGCATTATAGGTTTAAGCACAGCGTACACCTTGATGCGTCAAGGCTATCAGGTTACGGTCTTAGACCAAAAGAACGAAGTTGGCCAAGGAGCAAGTTTCGCCAATGGCGCACAACTTTCTTATAGCTATGTTGCACCACTCGCTGGTCCTGGAGTTCTGGGTAAAGTGCCTAAGTGGTTGTTGGACCCGAACTCCCCTTTACGTTTTCGTCCTAGCTTAAAGCCAGCCGATGCGTGTTGGAATTTACAGTTTATGAAAGCCTGTAATGCCAAGCGTAGCGACCAGACGACATCCGAGCTTTTGAAACTTGCATATCGTAGTCGTGACCTCTACCACCAACTCTTGCAAGCAGAAAGCCTTGAAGTCGATTTCAGCGCCACAGGCAAGCTGGTCGTTCACCGCTCTCAAGCCTCAATGGAGAGCGCCGTCAAGCAATTAGAAGTGCAACGACAACTCGGCGCAGCTGAACAATTCGCCTTAAACACCGCTGAATGCCTTGAGCGTGAACCCGCACTATCCGGCATCGCATCTCAGATTGTTGGAGGAATTTATACCCCTAGTGAAGAAGCGGCGGATGCCTATAAAGTATGCTTAGGCTTAAAATCAGTACTTGAAGCAGGCGGCGTACAATTTCTCTTTAAAAAAGGTATCCGTAAAATAGAACGTCAAGCCGATAATCGCGTCAGCTTACGCCTACATAATGGTGAAAC